>CAYVGW010000216.1:0-6284 GCA_964450895.1 uncultured Occallatibacter sp. | reverse complement strand
GGCTTCCAGCTCGTTCCTATCGCCGCATGAGCATCCCGTTCATTAGGAGCAGGCGTGGACGCGGACGTCCACGCGACAGCCGGCCAGGAGGCCGGCGCTCCATATCGGCCGTTGCCAGATCATGCGGTCACTTCCAGCGCATTCACGCGCCATTCAAATTGAGCTGGCAAGGGCGAGCGTATACTGCTAAGTATGCAATCTTTGAGCAACTCCCATGGGAGGGATGAGTGACCAAAGCCGCCCCAGAGTCAGGCCATGCGGAGATCAGCGCAGCCGAACGCTGGGAGTTGATCGAGCGCATCCGGAACAGCGGCGAGTTCAAGCGCGCGCTGCGGCTGCGGGAGTTGCTGCTGTACATCGGCACGCAGTCGGTCCATCTAGGGGTCACCGCCATCCACGAACAGGAGATCGGCGCCGCCGTATTCGGTCGCTCCGGCGACTACGACACCAGCCTGGACAATATCGTCCGCGTGAATGTGACCGAGCTGCGCAAGCGCCTTGGGCTTTATTTCGAGGATGAGGGGTCCAGCGAGACGCTTCTGGTTGAAATTCCTCGCGGCGCCTATGTTCCAGTCTTCTTCCGCCGGCAGGTGGAGGGAGCGCGGGATGCGTCCGACAACGGGAGCCGTCCAGAAGCGGGCGAAGTCCCGTCTGCCGCCGGAGAGAGCCAGGAAGCGGAGGAAGCCGCGGCGAGTTCCCGAAGCCGGGGAAGCCACGAAAGCTCCTATTGGCGGGGTTTTTGGGCGGTTACCGCAGGCGCGGTTGTTCTCTGCTTTGGCGTAGCCTATTTGCTATGGCAGAACGCGGCGCTTCGATCCCAGGCGACCCCCTGGCAAGCGGACCCTGTGCGCCGGGCATTCTGGTCTGAGTTCTTCTCTTCCAACGAGGAGGTGGACATTGTGACCGCCGACACCTCCCTGGCGCTGGCCGTTGACACACTGAAGCGCCCCGTCACGCTGGACGACTACCTGGATTACCGGTACAAAAACGACATTGATCTGCCCGAACTCTCGCCCGAGACCCGCAACACGCTGAAGATGGTCCTGGGCCGGGAACTGGGCAGCGTGGGCGACTTTCGCGTTGCCGAACGCGTGATGCGGCTGGGCGGACTCACGCCCAACCTCAAGCTGGCTTCCGCGCGCGCCTACACACCGGAGAGCATCAAGGCGAACATCGTCATCCTGATCGGGGGCCCGGAGTCCAATCCGTGGGTGGCGCTGTATCGGGACCGGATGGATTTTTACGTGGAATATGACGCCGCGCAGCACCATTCGCGCATCGTCAATCGCGCGCCGATGGCGGGGGAGCAATCCTACTACGAACTCCCTTCAGAACCGAATCACGGGTACAGCATCGTGGCCTTTGTGCCCAATCTGAGCGAAAATCGCGTGGCCTTGATTATCGCGGGGACCGACTCCCAAGCTACCCTTTCAGCCGGGGAGTGGGTCACTTCGCGCGAGGGTCTGGCCACCATTCGACAAAAGGTTCCGAACGGGCGTTTCCCGTTTTTTGAAGTTCTGCTGGCCAGTTCCAAGCTGGTGGGAACGCCTCTGCGGACAGAAGTGAAGGCGGTTCGGATCCATCCGCGCTAGTATCTCGACCGTATGAATTGGTAATCAATCCTGAACAAGTGCGGGCGGGGACGCCCGCAGGACAGCCGGTCTGGAGACCGGCGCTACATTCCGGTGATTCCACAATCAAGCTGTCACGGCGCTAATACTACAGTTGTACTTGAAAGAATTTACAAAGGCCCGGGCCTAAAGGCCCTTCAAATTCGCGCTCTTTCAGGGGCATAAATGCCCCTGCTCCCTCCGGTTCCTTTTATCTGCGACTGTAGTACTAGGAAGGCCGGCACCGCAACTATTCCACCCTAGCCGCCTGTGGTGTACTAGGAAGGCCGACGCCGCAACTATTCCACCCTAGCCGCCTGTGGTGAACTAGGAAGGCCAGCGCCGCAACTATCCCACCCTAGCCGCCTGTGGTGAAAGTCGAAAATCTCGAAAACCTTCCCGCAGGGGCTGAAGCCCATTCTTTATTATCAACGTTTTGCGGCCCGACTAAAGTCGTTCCCTTATTACAAAACCTGCCTGAATTGAGATTTTCCGCAGCCTGTAAAGCCACGTTGATTACACGCGACTTACGGCACAGATAAAGCCGTGCCTTTTCAAAACCTGACTTTCAGCACAGTTTCCCACCGGAGTTTCCGACCTGCCACGGATGAAACGGCCGCATAACCGGAGGGTTGTTTCTGATTATTGATCCGGCAGGAATGCATTGCGAGATTGTCGCCGAAAAGCAACCGCAGGTTCTTCGACTCCGCTACGCTCCGCACAGGGTGACGGAATTTTTATATCGCAATCCTTTCAGGCCGGATCAATAGGTTCTTAACCTTTATTTCTCACATTTGTCTTACAGTGAATTCACTTGTCTATTGTTCGCGTGAAAATGCAGCATACAGATGTAATAGAATCGCGCGGATTTGCGGAGAGCTATTGCAGAGCTGCAAACCGGAAGCCGCCGAGGCTTGCAAGGATGAGATCTGACAAATCAAGGCAATTTCACAAAGTTTTCACACAATGAATTGGGAGGCAGTCATGAACGTTTTCACGCGCAAATTCGCAAAGAAGTCAGGAAGGCTTTCGGGGTCAACCCGAATTGCGGCAACCACCCTCTTTGCCAGCCTTCTGCTCATGCTTGCACTGGCGCCGGGGGCGCTGGCTCAGGGCATTACCGGGTCAATCACCGGCACCGTAACCGACCCGAACGGAGCGATCATTCCGGAAGCCACCGTCACCATTCGCAATACGGACACAAACGCTGTCCGTTCGATCCAGACCACCGAGATTGGAAGCTATAAAATCACCCAGTTGCAACCGGGCAACTACAGCGTGAAGGTGGACAAGGCCGGCTTCAAGGCATACGAGCAGAACAACATTGTTCTGCAGATCGGCGAGGTGGCGCTGGTTGACGCGCAACTGCAGGTTGGCTCGGAGCAGGCGACGGTCACCGTCACGACCGCCGCTCCGGTGATCCAGACCGAGGATTCCTCAGTGGGCGAGGTCATCGACAGCGCCGCCATCCAGAACACGCCTCTGAATGGACGATTGAGCGTCATGGGGCTGGTGGCGCAGGCGCCCGGGGTGCAAGGGGTAGGCGCGCAGGATCAGATGGCCACGCGCGGTCTGACCGTGGCGGCCGGTACGGGCAGCCGCAACTCGTATGGCGGTCTGGGAAGCACACTGGATGGCGTGACCAACGCCGAGGTCACGCTGCAACGCGCCGAGCCCGAGGTTCCCTCGCTGGACGCGCTGGCCGAGTTCAAGGTGCTGGCCACCGGCGCTCCGGCTGAGTTCAACCAGCCGACGCAAATCACGGTTGTTTCCGCCGGCGGCACCAATCATTTTCACGGCGAATTGCTGGAGTACAACCGTTCCAAGGGCACTTCGGCGAAGCCGTACTTCAACGGCAGCACAGCGCGTCCACCCTATGAGCGCAACGAGTTCGGCGGCAACTTCGCCGGTCCGGTACTCATTCCGC
This sequence comes from uncultured Occallatibacter sp., assembly GCA_964450895.1. Lineage (GTDB taxonomy): Bacteria > Acidobacteriota > Terriglobia > Terriglobales > Acidobacteriaceae > Telmatobacter. The sequence goes on along the minus strand of CAYVGW010000216.1, from coordinate 2,747 downwards.
ACCTGTACAACGGCAAGGATCGCAGCTTTTTCTTCTTTGCTTACGAGGGATTCCGCCTCACCCAATCGACCTCCAAGAGCACGCAACAGCCGACGGCGCTGGAACGTACCGGGGTCTTTACCGAGTTGAGCAGCACCATCATCGATCCGACCACCGGAGCGGCCTTCGCCAACAACACCATTCCCACCGCGCGGCTGAACTCCGTCTCCCTGGCGCTTCTCGACAAGCTCTACCCGCTGCCGACGACCAGCGGGACGGGCGTCAATACCTTCGAAAATGTTCCCTACAAGAATACCGTCGATCGCATTTCGCTGCGTTTAGATCACAAGATCAACGAGAACAATAGCCTCCGCTTCACGTGGCTGCGGGCCTTCTACGGACCCAATACGACGGTGGGCAACGACAGCCTGCAGGGCGGCAACTCCGGCGACGGCGAGCACAACTCGCAGTTCATCCTGGGTTACACCCATGCCTTCTCGCCGACCTTGGTCTTCGACACCAACGGGTCGTTCTTTCATCTGCCCATCTACCGCACCCCGCAGAACGTGGCCACCAACTGGGAGTCGATCATCCCTGGGCTAAGCCCGCAGTTGATCGAGGGCGCGCCGCAGATCAGCATCAGCAACATCCAGTCGGTTGGCGAGTCTGGATCGAAGGATTTGGAGCAGGATGGGCAGATCAATACATCGCTGACCAAGGTTCTGTCCAAGCACGCCCTCAAGGCCGGTGTCTCGTATCTTTACGACAATCACTGGAATGTTGCGGCCGGCGGAAGCAATGGCCCGGCGCGCGGCTCCTACACTTTCGCCAACCAGTACACCGGGGTGGCGCTGGCGGACTTTCTGCTCGGCCTGCCCTCGTCAACCGCGCAGAACACCCCCGCTTCGCTGGTCACGCGCAACATCTCCAGCCAGTGGGGCGGCTATCTTCAGGACGACTGGAAGCCGCTGCATAAGCTGACCATCAACGTCGGCCTGCGCTACGACCTGCAGTGGTTTGCTCCAGGCCCCTACGACCAGAACTCGCTGTGGATTCCCGAGAAGAGCCAGGTGGTGGTCTTCGGCAGCGCTTATCCTTCCACCATCGTCGGCGCCTATCAGACGCTGCTAAGCAACAACAATCTTCTGGCGCTTTCCTCCGCCTCGGGCATGTCGAACGATCCATTCGCGTACCTGGGCCGCGACACCAAGAACTTCGCCCCGCGGCTGGGCTTTGCCTATGAATTGAAGCACAACACCGTGCTGCGCGGCGCGGCAGGCATCTATTTCAACCTGTTGCCCGCCTCTTACATGGGCAGCGGCATCTTCGGCGACCTGCCCTTCCAGGCCACGCTGAGCTACACCAATACGGCGAAATATGCGGCAGGATCGACCTTCACCATGAGCGCGCCCTTCTCCGGTTCGGGAGCCGCCGGCGGCCGGCCCGGCGTATACGCCGAACACAACCTGGTGACGCCCTACACCGAGGAGTACAACCTGGCGCTGGAGCATCAGTTCTCGCAAAGCCTCGACCTGCGCGTGGGCTATGTGGGTCAGCACAACCTGAAGCAGAACAACTACGGCGGGACCGGTAACACGACCCCCAACCTCAACCTTGCCGATCCCTTCGACATCACCAAATCTCCGTCGGCAACCGCGCCTTTCCAGGTGCTGGGCGCAATCACGCAGGTCGTCGTTCCCATGTTCCACAGCGAAATGAACTCTCTGCAAGCGGGCCTGCACAAGCAGTACTCGAAGGGCCTGGCCTTCGGCGCGGAGTATCAATGGACGCGTGTGCTGGGCACGGAAAACATTGAAAACCCGACGGGCAAGTATCCCCGCGACTCCTACGGCCCTGTCTCCGGCATCACGCCGCAGGTGCTGCAACTGAACTACTCCTACGCGCTGCCCCTCGGACAGGGTCAGTTGCTGCTCGGCAATGCGGGGCCATTGCTGGACAAGATCGTCAAGGGATGGCAGCTCTCAGGAGCGACCGACCTCCAAAGCGGGCAGCCCTTCTCGGTGACCTTCACCGCCTCACAAAAAGTCACCCTGAATGGAGTGACAACGACCTATCCGGGCGTGGTCAGCGGGCGCGCCAATCGGGTGCCGGGCGTTGCGCTCTATCCTGCCAGCAAGAGCAAGACTCTGTGGTTCAACCCGGCGGCCTTCACCGCGCCGACCGACGCCAACGGCATCCCTGGGGGAGCCTACGGCACCTCCGGCTACAACATGCTGCGCGGGCCTGGATTCCAGGATTGGGATTTGAGCCTGCAGAAGAACACGAAGTGGATGAATCGTTACAATGTCCAGCTCCGCGCCGATGTCTTTAACCTCGCCAATCACCCCAACCTGGGCACACCCAATGCGGCTATCTCCAACACCGCCTCGGTAGGCACCATCACCAGCACCTCGGGCACACCGAGCTATGAAGCGCGTACCATGGAGTTCGCGGCCAAGTTCACCTTCTAGCGTTTCACGGTGAGCTTTCTTTCGATGGATACAAGAATCCGCCCGCCGGCGCAGATTCAAGGCGCCGGCGGGCGGATTTCGTTTGTGCTGTGCGCAAGAGGTCCTTCTAATCAGAAACAACCCTCCGGTCATGCGGCCGTTTCATCCGTGGCAGGTCGGAAACGCCGGTGGGGGAGTGTGGGGAAAGTCGAAAATCCAGAAAACCTTCCCGCAGGGGCTAAAGCCCATCCTTTATTATCAGACGTTTGCGGCCCGACTAAAGTCGTGCCCTTATTACAAAACCTGCCTGAATTGAGT
>CAYVGW010000215.1:0-6285 GCA_964450895.1 uncultured Occallatibacter sp. | reverse complement strand
GTCATGATGGGCGCGTCGGCGGGGTTCACCTTGCTGTAGATGGGCGGGTTAGGCAGATCGGTGGGCAGGAAGCTGTTGCCCGCGTTGATGGCCGCCTGCACCTCCTGCTCGGCCACGTCGATATTCTCGTCGAGACCAAACTCCAGCGTGATGACCGAGCCGCCGCCGCTGCTCTCCGAGGTCATCTGCTTGAGGCCCGGCATCTGGCCGAACTGGCGCTCCAGCGGCGCGGTCACCGAAGAGGCCATCACCTCCGGCCCGGCGCCGGGATAGAAGGTGAGCACCTGAATGATCGGGTAATCCACCTCAGGCAGCGCGGAGACCGGCAACTGCTGGTAGCCGATGAAGCCGGCCAGCAGGATCGCCGCCATCAGCAGCGAGGTGGCCACCGGGCGCAGAATGAAGGGCCGGGAAGGACTCAGGCTCACTGCTGCTCCTTCTTGGGCTGATTGCCGCTGGCCTGACCTGCGCCTTGATTGACGTGCTGCCTGGCGGCGCTGGCCGTCACCGGCTGACCGGGTTTGAGCCGTTCCGCGCCGTCCACGACCACCTGCTGACCGGCTTGCAGGCCGCTGTCCAGGATGGTGAACTGCCCCTCGGCCAGCGCAATCTTCACCGGTTGCATTTTGGCCACGGAGGTCTTCTTGACAGGGTCGGAATCAACCACCCAGACGAAGGAGCCTTGCAATCCGGACTGGAGAGCCGCCGAGGGCGCCACCAGCGCATTGGGCCGTTCCTCCAGCACCAGGTGAATGTTCACGAACTGGTTGGGAAAGAGCGCGCCGTCCTGGTTGTCAAAGACCGCCTTCAGCTTGCCGGTCCCGGTGGTGGTGTCGATCTGGTTGTCGGCGGTGAGCAGATAGCCCGTGCCCAGCTTTTGCGTGTCGCTCTGGTCGTAGGCCTCCACCGGCAGGCGCTTTTCCGCGAGCATCTTATGCAGGATCTGTGGAAGCCGGTCTTCGGGCACCGTAAAGTAAACGGCGATGGGCTGGATCTGATTGATGATCACCAGATTGGTGGTTCCGGCGGCGATGATGTTGCCGGGGTCCACCAGCCGCAGGCCGATCTTGCCGCTGATCGGCGACTGGATGGTACACCATTCGAGCTGCAACTGGGCCGTCTCGATGGCCGCCTTGTCGGATTCGATCGCCCCCAGGTACTGACCCTGCGTGGCTTCGTAGGATTGCATCGACTCTTTGGAGGTTACGCCCGCATCATAAAGCGCCTTGTAGCGGCTGAACTCCGCCTGCGCGTCCTTGAGCAGCGCCTGGTCGTGGGCCAGCGTGCCTTTGGCCTGGTCGAGCGCGGCCTTGTAGGGGCTGGGGTCGATCACCATGATCGTCTCGCCCTGCTTGACCATCTGGCCCTCGGTGAACTTGACCGGCTCCAGTTGGCCGCTGACGCGCGCCTTCACGGTCACGCTCATGTACGGCGTGACAGTGCCTAGAGCTGTCAGGTAGATGGGCATTGGCCTCTGGGCCGCGGACGTCACCTGCACCGGAACCGGACGGCCCAGCAGCGCTGCCGCCTGACTGGCGCTGTTGGCCGCGTTGAGCTTCTGGTTCTGATGAATCTTCCAGACAATCCCGGCCAGCACAACCACCAGCACGATGTAAAAGACGATGCGCAGCCCGGAACCTTTGCGGACGGGTGGCAGTTGGTTGTACGTGTCAGAGGCCGAGTGGTTCTCCGTGTTGCTTTCAATGGACATGGTGTGAATTCCCGTCGTTTTCTTTCGAGTCTCCCACCGGCGTTGCCGACCCGCCGCGTATGAAACTGTAGCGCCGGCCTCCTGGCCGGCTGTGGCGTGGACCTCCCGGTCCACGCATGTTTCTCTTGAGTGAATGCCCCCAAAAGGGCGATTCATGGGTCAATTCTCTGAAAAGGCCAAGCGCCCGCGCCTGTATTTTACGGACGGTTGAGTTTTCTGAAAGGTTTCGTTACGTCAACCGGCGCTCCTGGGGGCGCAACCAACTCGCCCTGGAAACACTCCCCCATGAGATTGGAAGCCGAAACCATTGTAAGCGAAGCGGGCGCTTATCAATCGAGCAAGAAAGTGCATCCATCCTGAGACTCTGTGTTTTGGTCGTTGATCCTTGACGGGCGCGGACGGGAACGTTCGCGCTACAGCCGGTCTGGAGACCGGCTCTACCTCCCGGACAAACCATCCTCTCCAGGGCAATCGCATTTGGATTGAAATTTGTCGCTTTGAAAGGGCACGGCTTTAGCCGTGCCGCAAAGTAGGCAGAAAATTCTGGGCTTTAGCCCCTGAGGGATGGTTTGTGAAGCTAAAACCTTCCCTCAGGGGCTAAAGCCGGTGCATTTTTCCCCTCGCAATCGGCACGGCTGAAGCCGTGCCCTTTCAAAACCGATCATTCTCTAGATTCCAAATCCAAATGCGATTGCCCGTGCCATCCTCTCGCTATTCCATTGCGAGCCGACTTATGTTGGACGGTATACTGGAGGCTCCGGTTACGTTTTCATCGGATCCCTGATCCCTGATCCCTGTTTTTTGAGGCTCGCTTGCTCGATCATTCCCTAGCCGCCGCCGAAGCAACACGCCCGCTGTGCGTGGACCTGGACGGCACGCTGATCAAATCCGACTCGCTTTTTGATGCGGCTTGCGTCTTTGTGCGGCGGCATCCGCTGCTCGTCTGGAAGCTGCCTGTCTGGCTCAGCCGGGGGCGCGCGCATCTGAAGGCTGAAGTGGCGCGCCATGCGCCGCTGGACGCCGCCCGCTTGCCCTACAACGCCGAGCTTCTCCACTATCTGCAAGGCGAACGCCGCGCGGGGCGGAAGATTTACTTGGCCACCGGAGCCGATGGCTCGCTGGCCGAGCGGGTGGCCGCGCATCTGGGTATCTTTGACGGCGTGCTGGCCTCGGACGGCGCGACCAACCTGACCAGCGGAAAAAAGCTGGCCCGGCTGAAGGAGCGCTTCGGGCAGTTCGATTACATCGGCAACTCCCGCGCCGATCTGCCGCTGCTGGCCGCCGCGCGCGAGGCCATGACGGCCAATCCGACCCTTGGCCTGCGGGCGGGCCTGCGGGCGCGGTGCATCCCGGTGACCCGCGCATTTCTGGACCAGCCGTCGCTGCCGCGCACGCTCTTCAAGGCGATTCGCATTCATCAGTGGGCCAAGAATCTGCTGGTGATGCTGCCGCTGGTGCTCTCGCACAAGCTGCGCCCGGCGGGCATCCTGGCTGTGATTGCTGCCTTCTTCTGCTTCAGCCTGATGGCCTCGGCCAATTACCTGGTGAACGATCTGCTGGACCTGGAGAGCGACCGCCGTCATCCGGCCAAGCGCTTCCGGCCTTTTGCGGCGGGGGATCTGTCGGTTCAAGGCGGGGTTGCTCTGGCGCTGGCGCTCATGGCGGCCTCGCTGGCGATTCTCCCCGGGCTGCCGGGCAGATTTGCGCTCTGGCTGGCGATTTACATCGTCTTCACCATGGCTTACTCGCTGTATCTCAAGCGGGTGGCGCTGGTTGACGTGATGATGCTTTCCGGGCTGTACACGCTGCGGCTGATGGCCGGAGGCGCGGCCAGCGGAACCGAAATCTCCCATTGGCTGGTGGGCTTTTCCATCTTTCTCTTTCTCTCGCTAGCCATGGTCAAGCGCTTCAGTGAGCTTGAAAACCTGCGCGAGCGCGGCGTGGCCGCGATTCATGGCCGGGGCTACCTGGCGGCCGATCTGGAGCAGGTGCGCAGCTTTGGAACGGCCAGCGCCACGGCCGCGGTGGTGGTCTTTGCGCTCTATATCTCCCGGCCCGACGTGACGGCGCTCTATCATCACGCCGGGCGGCTGTGGCTGATTGTGCCGCTGATGCTCTATTGGCTCTATCGCGTCTGGCTGCTCGGCTCGCGCGGCGAGATGGACGACGATCCGGTGCTCTTCGCGCTGCGCGACCGGGTGAGCCTGGCGGTGGGCGCCTGCGTGCTGGCCGCGGCGATCTTCGCGCTCTAGCGCCGTGACCGCATGATTTGGTCAACAGTAATACGTAGCGCCGGTCTCCAGACCGGCTGTCGTGCGGGCGTCCTCGCCCGCACCTGGTCATGATTTATTACCAAACATGCGGTCTAAACAATAGTGCGGGGCTGATGCATCTGAATCTTATGATGTAGAAGCACAAAAGACGATAGGGCCACGCGAAGCGTGACCCTATCAAAATCCGAAGGATGTTTGTGCCAGGGTAGCGTCTTCGTTCCTGACCTCAATCCTTCGACTTCATACTTTGCGCCTTTTCACGCCAATGTCAAGCAGCTTGAACTGGTGTGACAGGGCAATTGCATTTGAACTTCGCCTAACGCTCATCTTTGTCGCGATACTCATGCAGGCGGCTTATCGGAGGGAGCAGGGGCATTTATGCCCCTGAAGCGAGGCTTGGGCAGTCTGGCCTTTAGGCCCGGGGCTAAAGCCCTGTGGTTTCAGGCGTAAATTCAGGGGCATAAATGCCCCTGCTCCTTCCAATTGATTTCAAATGCGATTTCCCTGACTGGCGCGACCACTCAATCTTCCGCATTCAATTGATCCATTAACTCCGCAACGCTGGAAGCCGAAGGCAAACCACCGCGCCGGACCTCTTCCATGGCCGCTCTGGTTACAGCATTCGGAACCCGCACATCAAAAGGAAGCGCTTGCTCGGCGGCAATGCGCGTCATCAACATGCGCACGGCGTCGGAAAAGCTCAGCCCCATGGCGTCCAACGCCGCAGCCGCCTTGATTTTGAGATTCTGATCCACACGGACATGAATCATCGCAGTTGCATTGGGTATCGTTGCGCTCATAGATACAATGTATAGCAAATGAGACATGATGTCAATTTGGATTTTTATCTTTTCAATAGCCTGCGCGGGTACCCTATTTCACTGCACGAGCCGTTTTGAGGGGCATAGTCTAGGATTATGAATTGAGAAGGATTTTGATCAGGAGTCCGTTCAGGCAACGGCTCGGGAGCGAGTAATAGCCCTATGTGGATTGTCCGGCTGGCGCTGCGGCGGCCTTATACATTCGTCGTCCTTGCGCTGTTGATTCTGATTCTCGGCCTCTTCAGCATCGAGACGATGCCCACGGATATTTTTCCCAATATCGATATTCCCGTGGTCACCGTGGTCTGGAACTTCAACGGGATGTCGGCGCAGGAGATGGCCAACCGCATCGTGACCAACAGCGAGCGCGGCATGACCACCACAGTCAACGACATCGAGCACATCGAGTCGCAGTCGTTGAACGGCATTGGCCTGATTAAAATCTTCTTCCAGCCGAATGTGAATATCGGCGCGGCGGTGGCGCAGGTGACGGCCATCTGCCAGGTGCAGTTGCGCAGCCTGCCGCCGGGATCATTGCCGCCGTTCATCATTCAGTACAACGCCTCGAGCGTGCCGATCCTGATGCTGGGCGTCTCCGGCGAGGGGATGAACGAGCAGCAGCTGAACGACCAGGCGACCAACAACATCCGCACCCAACTGGCGACGATCGAAGGCGCGCAAACGCCGTATCCCTACGGCGGCAAGGTGCGCCAGATTCAGGTGGACCTGGATCTGCACGCCCTCCAGGCCAAGGGGCTTTCGCCGGTCGATGTGGTCAACGCCATCTCCGCGCAGAACCTGATTGCGCCCTCCGGCACCATGAAGATCGACCGCTTCGAGTACGCGGTCGAGACCAATTCCGCTCCGCCGCTGGTCGGCGATTTGAACAATCTGCCGATCAAATCCATCGGCGGCGCCATGATCACCATCGGCGACGTGGCGCACGTGCGCGACGGCAATCCGCCGCAGACCAACATTGTGCGCGTGAATGGCGGCAGGGCCATCCTGATGGCCGTGATGAAGACCGGCTCGGCCTCCACGCTGGAGATCATCGAGGGCGTCCGCGCCAAGATCGGCAGCATCATGCACATCGGCCTGCTGCCCAAAGAACTGCGCATCAGCTTTCTCTCCGATCAATCGATTTTTGTGAAGGGCGCCATCGATGGGGTGGTGCGCGAGGCGATCATCGCCGCCTGCCTCACCGCCATCATGATTCTGGTCTTTCTGGGCAGTTGGCGCTCCACGATCATCATCGCGGTTTCCATTCCCCTTTCAATTCTCTGCTCGCTCAGCGTGCTCGCCATGCTCCACCAGACCATCAACATCATGACCCTGGGCGGCTTTGCGCTGGCCGTCGGCATTCTGGTGGACGACGCCACCGTGGCCATCGAAAACATCAACCGCAATCTGGAAGCCGGCAAGGAACTGGAGCAATCCATCCTGGACGGCTCGGCGCAGATCGCCGTTCCCGCGCTGGTCT
>CAYVGW010000214.1:0-6302 GCA_964450895.1 uncultured Occallatibacter sp. | reverse complement strand
CAGACTGTTTCTCAGCAGGTTTCAACTCATCCCACACCGGGGAAAGAGGACTTGGGTATCACAACGATTCAGGGAATCCAAGTGCGCGGAACGCGGTATTCCCACACGATTCCGGCAGGCCAATTTGGCAATGACAAGCCCTTGGTTCACGTCGAGGAGCGCTGGACAGCCGTTGATATTCCGAGTCTGAATGTGCGCGAGATTCTGGATGACCCTCAGAACGGCAAGGAGATTCGTGAATTGGTGAAACTGGATCGGAATGAACCAGACCCCGCAATTTTTCAACCACCCGCAAACTACGAGATCGTACCCACTGAGATGGTTCCCTGTGCAAGTAGATAACGCTCACACGGAAGCCGCCTCCCATTTACACTATAGAGGCTATGGCAGACGAAAACGAAGTGCGTTACGACCCGGCGGCGATTGAACCCAAGTGGCAGGCCCGCTGGGCCTCTGACCCCAAAATGTATGCGGCGGAAGCGGCAGACTGCGGCAAGCCCAAGTACTACGTGCTGGAGATGCTCCCGTATCCCAGCGGCCAGTTGCACATGGGGCACGTGCGCAACTACTCGATTGGCGACGCTCTGGCACGCCACCAGTGGATGCGGGGCTACAACGTGCTGCATCCGATGGGCTGGGACGCCTTCGGGCTGCCGGCGGAAAACGCCGCGCTCAAGCACAATACGCCGCCGCGCGAGTGGACGCTGAGCAACATTGCCGCCATGAAGCGGCAGATGGAGCGGCTTGGGCTGGGCTACGACTGGGCGACCGAGGTGGCGACGTGTTTGCCGGAGTACTACCGCTGGAATCAGTGGTTTTTTCTGCGGATGTACGAGAAAAACCTGGTTTATCGCAAGAAAAGCAAGGTGAATTGGTGTCCGGAGTGCGCCACCGTGCTGGCCAACGAGCAGGTGGTCGATGGTTGCTGTTGGCGGCATGAGACGACGCCGGTGGAGCAGCGCGACCTGGTGCAGTGGTTCTTCCGCATCACCGCGTATGCGCAGGAGCTGCTCGACGGCCTGGACAAGCTCGACGGCTGGCCGGAGAAGGTCCGCACCATGCAGCGCAACTGGATCGGGCGCAGCGAGGGGACGGAGGTTGATTTCTTTCTCGAAGAGCAGGGATCAGGGGTCAGGGATCAGGGATCAGACGCAGGTCCTTCGACTGCGCTTGGCGCAAAGAACGCGGCCTGCTCCGCTCAGGATGACAAGGCTAAAGTGAAGATTCGCGTCTTTACCACGCGTGTGGACACGATCTTCGGCGCAACCAGCGTGCAACTTGCGCCGCAGCACGAACTGGTGGGGAAGTTTACGGCCGTTGATCCAGCGCTGAAGGCGCAGGTGGATGAGTTGCTCGATCAGCAGAAGAAGGCGCGCGAGGCAGGCGATCTGGGAGCGATCGAAAAGCATGGCGTGCCCACCGGCCGCTTTGCTATCAATCCATACAACGCTGCGCCCGTGCCGATCTGGGTGGCCAACTACATTCTGGCCGACTACGGCACTGGAGCGATTATGAGCGTTCCGGCCCACGATGAGCGCGACTTCGAGTTTGCAACGAAGTACGGGCTTCCGATTGTGCAGGTTATCAATCCTGCTGATCCTTCCGTCCCGCAGGAGTTGCCGTTCTGCTCTGAAGAAGGCGTATTGGTGAATTCCGGCGAGTACGACGGGCTGAGTTGCGCCGATGCGGAGAAGAAGCTGCAAGAGACCGCCGTTCGCGGTGCATTCGGAGAGGCGCAGGTCACCTTCCGCCTGAAGGATTGGGGCGTGAGCCGGCAGCGCTTCTGGGGTACGCCGATTCCGATTCTTCACTGCGAGCAGTGCGGCCTGGTTCCGGTGCCGTACGAGCAGTTGCCGGTGGTGCTACCGGCGCAGATTGAAATCACGCAGCAGGGCGGCTCGCCGCTCAGCCGCGTGCCGGAGTTCCTGAATGTGACTTGTCCCAAGTGCGGCGGCGCGGCCAAGCGCGAGACCGACACGATGGACACTTTTGTCGATTCGAGCTGGTACTTCTATCGTTACACGGACGCGAAGAGCGCCAACGCGCCCTTCGATCCGGCGACGGCGCAGTACTGGTTCCCCATCGATCAGTACATCGGCGGGGTGGAGCACGCGATTCTGCATCTGATCTACTCGCGCTTCTGGACCAAGGTAATGCGCGATCTGGGGCTGATCGTGAACGACGAACCCGCCCGGCGGCTGTTTACGCAAGGCATGGTCATAAAAGACGGGGCGAAGATGTCCAAGTCCAAGGGCAACGTGGTCTCGCCCGACGAGATGATCGGCAAATACGGCGCGGACGCAACGCGCATGTACGCGCTCTTCGCTGCTCCGCCGGACCGGGATTTGGACTGGCAGGAGGACGGCGTCGCCGGGGTGAGCCGCTTCCTGGGCCGCGTCTGGCGGCTGACGATGAAGTACGCGCCGTTGGCGCGCGCGGCGGGTGACCAGAAGGCAGATGCGCCTACTGGCCTGTCGCTCAAGCTGCTCCGCAAGCTGCATCAGACCATCGCCAAGATTACGTTGGACTTTGAGGGCCGCTGGCATTTCAACACCTGCGTAGCAGCGATCATGGAACTGGTCAACGAAATTCAGGCCGCCGACGCGCAACTGGCGGCGGGCGAGGTTCCGGCGCCAGCGATGCGCGAAGTATTGCGCTCGCTGGTCCTTCTATTGGCTCCATTTGCGCCATTTATAGCCGCTGAACTCTGGGAGACGCTGGGCGAGGAAGGCTCTGTGCTGCGCGCTCCTTGGCCCACCAGCGATCCTGAACTGGCCAAGGAAGACGAGTTGCAGATTCCCGTGCAGATCAACGGCAAGCTGGTTGAGGTGGTTACCGTGGCCGCCGACGCCAGCGCCAAAACCATTGAAGCCGTTGCGCTGGCCGGCGAGAAGGTGCAAGCGCGCACGGCGGGCAAAACCGTCGCCAAGGTCATCGTGGTTCCCGGCAAGTTGGTGAATCTGGTGGTGAAATAGTCAGACTTGGGTTTCTCACCCTCGGCACGTCTTTTTTTTGTGCCTACTGATCCGGCCCTTTAGTATTTCAACCGAATCAGTAGTGACAACCCCAGATCCTTCGACTCACCACCCCCAAACTGAAGTACGTTTGGGGCCCCGTTCGCTCAGGATGACAGTCTTGAAGTGTTGCAATTCTTCAGGGCCGGATCAATAGGGTGGGATTCCACGAAGCTCAACCCGCACAGTTCGTGAGGCTAGAATGGCTGTTTCATTGCGCGGAACCCAAACGCTGGTTGGCCAGATGGGCTGGGTCTTCGCGCGGCCAGCGCTGATCGCCGTTGAGGTTGGCTGGCGCTGGAGCTTCGGCCTGCCCTTCGTGAGCGTAGCCCTGCTCGAAGCGATCAAGATTCTCATCGTTCTGCCGCTGGAGGCTGCGGGCCTCGCCACTCTCGATCCGCAGAATCCCTGGCTGGCGGCGGGGCAACTGAGCAACGCCTGGGCGCTCTATCAACCTCATCTAGCTGTTGTTTTGCGCTGGCTTTTGCCTGCAGCCGCTCTGGCCTGGGTGATCGTCTCCGCTCTGGGGCGCAGTTTGCTTCTGAAGCGCATGGAGCCAACGCTGCGCATCCGTCCGATCTCGGTGATGCTCCTGCAAGCTGCGTGGCTGGGCGGTTTTACCCTCGCCTGCTGGGCTTGGCTCCGCGTCCTGCAATGGGTAGCCACCACGCACATCACCCCTAACGCAGAGCCGGAGTTGATCGGCCTTTCCGTTTGGACGATCTTTCTTTCGCTCGGCTTTTTTACCGCCTGGGCACTCACCAGTTGGGCGCTCTTGGTGGCGCCGCTGCTGATGCTGCTGGAAAAGCGCTCCGCGTTTTCCGCCCTTGGCCAAACCCTCCGCCTGGGAAGGCCCATGACCGCCAAGCTGGTGGAGATCAATATGGTAATGGGCATCGTCAACCTGGCGCTGATTGTGCTGGCCATGGTGCTCTCCGCCGCGCCGCTGCCTTTCAGCGACTTGCTTGGCCCGGAGGCGTTGCACGTGGTCTGGACCGCAGCCCTGATCTTCTATCTCGTTGCCGGTGACTATTTTCAGGTGGTGCGGCTGAAGGGCTTTCTGGAGTATTGGAAGCTCTTTCGCGGTCCGCTGACTGAAGCCATGGAAGCAGAGCGAACCGCATACTCTTGCAAAATTATCTAGAAACCGGTAGAAAGATTCGAACGCTCCACCGGGGCTTTGGTATTTCTAACGGCCATTCCCAGGATTCCGCTTCGCTTCATCCTGGGCTAATATCGATGGCCCCTCCGGGGCCAAATAATCCCATCCGCGATTCAATTCTGCAAGCAGATCCATCACTATTCAATTCTTTCGTTTAACCAGCGCCTCTTCCGAATTGCGAATCTGCCGATAATCCTGTTGTAGCGTTCTGGAAGGCAGAAGCGTGAACGATGAAGAGTCCCTCCGAGTCCGCGCAAGAAAGGGAATACGCTCGGCGTCAGCGACAGATTGCTCACTCGGATGAGCTGACTGGGCTTTCCAGCCGCGCTTTGCTCGAAGAGCGGTTGAAAAAAGCCATTGCCCAGTCCAAGCGGTGGGGCAAACTGCTGGCGGTGGTGCGTCTGCGGTTAGAAGGGTTGGAAGCCATCCGCGACCATCATGGCCGTCTGGCCGGAGATCAGGTGCTGGCTGCGATGGCCCGGGCGATGAAGCGGACCATGAGCAAAGGCGACACCCTGGCCTGTTTCGAGGGAGATAAATTTGCAGCCATCCTTCCTGCTTTGGAGGATGAGCAGGCCAGTCAGCCGACGCTCAACCGCCTTTTGGAAGCTGCCTCAGAACCGGTGCGAAGCCAGGAGAACACGTTTCAGCTCTCGGCCAGCGTCGGCGTCACCTTCTATCCGCAGGAAGGCGATGCGGATGCGGATCAACTGCTCCGGCAGGCCAGCGTGGCGATGCATAAGGCCAGGGTGGCGGGAAAAAACCGTTGTCATTTCTATGATTTCAAGAAGGATACGAGACCGGGAGAGCATCCAGAAGCTCCTGAACGCATTCGCCAGGCTCTAGCGTCCGGCGAATTTGTCTTGTATTTCCAGCCCAAGGTGAATATGTACACAGGCAAGGTGGAAGGCGCGGAAGCACTGATCCGCTGGCAGCATCCACAACGCGGCCTTCTGTTGCCGGAGGAGTTCTTTCCGGTCATAGAAGAACATCCTTTGGCCGTTGAATTAGGCGAGTGGGTGATTGGCGCAGCACTGACGCAGATGGAAGAGTGGCTGGATGCAGGGTTCCAAATTTCGGTCAGCGTGAATGTGGGAGCGCGGCAGTTGCAGCAGCCGGGTTTTGCGGATCGTTTGGCCAAGATGCTGGCTGAACATCCGCGTGTCCTGCCCTCCAGCCTGGGATTGGACATTCTGGAGACCAATCCGCTGGAGGATGCGGCCGAATTTGCGCGTTTGCTGACAAAGTGCCGCGAGACCGGTCTCTCGTTTGCGTTGGATAATTTTGGAACCGGTCACCTGTCTCTGGCCGAACTGAAGGGATTGCCGGTCGATGCTCTCAAGATCGATCCGATCTTTGTGCGTGATATTCTTGAAAATCCGAACGATTTGGCGATTCTGGAGGGCATTCTGGGGCTGATCGCCGTCTTTCAGCGGCACGCGGTTGCGGAAGGTGTGGAGACGGTCGAACAAGGACTGATGCTGCTGCGGCTGGGCTGCGAACTAGCGCAGGGTTACGGCATAGCCCAGCCGATGCCAGCTGCTGAATTTCCTGCCTGGGCAGCATCCTGGCGGCCCGATCCACGCTGGACGGAGGCCTTGACGGTTGCCGTGGACGAGCGGCCCCTGCTTCATGCCGGCGTGGAACATCGCGCCTGGGCGGCGGCGATTGAAGCCTATCTCAAGGGCGAAAGCATTCAGGAGCCGCGTCTCAGCCGCTACCAGTGCCAGTTTGGCGCATGGCTTTATGGCGAAGGCCCCGCCGGACGCAGTTCTCTGCCCGCATTTCAACCGATCGTCGCGCTGCACTGGCGAATTCATGCACTGGCTGCCGGCATTGTGAAATTCCACACGCAGGGACGCAATGAGGAAGGCTTAGCGCGCCTGGGCGAGCTGAAAGATCTGGTGGACAAACTGGCCGACCTGCTCAACACCTTTGGGCAAAACAGCAAGGATGGGCAGCAGGACGAAACGGCTCATGCTCACTAACCAGATCAGGGATCAGAAAAGCTTGCAGGTTGAGATTCGTGGTTCCCCACCCTCCCCACAAAAGACGCGGGAAGGATGGGCCACCCAACTTTTTAGAGGGAGCCACCCGCCTCCGGCCGAGCGCGGACGAGGACGTCC
>CAYVGW010000213.1:0-6313 GCA_964450895.1 uncultured Occallatibacter sp. | reverse complement strand
CCCAGGCGCATCAGCAGCGCGTCTTCAACTGGAATCTGATAATAGTCCTTCCGGCGTCCGCTTTCAACGAAGCCCAATTTCCGGTAAAGCGCAAGCGCCGCCAGATTGGAGGCGCGCACCTCCAGAATCATCTCTTTCGCCTGCGCCGCGCTGAGTTCCGCGGCCAGCGCGGCAAAGAGCCGGCAAGCCAGACCGCGCCGCTGCGCCGCCGGATCGACCGCAATCAGCTCCAGCTCAGCCTCCGGCGGCAGCAGGCTGGCCACCGCAAAGCCCGCAATTGCAACGCCTTCATTCTCAGCCAATCCACCAACTTTAACGCCTCCATTCTCGGCATCGGACGCGGAAAAACTTGATAAATGCCCAGAAGCGTCAGGGCACGACTTCAGTCGTGCCGAAGATGGTTCATTAAAAGCCTGAGCTTTACAGGCTGCGAAAAAACTCATTTTAGGCAGGTTTTGTAACAAGGGCACGACTTTAGTCGGGCCGCAAATGGCTGATAATAAACGTTGGGCTTTAGCCCCTGCGGGATTCTCAATCACCAGCGCAATCCGCTGCGGAATTGCTGCTTCATCTAGCGCATCCACATAGGCGGAGCGCGGCCACTGCGGCGCCTCGGGCAGGCTGGCGGCAATCTCCATCACCCGGTCAAGGTCTGCCGGGGTCATGCGGCGAATCCGGGCGGCTTGGGGCAGGGAAGTCATCGGTGCCCGGCCCCGGCTGGATCGCCGAAGATCTCCGCATCCGAGCGGCGCAGGTAGTGGCCGTCCAGCAGCGCCAGGTCGGCGAACTCTCCAGCCGCCACGCGCGGCGCGCACAACTGAAGCGCGTCAGCGGCAGCCGGCGCTTCCGTTCTCACCTGTTCTGCCTCCGGGCAAGCCGATGCCAGCAGCAGCGCGGCAGCTTCGTCGCAAAGTGCAACCCGCGACGGCCCGCCAACAAGTTCCGCCAGCTCATGCGCTCCAGCCAGCAGTTCTCGGACCGGTTCACCCGCCGAAGCCAGTCGCAGATAAACCTCATGGCGATGCGCGTCGAGGACCGCCGTCTGGCAATCAGCCATCGCGGCCAGCACTTCCAGGCGCGAAACCGCAACCACCGGAAGCCGCGCCGCCTCCGCGAATCCCTTCACGGCGGCCAGGCCCACACGTACGCCGGTAAAGCTGCCCGGACCGTTGACCGCCACGATTGCGCCCAGCTCCCGCAACGCGACGCCGCCCTGTGCCAGCACCTCGCCCACAGCCGCGACCAGCGTGGAGGAGTAATTGCGCCCCTCCAGCTCGATCTGGCCGAGAAGCTCGACAGCCCGACCGTCCCAGCGCCCCAGCGCCACCGAGCCGGTAGGCCCGCAGGTGTCGATAGCCAGCAAATGTCTAATTGTTCGATTGTTCAGACTCAAAGGCGAATCATTTGTTTGCATGATTTTGAAAATCCATGGAAGCGGCGACTCTCACGCGGACATCCGGTGTGCTTCGGATTCGAGTTCCAAATGCTCCATCCAACGCGCTGATCCGTAGACCCCGGCCAGCAATCCGGAGACCAAATGCGCCACATCCAATGCGGGCCAATACAAGCCTGTGCCGCGGCCCAATAACTCAATGTCATTGAGTTCGCTGGATTTTGCATCGGACAGCCCTTGAAGCAGCTTGCGTGGAATGTTGTGGCTGACGCCATTCTCCAGAAGCAAAAGGATGCTATCCGTGTTGCCTATATAGGTAGCGCGTACAACACGGCGATCAAATTTCTCATATCTGCGCGCATTCTCGATCGCGGCATCGATCTCTTCGTCCGTCGTTGCAACCCTCGCTATCTCAGGCATGAGCGCCCTCCCAAAGTCTTACGAGTTCGTCGAAGTGCAGTGCCGCAATCTGCAAAATATGTCTCACATCGCTTCGGCTCGCGTTGCTGGGGCGTACTGCATTCCAACGATTTGCGCATACAGCCTCGTTTTGCAACACGTTGCGGAGTTCAATTACGACCTCGGTTTCCGCATAAAATCCATGGACGTGGCGAGGCTCATGATCTTCTGGATACGCAATAAACCGAACTCCATCAAATCGAATCGAGCCCACGACCTAAGAATACTCCGGATCGAGCGTTGCGGCGAAATCTTTCTTACGCCGCCCCGAGCGCCTGCTCCAGGTCGGCGATCAGGTCGTCCTTGTCCTCGATGCCGATCGACAGCCGCACCCGCCCCTGCGTAATCCCCATCGACGCGCGTACCTCTTCGCTCACCGAGCCGTGCGTCGTCGTCGCCGAATGCGAGGCCAGCGACTCAACCCCGCCCAGCGACTCCGCGCTCAAGAAGAGCTTGATCGCCTTCAGGAAGCGCCCCGCAGCCTCGCGCGACGCGACCTCGAAGCTCATCATCGAACCGAAGCCCTTCTGCTGCTTCACGGCCAGTTCGTACTGCGGATGGCTCTTCAACCCCGGATAGGCCAGCTTGCTCACCTTGGGATGCGTGGAGAGGAACTCCGCCACCGCGCGGCCATTCTCCTCGTGCTGCCGGATGCGCAGCGGCAGCGTCTTGATCCCCCGCAGCACCAGGAAGCACTCAAACGGCGACATCACCCCGCCGGCCGCCTTCTGCACCAGCAAAAAGCGCTCCTTGTGCTCCGGCGTCGAGCCGATCAGCGCCCCGCCCAGCCCGTCCGAGTGGCCGTTGAGGTACTTGGTCGTCGAGTGCATCACGATGTCCGCGCCCAACGCCAGCGGGCTTTGCAGCGCCGGCGACAGAAACGTATTATCCACGCTGACCTCCGCGCCCTTGGCGTGCGCAATCTCGCTCACCGCCGCAATGTCGGTCAGCACCATCAGCGGATTGCTCGGCGTCTCGATGTGAACCAGCTTGGTCGTGGGCCGCATCGCCGCCTCCACCGCTGCCAGGTTGCTCGTGTCCACGTACTCAATCTCAATCCCGTAACCCGAAACGATCCGGTCCAGCAACCGCACCGTGCCGGCATACACGTCCTTCGAGCAGATCAGGTGGTCGCCGGCGCGCAGCATCGCCGTGAGCGCCGAGATTGCCGCCATCCCTGTCGTGAAGGCATGAGCGCTATGTCCGCCTTCCAGGATCGCCAGCGCCTCTTCCAGCCGGTCCCGCGTCGGGTTACCCGCGCGCGAGTAGTCCCAGCCCCGGTCCGTGCCAATGCCGGTCAGTTCAAAGGTCGAGGAAAGGTAAACGGGCACATTCACAGCGCCCGTCTGCGGGTCCGGATACTGTCCGGCATGAACGGCAAGAGTCGAGTATTTGTAGGGGGAAGTGGCCATGGTTTGCGGTTTTCTCCTATTTCCAGCTTATCGTATCCGCGGTGTAGCGCCTTGCGGTGTAGCGTATTGCGGTGTAGCGCCGGTCTCCAGACAGGCTGTCGCGCGGACGTCCTCGTCCGCGCCGGTTCTTTGCGGAAGCTACCGGTTCACATACTGCGTCTGCTTGTCGGTTTCGAGGATGAAAGCATTCTTCGGCAGCGCTTCATTGACCTTGAGGTTGAAGTAGACGCAGACCCGGTACTGGCTCGGTCCTTGTTCGAAGACCTGCTTCAAACTCACTCCGCGCTCCAGATCCATCCACACCGTCACCTTGGGAAGACTTTTGCGGATACCGGCGTCTTTGGGAACCATCTCCAGAATCGCCGTCGTAACCCCGTCCAGCTTCTCCGTGCCTTTGTAACGGATCTCCCATTTCTCTTCCAGCTCCTTGCCGCTGGCCCCAAAGCCCAGCATGATCCAGCTCTCATACTGGCTCAGCTTACTCAGCGTGGTCACTTGGTTGAGCAACTTTTCATAGAGTTTGAAGCTGCCGTCGGAGTAAACCAAAACCTTGGGAACCGGCTTGCCGTTTTCCTCGCGGAAATGCAGGGCCATCTGAAAGGATTTGCCCTTGCGCTCGTAATAGACCGTGCCCTTCTGCACATCCTTGTCGGGAATCGGATCGGTCTCCACGGAATCGAACTGGAAGTCGGCCGAGGTGGAGTGGAAGCTGGCCGCCACTGCGTCCAGCCGGCGCAGAACCTTGTCCTTTTCATCCCCCGGAGCGGCCATGGCCACGCGCGCCGCCAGCAGCAGCACGGCCATCGTCGCGGTAAAAAACAGCTTTCTTCTTATGTGCATGGAATCCCTTTTTCAGCTATCAGCTTTCAGCTATCAGCTTTCGGCTTTCAGCTATCAGCTTTCAGCTTTCAGCTTAAAAAACCTTGGCGAACTTCTGTTTTGAAAGGGCACGACTTTAGTCGTGCCGCAAGTGGCTCAAAGTAAACGTGGGCTTTAGCCCCTGAGGGATGGTTCTCATGTTACCAACCTTCACCGCAGGCTGCTGATAGCTGAGAGCTGAAAGCTGATAGCTGATAGCTGAAAGCTGAAAGCTGATAGCTGATAGCTGAAAGCTAACCACCTCTACCGCCGCGCCCAAACTCTCCACGACCAAACGCCCTGCGCGTCCTGCACCGTCTCCCAGCGGTTAATGGAAACCGCGTCGCCGGTGACCGGCTCAATCGCCTTGCGCAGAGCCTTCTTGATCACCAGCGTCGAGGCGGTGGTTTGCAGGTCCAGATCCACGTCCGCAGCCTGAACCGTAACAATCAGCCCGCGTCCGCCATCGCCGATCACCTGAATCGGATGCGGCGGACCAGCGGCGCTCGACGGCTTGTCGCCATAACTCCACAGATGCGGCGTGATAAACAGGAACAGCAGAATCACCGTCACCATCACGTCGTAGTGGAAGCAGCCGCGCGGATAGGTCCAGTAGAAATAGCTCTTCAACAGCTTCTTCATCGTCGCCCTCAATACCTCTCAGAAATCCATCCGCCAACTTGCTAACTTGCGAACCCCGCGCAGTGGGGGCTAACTTGCGCAAGGACAGCAAATGTAGCGCCGACCTCCTGGTCGGCTGTAGCGTGGACGTCCTCGTCCACGCTGGTGACCAAGCTGGATGCCCCATCCATTCGCGCTCTTTGCGAATGGGTGGGAAACCACGAACCCAACCCGCCTCGAAAAACCTCAATCAAGCCCGCGTAATCCGCTCCAGCCCACCCATATAAGGCCGCAGCGCCTCGGGAATCAGCACCGACCCATCGGCCTGCTGGTAATTCTCCACAATCGCCAGCCAGGTGCGCCCCACGGCCAGCCCGCTGCCGTTGATCGTATGTACGAACTCCGGCTTGCCCTTCCCGCCCGCCGCACGGTACCGGATGTTGGCCCGCCGCGCCTGGAAGCCCTCAAAGTTCGAGCAGGAAGAAATCTCCCGGTAAAGCTGCTGCCCCGGCAGCCAAACCTCCAGATCAAAGGTCTTGGCCGAAGAAAAGCCCGTGTCCCCGGTGCAGAGCAGAACCCGCCGGTAAGGCAGCCCCAGCGCCTCCAGAATCTCCTCCGCGTCCCGCGTCAGCTTCTCGTGCTCAGCGTCGGAGTCTTCGGGCCGCGTGAACTTCACCATCTCGACCTTCTGGAACTGATGCTGGCGGATAATCCCGCGCGTATCCTTGCCCGCCGCGCCCGCCTCGGCCCGGAAGCAGGGCGTGTACGCCGTCAGCGAGATCGGCAGCCGCGCCTCGTCCAGAATCTCGTCGCGATACAAATTCGTCACCGGAACCTCGGCCGTGGGAATCAGCCAGTGGTCGCTGTCTTTGAACTCGCCGCGCCCAACAGCCTCAACATCAGCGTCCGAGCAGCGGAACAAATCCTCGGCAAACTTGGGCAATTGCCCGGTCCCAAACAAGCTCTTGCTATTCACCATGAACGGCGGCAAAACTTCCGTGTAGCCGTGCTTGCTGGTATGCATGTCCAGCATGAAGCTGATCAGCGCCCGCTCCAGCCGCGCCCCCGCGCCCATGTAGACCGCAAACCGCGCCCCGCTCAGCTTGGCCGCCCGCTCCAAGTCCAGAATTCCCAGCGACTCGCCCAACTCCCAGTGCGGCTTCGGCTCAAAATCAAAAGCAGGCTTCTCGCCCCACGTCTTCACTGTTGGATTGTCTGCCTCGGATTTGCCCACCGGCACTTCATCGCGGGTGAGGTTAGGAATCCCGGCGAGCAACTGACGCAAGCGGTCATCGAGGCTAGCCGCGCTCTGGTCCAACTCGTCGAGTTGGTCTTTGAGCGCCCGCGTCTCATCCATTACGGCGGTCGCATCCTGACCAGCCTTCTTCAGCGCGCCCACCTGCTGGCTCAACTCATTGCGCCGAGCCTTCAGTTGCTCGGATGAAGTGATGGCCTCGCGGCGGCTAGCGTCCAGAGCGCGAAAGTCGCCCAGCAGCGCCGCCGGGTCCGCCCCGCGCGCGCGCAGTTTCTCTTCAACAACTTCCAGGTTGGCACGTACAAATCCCAAATC
>CAYVGW010000212.1:0-6340 GCA_964450895.1 uncultured Occallatibacter sp. | reverse complement strand
AACCTGGTCGGCTACCAGCGCACTGGCGAGATTCTACGCGACTACGTTCGCAAGGGCTCGCTGCTCTATATTGAAGGCACTCTACGGACGCGCTCCTGGGATGATCGGGAGACCGGCCAGCGCAGGTATCGCAGCGAAATCGTTGTCACCGAGATCAGTCTCTTGTCGCCGCCGCCTGCCGCAGGCAATCGTGACAATGTAGATCACTTTGTTAGCGGGCAGGACTTTGCACAGCCTGAGTTCAATGTGGAGTCGGAGATCACGCAGGAGGAAGTATCTTATTGAATTGGGATAGTGTTGAGGCAATCCAAGTTTGAAAAATACTGGACCCTGCGGCGTTTGAACTAAGCCGCTGCGCGGCGGACGCTGCGCCGTGGGCGGCCATTGGACGTCGCGGCGTCTGGTCAGAGTCCAGTCTAGTCGCTATACTGGGTTGGCCTTGAACATCATCGTTGTGGCACGTCCGAGCAATACGCTGTTTCCAAGCAAGTGCAATGAAATCATATGCGTACAATTGAAATCCCATAGATGTAGGTAGATCACCGCGTCCGCCGCAAACCGCATCGGCTCACTTCAAACGATCCTATCGAAACTGCCCGGAGAAAGTACCCGGCTGTCCGTCATCTCGCGCGGGCAGTCCCGATAGGAACCTAACGTTTACGGGGACCGATCCTAAATTGGTCCGAGTCCCGCCCAAGGGAAGCATGGACGAGGCACCCACCGATGGTATTGGAGCGACATCATTTCGGATCAGGCAGGGCCACCCGCCTAGGCTTCGGGCGCGGCTTCGCGATTGCTCCTTCTTGCTCGCGCTAGGGATTCTCGTACTCGGTTAACCGAGTTTGATAAAGCTGTTTAACCGTTCGGCCAATATTTCTGCACGCTTTTGCAGAAACGCATCATACGCTTGGATCCACTCCCGCTTTTCCGTGAAGATGAAAAACAGTTGTTCATCCGCGTAGTCCTTTGCTTTCCCCGAAAGACCATCGTACACGACCTGCGGATCTTCCTTGCCGATTTGGGCATTATCGGCTTGAGACAGAATCGCGTAGTTTGCCATACAGTTGATGCGTTCAGGTTCAGCGTGATCCCGCATTAGTTCGCGTGGGAAAATGTGGTGCACTGCTAATGGATCGCTTATGTCTCGTTTGGCGACTTCAAGGAGCGGCGTCTCCTCCAGCCACGTCCGGGCATCCTTTGAGACAAGGTATGCAAGATATACCTGCATCAGCGGGGAGTACATGTTGCGCGCATTTAGGATGTCGTCCGCTTTGATGCGACGCTGCTGATATTTTGCAATCGTCTTTACCAGTAAAGCGGCCCTGCATTGCGTCGGCTTGGCCGCCGTTTTTACCGGTTTGATATAGGAATCGATAGTCGTTTCAACTGTTCCCCGAAACAGTCCCCTGATCCCGGTCAGGAATAGATACCGCCGTACATCTGCCTGTTCCTTGTCAGCGAAGCCGTTGTGGCGACGGCTTAGGAGATACACCAAGGGTATTAGTGCATTTGCTGATGGAAGCCAGCGGCGGGTCGTCCAGCCGAGTTCCTCGCGAAGGAATTTAACCACCTGACCTAGGCTGCGGTCCGTGACCTTCCAACTCTCTTTGATATCACCTTCGAGCGCCCATCCTGACGGCAGCTTCGACAACCTCGAACTGTCCTTGTGGACCGTTATCAAGGCGCGTTCGGCGAAGACAAAGTTCAGTCCCAACCTCCGCTGGTGGTCGTCCTGCACAATCTGGCGCATCTTGGGAACAATTGACGCCGTAGCTCGATGGGTGAGGGTTGCAGCTTCGGCATCGCCCCGGCTGAGGGTCTTGCCACCCTTATTTAGCCGTTTGAACAGTAAAATTGCGTTGTTCAAGTCTTCGTCGGTATCGCCAGTCTTGAAGAGCACCCAAAGCGCCTCTGCATCAAGCATCCTGGCTACGGAATCGAGCTTGGAGCGGTATTCCGCGTGAGCATCTGTGGTGTTCTTAATGATTTGCTGTTCGATCAGTTTGTCCAAGATATCCTTGAACATCCTCTCGGTTTGTTTTTTGTGCTCGGATTCAGAGGCTATGTATTTCGGGATCAGCTTTGATAGTGCGATTAAGGTGGGGTCATCATTCATGATCCGCTTTTGAATCGTCTTTGTGCGCGTACCCATGACGAATATTTCCTTACGGATGTCAAAAAATGCCCGTGTTTCCAGATTATCGGCGTCTTCCATTTCCAGTGCCTTTGATAGACTCGTCAGCCGCTGCTGTCCGTCAAGGAGGTAACCCTCAAATGGTTCGGCGATCTTCGAGCCAACCCTGCGAACCGCCGCCGAACGGGTAATTTGAATGTTCGGGGTTTTCCAGATGTAAAAAACTCCGATCGGCCAGCCCTTATATATCGAATCGAGGAGGTCCACCACCTTTTTAGGCGGCCACTGGTAGTCTCGCTGCATTAGCGGTAATTCGATGACACCCGAGTCAAATTTACGTACAAGCTCGATGAGCTTTGGCATTCGGACCCCCTCCTTGCAGAGCGTTGACCATCGTCTTCTTTTTGATCTTGGGTACGGCCTTATTTTACGCCACTTTCGCTGGCTTATGGCATCCGGAAACTTCTCTCCGGCACCACAAATGTCAACCTCGCGCCAGCTCAAATGCGCTGCTCTAATGCTCACCGGCAAGGGCCCAGACCAAGAATCGGTCCCGGCAAGTCGCCCAGTATCCAGGAATCACAAAATTACTTCCCGAGCGTCACTCCACCGACGAAAACAATCTCGTCCAGAAAAGGCGCGAGCTTGCGGACTGCATCTTCCAGCAAGGGCAGATTCGGATCAGGCATTGATCTCCTTTTTGAGAAGCTCAACCGCGAGGTTTCGTTCCCGCGTTCTTCCGCTACGAACAGCATCGCAGAGAGCGAGAACGCTGTAGAACTTTGGATCGAGCAGAGCGGCTTTGGGTGCCCCTTTGTAGAGCGGGGCAAGCGACATTCCTCGAACCTTTCCCGCTGCATACGGCCAAACCGCGGGAGGCTCACCATTATCCAGAAAGCGCGATTTGAGAGGTTCCGCTGCGGTGGCCGTGGGGACTCCGCGCACGAGAGAGCCCTTTGCAGGTGGAAACACGTACTTCAATCCATGCGCCAGAAACTCCATGAGCGCAGATCGGTTTACCCTTTTCTCTCCACTGGACAGGTAGAGCAAGCCTGAATCCGCACAGCGCTTCAGAGCCTTCGACACCTCGGAAGGAGAGATGAATAGGCTCTCCGCCAGGTTTTTCGAGGGCACCTGCGGCTCATTCAGGATGGCGAGTTTGAGGAGAAGCGCAACGTCTTGTCCTTGCATATGCCCATTGTAGCCCCATATTTCCAATTTGGAAAATGGAAATATAGAGCAAGCGCGGAATATGCAGCGGGCACTGGCACAAGAATCTATGGCCCGAATCATAGGGAGCGCCCGCTGAAGCATTCTCGATTACTTGGTATGAAAACGTAGGCTCCCAGCCTAAGGAGGTGAGGTATGGCTGCAACAAAGTTCACCGAAGCCGAGCGTGAAAAGCTCTTCGCACAGCTCGAAACGCCATTCGATCCAACGCAGATTAAGTGGCGGGTAATGCGCACCTCTGCGGATGGGCGGAGCGGCGTCATCCTGCCTTTTGCCGATCCGCGCGCATATACGGACCGGCTCAACGAACTCTTCACGCCGGCGGGGTGGACGCGCGAGTACACCATCTCCACTGTGCCATCGCTGACTCGCGTGGACAGAGGAAAAGTGATTGTCACCAGCAAGGTGCTGGTTGCAACCGCCGTCACCATCACTCGATTGGGCAGCCATACCGGAACCGGAGAAGAGTGGGCCGATAAGGAAAACGCCGTGACAGCAGCCGATGCGCAGGCATTCAAGCGCGCTTGCAGTTGCTTTGGACTGGGACGGTATCTTTATCGTTTCGAGGAGAGCTGGGTGCATCTGAATCAGCGCGGCGAGCCGATTGCGATTCCGGTATTGCCTGCGTGGGCTCTACCTCCGGGTGTGACCGTGCAGCCAACCAATAGCCGAGCCGTCGATGTGCGAGGCCCTGTCGATCACAAGCTGACAGCTGAGATCGAAAATTTCCGCAGCACGCTGGGCGAGTCGATCTATGCAGAGATTCTGCGCCGGTCCGGGCACAGTGCCACCGCGCGGACCATCCCCAATGCGGAGCGGCAAAAGCAGACCATCGAAAAGATGCTGGCTGCGGCGCGCGGCTTTGAGCGGTTGCGCCAACTGGCTGAGATGGCTGGCGACGCGCAGTTCTTCGGCGTGGCGGAGCGCTTCAAGATCGCTTCGGTCACGGAGTTGCCAAACTTGGCCGCGTTGAAGCAACTGGTTGAGGACCTCGAATCCCTGGGCAACCAACAGGTTGCCTAGCGAGCAGTTGAGTGCCGGGAGGAAATCATGGGAGAGATCAGCATTCTGCGTTCACGGCGCAGCCTCGTCAGTATTCCGGTCACGGAAGCCGTCTACTGCGAGAGTTGCGCCTCGGTCTCGAACTCCAGCGGGGGATGTTGCGCCCTGTGTGGCAACATCTCCATTTGGCCGCTGGCCGAGTTGGTGCCGCAGCCGCCGATGGGACCATACCCTGGTTCTGCATCGGTTCGACATTTCGCACCCACGATGCGAATTGAATTGGCCAGAGCGGCGTAGTGGACCCTACAGGATAAGGCACACATCGCTATTCTGAGAAAGCTCAATCAGGAGGTCCGCCATGGACACACCAGAACTTTCCAGGCCCGACCTGTTCGCCCACCGGGAGGCGCTTCGGCTTCCCGCATCGAAGGTGGTCGAGAAGCTGGTTGAGATCGTTGGGCGGAAACTGACCGCGTATATTGGCGGCGTCAAGGACGCGCGGGCTGTTGACCGCTGGATCGTCGGCGGCGAGATCTACGGCGACGCTGAGACCCGATTGCGGTTTGCTTTCCAAGTAGCGCGCACCTTGAGCGAACACGATTCGCCCGCCGTCGTGCAGGCTTGGATGACGGGTGTGAACCCGGAACTGGGCGACAGAGTGCCGCTGCGCCTGATGCGCGAGAATGAGTTTGATGAGGTAGCTCCAGCCATTCTGAGCGCCGTCAGAGCATTCCTCGGCGACAAGTAGACGGGGCATCTCTTCTTGATTTATATAGTTAACATATTGCCCTTTACGCGGTATAATGAATACAAAGAGGTAACAATTTGGCTGTATATCTCAAGACCGTGCAAGAGGTACAGGCTGGAATAGTCGGGCGGTTCAAGGCCCGGCGTCTGGCCATGAACCTGACGCAGAATGAGTTGGCGGCGCGCTCGGGCGTGACCTTCAGTTCGCTGAAGCGATTTGAGCGCGAAGGATTGATCGCGCTGGACTCACTTCTGAATCTGGCCTTGGTGCTCAATTGCCTTGACGATTTCGACAAGCTGGCCGCAGAAAGCCCGCCCATCTCAGCCACTCAATCGCTCGACGCCCTGCTGGCCACGCCGGCGCGGCGGAAGAGAGCGACGGGCAGAAAAGGACACAGCCATGGCATATAGTCCGACAGAGTTGCTGACCGTTTATTTGGACGCACACGGCCCGAGTGGCAACATGGAACGCCGCAGGGTTGGTCGCCTCGCGTCCAAGGACAGGCAGATCCTTTTCGAGTATGACGCCTCGTTCATCGCATCGGGCATCGAGATTTCGCCGATCAAACTTCCTCTCAGGCATGGCGTGTATATTGCGGACACCACGATCTTCGACGGCCTGCATGGCGTATTCAATGACAGTCTGCCGGACGGATGGGGCCGCCTACTGCTCGACCGCACGGTGGAAAAATACGGTGTGCATCGCGGCCAGCTGAATCCACTCGACCGGCTGGCCTATGTGGGCAGGCACGGCATGGGCGCTCTCAGCTATGAGCCGGAACTGGGGCAGCAAAGCGCCGATGATGCTTCGCTGGCGCTCGACAAACTCGCCGAGGAATCAGCCGTCGTTCTTGCCGGAGAGAATGAAGAAGTCTTCGAAGATTTGCTGCGGCTCAATGGCTCTTCTTCAGGTGCACGGCCCAAGATCGTGGCGCAGGTGAGCGCCGACAAGAAAAGGATCATTCACGGCCAGCAGGAGTTGCAACCGGGCTTCGCGCACTGGATGATCAAATTTCCGTCTTCTCAGGACGCGCGGGACGCCGGAGCTATCGAATACGCCTATAGCCTGATGGCAAAGGCGGCCGGAGTGGAGATGCCCGAGACGCATCTTTTCCGTACGAAGAGGAACAAATACTTCGGCACCAAACGCTTCGACCGGGACAATGATGCCCGCATCCACATGCACAGTCTTGGCGGCTTGATCCATGCCGATCACCGTACTCCCAG
>CAYVGW010000211.1:0-6344 GCA_964450895.1 uncultured Occallatibacter sp. | reverse complement strand
CGTTGACGTACATGCTGACGAAGCGGCTGGCCAGGCGGGTGTCCAGGTCGCGGGCGAACTGCATGGCGTACTCCAGGGCCTGCTCGCGGTGATCGAGGGCGTGCTGGATGCTGTCGCGCAGCGCCTTGGAGAGGATCTTGTGCGCCTCCGCGCCCAGCGAGCGGCGGATGGCGTTGCCGCCCAGGGGCAGGATCAGGCCGGTGGTCTCGCGCCACCAGACGCCCAAGTCCAGAACCTTGTGCAGGCCGCTGGTGCCGTAAGTGAGCTGGCCTTCGTGGATGATCAGGCCGGCCTCGAACTCACCGGCGACGATTGCCGGGATGATCTTGTCGAAGGGCACAACCTCAGTCTTCAGCTCCGGATTGAAGATCTTCAGCGCCAGGAAGGCGGTGGTCATCTCGCCGGGGACGGCGATGCGGATGCGGCCCAGATCTTCCGGAGTCAGCGGGCTTTTGGAAACGATCATGGGGCCGTAGCCCTCGCCCACGCTGCCGCCGCAGCCCATCAAGGTATAGTTCTGTTGCAGATAGGGATAGGCGTGGAAGCTGATGGCGGTGATGTCGAAGAAGGCCTCTTCTTGCGCACGGCGATTCAGCGTCTCGATGTCGCAGAGGGTGTGGGTGAACTTGTAGCCGGGGACACGGACTTTGTTGGTCGCCAGGCCATAAAACATGAAGGCATCGTCAGAGTCGGGACTGTGGGCGATGGAGATTTCGATGGTCTCGGCAGGAGTGGGAGCGGCGGAATTTGTTTGATTCATGGGGAAAGTGGTCCTTTCAAACAGTGGTCAGTGATCAGTGGTCAGTGGTCAGTGGTCAGAGAACAGTTGACAGTGAACAGTAGGCAGCCAAAAAAGTGAAGGTTTAGGAGCATGATAATAGCCCTAAAGCTATGTTTCTACGTTGGTTTACTCAGTTTTGTCCGATGCTGTGGCAGCGTCTGGCGAGGGCTTCTGGCCGCGCCGGACGCGCTGCCGCCAGACGTGGCGCGCCAAACCCAACGCCGCAAAGAGCAGCCCAACCAGCGAAATGAGAAGAACCAAAAGCAACCAGCGCATCAGGATAGACCATCGTCAGAATATCAGACGGGCGGATCTCTTCGCTGCGAATTGTATCCCCACCGGCATTGCCGATCCGCGAGAGATGAAACAGGCGCGGGCGAGGACGCCTTACGACAGCCGGTCTGGAGACCGGCGCTACAGGTTATTTCTATCAGGTCAGCCGCAGGCCGGCTTGCAGCCATTCGAGGTAAGGCAGGCTGGCGGACGAGACCGGGAGCACCAGAAATTCGGGAGTTTGGTAGCTGTGCAGTTCGTGCAGCCGTGCCTCCAGGGCGGCCAGTTGCTCGGAGCCGGTTTTGAGCAGCAGAAGCGTCTCGGCGGCGGACTCGACCGCCCCCTGCCAGCGGTAGATCGATTGGACGGCGGGAATCAGCGTGGCGCAGGCGGCCAGCCGCTCCTCAACCAGCGTACGGCCCAGGCGCGCGGCCTCTTCGGGGCTGGCTGTCGTGGTCAGGACGATGCGGATTTGCGGAGCGGCTTGGGGCATGAGGGCTTCCTCGGTCAGCGCCCGGAGATCTCGGCGGCGGTTTTGAGCGCGGCGGCGGCGACCTGGTCCATATTGTAGTAGCGATACTGCGCCAGACGGCCCAGAAAGACGACATTCGGCTCGGAGGCGGCCAACTCGCGGTAGCGCTGATAGAGTTCCTGGTTGGCGGGACGGGGAACCGGGTAGTAGGGATCGCCCTGGGCGGTGGGAAACTCTCTCACAATCGAGGTTCCGGAGTGCGGCTGGCCGGTGAGCTGCTTGAACTCGGTGATGCGGGTGTAGGCGTGCTCGTTGGGGAAGTTGACGGTGGCCGCGGACTGGAAGCGTTCGACGCCGGGCAGATGCTCGTGCTCGAAGCGGATGGAGCGGTAGGGCAGCTTGCCCAGGCGGAAGCCGAAATACTCGTCGATGCAGCCGGTGAAGATGGTGAGGCGGGGACGCAGGCGCTCGCGCACGCTGGCGTATTCCACGCCGGTTTCGATGCGGATGCGGGGATGGGTGAGCAGGCGCTCGAAGAGCGGCGTGTAGCCCTCGGCCGGCATGGCCTGATGCTTGTCGGTGAAGTAGCGGCTGTCTCGGTTGGTGCGGGTGGGGATGCGCGCCAGGACGCTGGAGCTGAGTTCGCTCAAGTCGAGGCCCCACTGCTTGCGCGTGTAGCCGCGGAAGAACTTGTCGCATAGCTCGCGGCCCACGGCGTTCAGGACTACGTCCTCGCTGGTGAGCACCGGGCTGCGCTGCTCGCGGACGCCGGCCAGGAAGCGTTCGACGCCGGCCTCGTCGAGGTTCAGGCCGTAGAGGCGGTTGATTGTTTCCTGGTTGATGGGCAGCGGATAGAGCTGGCCATCGACGGAGGCCAGGACGCGATGCTCGTAGGGACGCCAGGCGGTAAAGCGCGAGAGGTACTCGAAGACCGCGTCGGAGTTGGTGTGAAAGAGATGCGGGCCGTAGCGATGGACGAGGACGCCGTGCGTGTCGGCGTGGTCGTAGGCGTTGCCGGCCAGGTGATCGCGCCGGTCAATGAGCAGCACTTCGCGGCCCGCGCTGGCCAGCCGCTCGGCGACAACCGCGCCGGCAAAGCCGGCTCCGACGATGAGGGTATCGATGCTCATGGCTGCTCCAGTTCTCAGTTTTAAGTTAGCAGTTTTTAGTAAAAGACTCAGATATTCAGGCTATTATGAAGAAAACTTCCCGCGGGGGCTAAAGCCCAGGATTATTTTGTTTCATTTGCGGCACGAATAAATTCGTGCCCTGTTACAAAGCTAGACTTTTATCGAGACGCCTGGTTGAGGTTCGTTGCTCCCACCCTTCCGCAAAGAATGCGGAAGGGTGGGGTACCCGCAGTTAACTAACGACTGACAACTGTCTACTGCAACGGCCTATCCGTCCAAAGCATCTTGTCGGCGATGTCTTGCACGAAGTAGAGGCGTCCGGCGAGAAGCTGCTGGGCTTTGAGGCGGTTTACGTCTTCGGCAAAGAGCCACTTGCGCTCGCCCGTGCCCCACAGCTTGGAGAGTTGATCTTCGCTGAGGAAGATGTTGGGGGAGTCAGGGTAGCAGGAGCCCCAGAGCAGCGTGGAACCCTCGCCGTTTTGTCCGCAGCGCTGGAGGACCAGCAAGGACGGCCTGCCGCCGAGGAATTTGTGGGTATAAAAGATGACCGACGAACCGGTGTTTTGGTCGCCGTAGATGATGAAGGTGTCGTTGGGCGAGCCTTTGGCCATAATGGTGTCGGCGAGGCGCTTGGAGCCGAGCATAGGATCAAAGCGGGCAAAGGCGATGTGCGCGGCGATAAGGAAGACGGCGGCGGTGAGGGCGACGCTGATCGTCGCGGCGATCTGCTTGCGCTTGAGGCGCAGCGCCAGGCCCACGGCCGGGCCGATGAACAGAGCCAAGGCGGCCAGAATCGCCGGCAGGCGCAGCGCGGCGAAGGCGGCGGTGGTCAGGTCGAAGAGGTGGGACATGGAGAGCGTGTAATCGCCCACGGCGCGATGGGCCAGCAGCGTGCCGACGTCGTCCACAAAAGGCAGATGGCGCGACTCCCACAGCCCCCAGCCGAGAACCAGAGCGGCCAGCACGCCGATGACGGTGAAGACGGCCTGCGCGCCGGTGAGCCACTTGGTGGAGAGCAGCGAGTGGTTGTTATCGGGATGAGAGAGGTAATTCCAATCCGCGCCGCGATCTTCTTCGATGCCCGCTACTACGCCGGCGATGAGGATGAAAAACGGGGTCCAGACCGGGAAGGTGTAGTACTCCTGATTGCTGGAGATGGAGAAGAAGAGCAACGTCCAGCCACTGAAGAGGCTCAGCAGCCAGATGGAGCGTGCGCGGAATTTGAGCTGGACAATGTCGCCGGCCACATCGGCGCGGGCCGTCGGGTTCAGGAAGAAGTCCACCGCCTGACCAGCGTCGTGGCGCAGATATTGCAGCCAATGGCGGCGGGTCTTCCAGGCCGCGACGAAGGCCGCGGGCAAAAAGAGGCTCCAGGGAAAGAGCCAGACCAAGTGCAGCAGCCAGTACAAAGCGCCGGGGAGCTTGTTGTAGTCGTGCGGATAGCGCAGGCTGAAGAAGCGCAGGTAATGCTCGTTGACGAAGAAGAAGTAGAAGAAGCCGTGGACGTTGCCGAAGGTGGGGTGGTTGCCGACGGCGTGGCCCTGGTCGGGATTGGCGAGGCCGCAGAGGATGGGCCAGGGCGCGGCGATGGCCAGGAAGAGCAACGTGCCGGTGAAAGGCTTGACTTCCTTCCAGCGGCGCCACAGGCCGGAGAGGATCAGGTACGGAACAGCCGCGCCGATAAAGAAGGTGGGCGCGATCAGGCCTTTGGTCAGCAGCGCCAGCGCCAGCGAGGCCCACATGAGGTAAAAGTGCGCCGCCTTGCCCTGCTCGAAGCCGGTGAGCAGGCAGTAGAGGGCGATGAGCAGAAAGAGGCTGAGTTGCGCTTCGGGAATGATGAAGCGGGTGAAGAGAAAGGGGCCGATGGAGGTGAGCACGCCCAAGCCAGCGTAGAGGCCGGCTCTCTCGCCCCAGGCGCGGCGCGCCCATAGCCACGCCAGCCAGGCCAAGCCGAGCATGGCCAGCGCATTGGGCAGGTGCGAGGAGAAGACATTCTGGCCGAAGACTTTATAGAGCGCGCCGGAGAGCCAGTAGGGCAGCGGCGGCTTTTCGATGTAGCGGATGCCGTTGGTTTTGGCGGTGATCCAGTCGCTGCTCTCGGAGAAGTGCTGCGCGGCCAGGGAGTGGGAGGCGTCCACATCGTCCATCAGCGGCGGCGTAAAGAGGGAGCCAAACTGCACGGCGGCAAAGATCGCCGCAAAAAGCAGCCATACGGCGCGCGTGGAAAGCGCGGCCTGTGGGCGGGAGACCGTGGAAGGGTTTTCTGTCATGGAAATTTACCGTTCTTTACAGAATAACAGTCGTAGAGTAGCGGATGGGCCATCGAAATAATCCTGAATTGCGGGAGCCTCTCGCAAAGTTACCATGAGACGGGAATCCCAGGTTCAGGCGCCCCTCTCTGGAGTCTTTTTCGGTGACAAAGCGGGAGGTTCTCCTGATGCTGCAGAGTGCCGCGTGGACCGGGAGGTCCACGCCACAGCCGGCCAGGAGGCCGGCTCTACGCGATGTTGCGCTTCCATGCCATGCGGAGAGAAGCTCTAGCACCCCACCCGTATTCTGGATGCAAATTCTCTGTTTTCATGCGATTACCGCCATGATGTCGGCGCAAATTATTCATAATAAGGGAGTTATTTTGCAGAATCCTCCAAAGTAAAGGGTTAGAGGAAGATTTGAAAGACGATTGGAGAAAAAGCACTCAAGAAGGATTGTGCGACGAAGCGGACAAATTATCTGCAAACTGTTTGGGATCTTTTGCGCCTTGCCTCGATTTGCGCTGCTGTTTGAATTTTGCAAGCGGCTCACAGTAACCGTAATGATTGCCGTGGCGTCTAATCCGCCAGACAGCGGAAAGTCATGTTGTCGAAAGGACACGGTTATGCTTAGTCGTATTCGTGCGATTCGCATCGCACTGCTACTGGCAGCCGGTTGCGCGCTTTGCGGCGCGCCTTTGCTTGCTGCTACGCCCTTCGCTATCACCGCCACCAACGTCACCATGGCCTCCAGCGGCGAGGTCACAACCAGCTCCAGCGGCGACACCTCGATTGCCATGGGGGCCAGCCAGTTCACGGTCACCGGGCTCCAAGGTTCCGGTTCAGTGACAATCAGTTGCCAGTACTCGGGGGCCGTCACCACGGCCAAGATACCCCAAGAGTGCGGGATCACTGGCCCCGGCACATTGCCGGTGTCGACCGGCGAGACAACACTGAGTGGAACTGTCTACTTCGTTCCTTATGGCCAAGTGGTCCCGAGTCTTGCCGAAGTGGGCAATGCGCCGCGCCTATTCAGCCCTCTGCCCGCCACCGGTTTGGTTCTGGCTGGTGCGCTGATGCTGGGATTCGGGCTTCGCCGGAGGGCGCAACGCTGGCTTGCTCAGGTTGTCATTGCCGTGGGGGCTCTCACCGCCGCGGTTGGATTCAGCGGATGCTCGCTGGGCCAAATCAGCATGACCCCGGGAACCTACCAGTACACCATCTCCGCGACGTACGGGGCTGACCCTGTAACGCCGCTTGAACAAATGGCAAGTACGAATATCACTCTCACCATTCAGTAGAGGCGCTCTGAAGCAGATCAGAACATTTCTCCTGTTGCAGTAGAGTGCGGCGTGGACCGGGTGGTCCACGCCACAACCGGCCGGGAGGCCGGCGCTACTCTCCTCCTTTTCGGGGAAATGCTCCAAACCTATCCGTTC
>CAYVGW010000210.1:0-6384 GCA_964450895.1 uncultured Occallatibacter sp. | reverse complement strand
AAAGCCTGAAAAAGAGCCTTGACAAAGCCGACGCTGTCATACACGGCGCTACATTCCGGTCCCGGCGGCTTGGGGCTGACTGGCCGTGGCCTGCGCCGCCGGATCGCTCGCCGGAGCAGCCCCGGCATAGCTCTTGTAGACGGTAATGTGGAAGCAGGATTGCTTGAACTCCTCCTCGACATCGATCTTGCCGGCGGTTTGCAGGGGCAGCAGCCATGCGCGCATCCAGGCAACCTCTTTGCGGCTCAGTACGTTTTTGGCGATGTCGATGGAGGCGCCGGTCAGATGCGGGCTGGCGATGTCGCCCTCGGCCGCCGTTGCGTTGCCGTTCACCCGCATGAGTTGCTTCTGGTACTCGACAGTGCGCACCGCCGAACTGACTTCGAGTGGCCCATGAAAGGCCGCCGCATGAGCGCGAGCGAGGTCGGTGAGAAAGCTGGCCGTCCAGGGGCGGCAGTAGCGGCGATTCTCCGGCAGCTTCTGGTTCACGTTGAGCTGGGCGGAGACGGGCACCGGGACCAGCATCTTGCGCGCAATGCGGTCGGCCAGATCAGCGTCGTCTTCGATGCGCTCCAGGCTGTCGTCCTCGGTCTTTTCGTTTTGCCGGACCAGCGACTCATAACTGCCACGCAGCGGCGACGGCATAGGAGCGCGCGTAGAGGGCAGGGAAGCGGTTTCCACGGCGGGAGAGACGTTAGGCGCGTCGCTCTGACCGGAGTCGCTGTCCGCTTCAGGCTGAGCGTGGTGGCCGCGCCGGAGTACGGCTGGACGCAGATGCGCAAAGCCTCTCCGGCCTCTTGCATGCGCGCGTTTATTGGCGCGAGCCGCCGTCTTCTGCTTGTGGCGCGAGGCGGATGCGGGCACAACTTGCCCATGCGTCCGGTGCGCAGAGGCAAGCGGGACGAAGAGGAAGGCCGCGAAGAGTATCAAAAGCAATAAAAGAGAGATTCGGCGCATGGTTGGCGCGCGAGCAATCCAGAGCATTTTCAGTATAAGCGCTGATCGCCATAATTCCGAGTATCCGCCGTGGTCCGCCTTAGTCTGATAATCAGCGCCAACCAAAAACTGCCGCACCTTGACGAATCAACGCGTCAAGGTGCGGCAGGCAATAAGCCTTTTCAGCTGCCGAGGCAGGGGTAAAACCGTTTTTTAGAAGGACCAGAGCTGGTTAGCGGCGCCCGTTACTGTCAGCTGTTCCAGGTCCGTACCCTCGCTGGTGGACGAGTTGGGCACGCCCAGCGCCAAACCGCTCTTTTCGCTGATGAGTTCGTAGTAGCCGCTGCCCTCGCTGACGACCTTCCACGCCTGGTTCGTCCCGCTGTTGCTTGGCCATTGGTCGATCAGGGCGCCGCTGGATGTCGATGCGCCACGCACATCCAGCAGCAGGCCGCTCTTTCCATTGGTCAACGTAATATAGTTGTTGCCCAGGTTGTTGACCGTCCAATTCTGGTTGGAGCCGCCGTTGGCTGGCCACTGATCGATTAAGGTGCCTTCCGATGTGGAATTGCCGTAATCGTCGATCGCCATGCCGCTGTTCTTGTTTTTGAACACATAGGTTCCGTTGGGAATGAGATAGTTGGATGGGGTATAGGAGTAGGAGTTTAAGGTGAAGTCCTGCGTGCCGCTCGTCGAAGTGACTTCGATCCCGAATTCCACCTGCGCAAGGGTTTTGCTGACCATGTAGCCGTTGTTGGCGGCCCAATTCAGAAACTGCAGCACGTCCTCGCTGCCGCTGGCTCTCTGCGTGTTGCGCAAGAAGGAGATGACGTTGTGCCCGTTATTTCCCTGATAGACGTTGTAAGAGGCGCCGTTGATGGTCACATTCGTTGCGATAGGGCAGGCGGTGGCAGGATAACTGCTGCAGCCATAGTTGTAAACCCAGCTGTTGGACGACGAGTCCCATTTGCTGGATAGGGGGCCGGATCCGCTGCTCCACTCCTCCCAGATCATGATTTCATCGACGTCGTTGGCCGACCAAATGTCGTAAGGGACGTCATACTGGGCGCCGCTGCTGGGAACAGTCACACTGAACGTGGTGGGCACGCTGCTCAAGGAAGAGAGCGCCACATTGTTGAACGTAAACGATGTGTTCGGGTAAGCCTTGATGCCGTTGCCCGTAAAGTTGGAGGCGGAAGTCCAATTGCCGGCGCTATAGACAGAGAGGCACTGGCCGGAGCTCGCGCCCCATTCGTCCGTATACACGGTGTAAATGCCGCTGGTCCAGGAACCATACTGTGCGCAGGACGAGTAAACCTGGGCGGAAGCGGACGGAGCGGTAAACATCAACGCGGACGCAGCCAGCAGGCCGAGTGTGGCGGTAAAACGCTTAGCGAATTTCAACTTCACTTTTCCCCCTTGGATAGTCCAAAATGCAGATGAGATTCTCTACAAGCGACCGAGTCCGCTGCCTGAATTCCGCCAGAAGCATTCTTCCGCGCTCCGGGCAACTTGATATTCCTTGAATTCAAGGCACACTCCACCTGCCGCTCACCAGAGCGGTATTGCCATCACCATCGAAGTGAATGCTTTGGTGGATGCTTGCCCGGAAGTTTGATGCTGAATCCAAACGAAGAGTATTCTTCGCAAATCATCCTTGTCAAGAGAAAAAACGTTTTTTCTGGCCACTTTTTGACACAAAGGCGCGCACCCTGGGCGGTGAGAAATTTTGCGAGTAATATGTCGCAAAACAATACAGATGCGGCGAATTGCGGTCTTCTTTTTCGAGATGCAATCCCAGGCATGATGCGGCACGGCGCGGGGCGCGGAGGATTCAACGCGAGGGAAGCGGCAAGCGCCCTTGACGGGCGGGTCCGCGAATGATCGACTGATTCAGGTAGATCACGGAGTGAGCCGATGCGCGTGCCTCAATTGACCCTGGACGATTACGAAAAGAACTATGCCGGCCGCCACCGGCTACAGGATGTGGTGGCCAAGTGGGCGCAGGAGCGCCCGGAGGCCGAGGCGCTGGTGAGCGCCGAGAGCGGGCGTGCGGTTACGTGGCGTGAGT
Source organism: uncultured Occallatibacter sp. (assembly GCA_964450895.1). Taxonomy (GTDB): domain Bacteria; phylum Acidobacteriota; class Terriglobia; order Terriglobales; family Acidobacteriaceae; genus Telmatobacter. The sequence continues at coordinate 3,377 of CAYVGW010000210.1, read as the reverse complement.
TCGACCGCACCACTGCGGCGCTGGCGGCGGAGCTGCTGCGCCGGGGCTTCCATAAGGGCGACTATTTGGTCACGCTGCTGCCCATGTCGGTGGACCATGTGCTGCTCGAATATAGTTGCTTCCGGATCGGCGTCATCGTTGCGCCGCTGGATCTGCGCCTGTCTTTGGCGGAGGTGTTGCGGGCGCTGGAGATTCTGAAGCCGCGCGGCTTTGTTGGCCTGGGTGTGAAGGGGGCGCTTGATCTTCGGCCCCTGTGGCGCGCGGTGCGGGCGCAGTGCGCGTGGATCGAGCATTGCCTCGTGGTGGACTCGGAGGAAGCGGTGGAAGCCACGCGCTCTTGGGCGGCGCTTTTCGACGCGGCGTTGCGGGCTGAGAGCCTGGTTGAACTGGCCGCCGCGACGGTCTACGAGGAGGACGGCGTGCTGGTGATCTTCACCACCGGCTCGACCGGCTCGCCCAAGCCGGCGCTGCTTTCGCATCGCAACATCACGGCGCAGAACATGTGTTTGTGCGCGGCGTTTTTTGGCGGAGACCGGGGTTCGCGCGTGCTGGTCAATCTGCCCGCCTCGCACGTCGGCGGCCAGACCGAAGTGCTGATGACCACGCTCTTCGGCGGCGGCACGGCGGTTCTGCTGGAGATCTTCGACGCCGCCCGCTCGCTGCGCGCTATCGTCGAGCATAAGGCGGAGATTCTGGGGCAGATTCCGGCCATGTTCAACCTGGAGTGGATGCTGAAGGATTTTGAGCGCCACGATCTTTCGAGCCTCCGATTTGCCGCATACGGGGGCAATGCGGTTGCGCGGCCGTTTCTGGAGAAGCTGGCTGCCATGGCCCCGGTGATCGGCACCGGGCTGGGGCTGACCGAGGCCTCTGGCTGGTGTACATACGTGCTGGCCAGCACGGCGCAGCGCGATGCCTCCGATCAGGACGCGATCCTCGCCGGGCTGGGCGTGGATATGCCGATCTATCCATGCACCATTCGGCAGCCCATGCGCGCGGATGGCTTGGCGGGCGAGGAACTGCCGCCGGGCGAGATCGGCCATGTCTGCTTTCGCGGGCCGCAGACCTTCCTGGGCTACGTCAACGATGCGGCGGCCACGGCGAAGGCCATCTCGCGCGACGGCTATTTGTATACCGGCGATCTGGGCCGCTGGAACGACGCCGGCTTGCATTTGACGGGGCGGGAGAAGTGGGTGATCAAGTCGATGGGCTACCAGGTCTTTCCCGGCGACGTGGAGGCGCACATCTGCGCTCTGACGGAGAAGGTGGCCAACTGCGTCGCGGTGGGCGTGGCTCATGCCGTGCTTTCCGAGGCCGTGGTGGCGGTGGTGGAGAAGCGTCCGGGCGCGGAGTTGAGCCGCCTAGAGCTGGAGCGCCACGCGCGCGGGCTGGCCTCCTATATGCGGCCGCGCCATTGGATCATTCTGGAGGCCGGCCAGATGCCGCTGAACCGCGTGGTCAAGCCGGATTACCAGCGCGCCCAGGAGATGGCGCGGCAGGAGATTGCCGCGTTGCGCGAGCGCGGCGAGTGGGACAGCGGGCTGGTGGCGGAGTAGATTGGTCTATACTTTTGGTAGATGCTTTTTGGAGGGGGATGATGACCATAGGCGCGAATGCGAGTCAAAAGCCGATTAGCGCAAAGCTCTTCTGGAATGGCCGCAGTCAGGCCGTGCGCCTGCCCAAGGCCTTCCGCTTCGAAGGCGACCGGGTGCGGGTCAGCCGCATGGGAGGCGGTGTATTGTTGGAGCCTGTACCGCTGCTCCGAAAGGAATCGGCAGAGCAATTATTTGCCCGGATGGATGCGATGGGTGCCGATCCCATCTTCCCGGAGGGCCGCAAGCAGAACCTTGCTCCGATTCGTGAGTATTTCAAATGAATTACCTGCTCGACACCAACGTCTGCATCGCGCTGATCAACGGAAGCTCACGCCGCGTCCGCCAGCGCTACATTCAGGCCACGGCACATATTCTTCCTCAAGTTTCTTCCATCGTTGCGCATGAACTGTGGTACGGCGTAGCAAAAAGCGATCGCGTTACTCAGAATGCGAACCGGCTCACCGCATTTCTGAACAACGCCGTTGAAATCCTCGACTACACCCAGCAGGATGCTCACGCCACCGGAGAGATTCGCGCCGAACTGGAGCGCCAGGGCCAGCGCATCGGCGAGTACGACGCGCTGATCGCCGGACAGGCCTTCAGCAGAAACCTGATTCTGGTCACGGCCAATACGCGGGAGTTTGAGAGAGTTAAGGGGCTGGTTGTGGAGGATTGGACAATGTAATCTGGCGAGTATGGCCCGTCTAAATGTCCCCAATTCATGCGGGAAAAGGACCAAAATTAGAGATGAGGCTTGGGTCGTGGACGAGAGTGATTTTCGACTATAACGATGTGCCGGAGCATCATCTTTCCCGCATAATGGGTGGAGGAGATTTACTGGCGCACTTGATTGAAATAATGTGACTTATGCGCGGATGAAGTAAGTGCCTTCGCGGGCTTCCGCGCGGAAGCCCGCGAAGGTAAAGCATTTCAACGGATGCGATAAACGAAGGCATCCTCAATAAATTTGTCGCCGAATCTCTGGCCTCCCATTTCGGCGATCTCTTGAAAGTCGATTCGGTTTATGCTCTTGCCTGGTAGATCCGCTTACACCGAATTCATTACGCCCGGCTCATGTATGTGCCTTCGCTGGTGTCCACGCGGATCTTTTCGCCCTCGTTGATGAAGGGAGGAACCTGGACGATCAGGCCGGTCTCCATCTTGGCCGGCTTGGTGACGCTGCTGGCGGTGGCCGACTTCAGTCCCGGTTCGGTTTCGACAACCGTCAATTCGACGAAGGTGGGCAGCTCGATGCCGACCGCCTGGCCGTCGTGGTAGCTGACGTCGATGCGCAGGTTGGGCGTCAGGTATTCGATGGCGTCGCCCAGCGTGGAACCCTTCAGCACCGTCTGCTCGTAGTCCACCGGGTTCATGAAGTAGTAGTCGTCGCCGTCGTTGTAGAGGAACTCCATCGAGACCTCGTCGACGACCACTTTCTCAATGGCGTCGGCGGAGCGGAAGCGCTCCTCGAACATGGCCCCGGTCCGGATGTTGCGCAGCTTGGCCTGGATGAAGGCGCGCAGGTTGCCGGGGGTGCGGTGCTCGACTTTGAAGACCAGATGAAGCTGGTCTTTGTGCTTGATAATCATGCCGGGACGCATTTGCGTGGCGGGAATCGACATACGGGTAAAACTCCTTGCTCTGTGCGCGGCTCATCCGCGAGAAAAATTGGCCTTGGCCTATCTTTTCATTGTATCGCAGGCGCGGCTTCTCACAGCCGGTTGATGAGCGAGGCGATGCAGGCGGCGCCGAAGCCGTTGTCGATGTTGACGACCGAGACGT
>CAYVGW010000209.1:0-6496 GCA_964450895.1 uncultured Occallatibacter sp. | reverse complement strand
TTGCAACGCGCCTGGTTGCAACGCGCCTGGTTGCAACGCGCCTGGTTGCAACGCGCCTGGTTGCAACGCGTCTGGTTGCAACGCGCTTGGTTGCAACGCGCTTGGTTGCAACGCGCTTGGTTGCAACGCGCCTGGTTGCAAAGAGCCTTGCAACAAAGCGCCAAGATTCAGAGGTTCTCCAATCTGAAATTGAAGATGGATGAAGGCTTCTTAACTGCCGTTTATAGGATCATTATGATTGAGGTTCGTGGTCTCCCAGGTCCGAAAATCCGGACCTGGGGCACCCAGCGATTTTGAAATGGACAGAGCAGCGCCCCTGGAAATAACTCGGAAAGATGGGCACCCGACTCAGCAGTTCTACCTGCCAAGTTTACGGCGCACAGCACCTGCAAGTCCGAGCAGGCCGGAACCAAGAAGAAGCAACGTACCTGGCTCCGGGGTCGCGGTTATCGAGCCGCTGGCCATGGGATCGTTGTAGTTAATCTCCACCCCGTAATTATCACCGGGAGCGAGGGTCAAGCTGGGAGCGCCGCTGTAATTGTAGGTGAACGCGATGAAGTCCGAGTAACTGCCGGCTTCGTTACTCCCGCTGCCATCCATCAGGAAGTTGCCATAGTCGCCTGAATTGGAGGCATAGTTGGTACTATCCCAAACCCAATTGATCGAGTCGCTGCCACTGCCCGTGTAGGTCCAAGGATCCGCGGAACCAGGGTAGCCGTACAGTGTCCCAGTTACCGCTTCGATGGAGGAGTCGTCCGGGGCAAGGGTCAAGATTCCGGTGAATGTTGCGCCGGATTGAAAGGTCAGATCGACGGTGTACGTGGGATCAGCCCATGCAGCCGGGGCAATCGCAAGAACCGCTGCCATTGCGAGGAATGCATTGAGAGTCTCTTCATGGATTTCTTTTCCTCCTGGACACGCCTTCAAGGGCGGTCTTGCTGTTTGCGCCCTTGCGAGAGGGCTGGCCTTATGGTGGAAAACGAATGCTTCAACGGTACAAGCTGCGAGTGAATACCCCTTCATCGCATGTAATCCATCACTGGGTTTCTATTTCAGCAACATGCATTTGAAGCACCAAACGTAACATTTTTATAATGAAACAGATGCATTGCAGAAAACTCCGGGATGCGCATTATTTTGCGTATTTATTTACCAAACTATTTCTCTTTTGGGGCGGAGCTGTCGCAACTTCGGCGGGAGGCCAGGCATTGATTCTGCTAGGTAGTGTTCTTGATTCCCTTCCTTAGTGGAATAGTCGCGATTTTGAACAATTTGGAAGAGGCCACCCGCTCATCTGCCGCAAAGTATACTGATAATCTGAATCCAGCAATTCAAGAACTTCTTTGGCCGCCATCCGCGCCAACATCTTCATCAGGGAGCGCACCATGAAGCACCGCGTCTGGAGCATGCTGGGGATTGTCCTGGCGGCAGTGTCGGTCACGACGGCCTCGGGCTGTAACGGGAGTACCGGCGGCAGCGGGAGTACTGGCGGCGGCGGAAGCACCTGCGCGGCCACCGCGATTACTCCGTACATCAACGGGAATGGCGCATGGGTGCAGGAGGCCAGCGCCACGGTCGCATCCACCGCGGCAACGGTCAACCTTGGGCCGCAGCCCACGAGCGGAGGATCGTGGTCCTGGAGCGGACCGAACGGCTTCACCGCCGCCACGCGCGAGATCGACGCCATCAAGCTGAGCGTGGGAGTCAACACCTATACGGCCACGTACACCAACTCCTGCGGGACCACGAGCACCCAGAGCTTCACCATCACGGCGCCGGCCAACACGGCTTTCGCACCGGGTGACTACAACGAGACCATTACCTCGGTTGGGGAGACGCGCACATTCATCCTTCACATTCCCACAGGTTACACGGGAAGTACTGCCATGCCGGCCATTATCGATTTTCATCCGTACACCTGGACCGCAAGCGGAATGGAGGGTTTTTCGGGATGGAAGGCGAAGTGCGACACGGTGGGCTGCATGGTTGTTTATCCCCAAGGAGACAACAATGCCTGGAACGCGGGGTACTGCTGCGGAGGCGGCCCCGATGATGTGCAGTTCGGGCGAGACATCATCACCTGGCTCAAGGCCAATACCAACCTGGATGCCCGGCGCGTTTACGCCAGCGGCGGCTCCAATGGCGGCGCCATGACCTATGCCATGGCTTGCAGGGCCTCGGACGTGATCGCTGCCGTGGCGGCCGTAGACTTCCGCTGCGTGACCGGCGCCGACCCGGGGGCCAGCGGCGCCACCATGCCGCCCTCGAACAACACGGCATGCAGTTGCCCCAACATCCGTCCCATTACCGTCGTGGGGTGGGATGAGGTGCAGGATACCTCGTTCGTTCTCTACCAAGGCGGCGTTGCCAGCACTGGGCTGGGGCTGGTGGGCGCGGTGGCCAATATCGAGACCTTTGGCTACTTCAGTGGTTGCACCGGTACTCCAACCCCTGATCCAGACAACGCGATGTGCGAGACGTGGACATCGTGCAACGGCGGCGTGACGGAGACGCTTTGCAATCATCCGACCGGTGGCCACCTGGCCACATACGGGGATCCGTCGGCTCATTGGAACGATATTTCATGGGACAGGATGAGTGTCCAATCGCTTCCTTTGCCCAAGTAGCTCCCGATTCCGGGAGTTGGGGTGGGCGTGGCCTCCCAGGTCCGAAGATCCGGACCTGGGGCGCCCAGTGAGTTTGGAATGGCCAGACCTGCGCCCCTCGCCGCCTCCAGCAGGGCGGCCATCTTCTGGCTTCTCCCGGATTTGTTCCGGTGGTATCCTAGCTTCATGCAGATTACCGTTGAATTGCCCGATGAGATGGCCCGGCAGATGATTCCCGCCGGCGTCGATCCTGCGCGCACAGCGCTGGAAGATATGGCCTTGGAAGCCTATCGCGCGCATCGGCTGACGGAACATCAGCTCGCTACTCTGTTGGGGATGGGACGCTTTGAGCTGGACGGCTTCCTGAAGCGGCGCGAAGTGTGGCTGGAGTACACGATGGACGATCTGCGCCAGGAGTTGGAAGTGCATCGAAAGCTCGGCCTATAGATGCGGGTCGTTGTCGCTGATACTTCGCCGATTCGTTTAGGACAGCAAATCAACAGCGGAAGGTCCGCTTGAAATCCCCACCAAATCGATTCCAAGGCGCGCCCGCGCGCTAAGTTCGATGGGGGAAACACCATTGACAAACCACCCATGCGCAATTCGATCCATCCCTGCTCCTACGAGCGGCGCCGCAGTTCGAAGGGTAGATTTCAATGCGACTGCATCCGTCTTGCCCCAGTGAACAACGAGGTTCCTTTGACGATACAGACGACGGAAACTCGTTGTGATGTGATTTTCAATGTCGCGGAGTGCGTCGTGAGGAGTTGCAAGTGCCTTGCGCATTCGCGAGATGGCAGCAACATCTGACGGAGATCCAAAAACAAGATCAGGGTTGCTCAACAGGTGTTTGGCTGTAAAGTCGGCCCGATCACGATTTGTAACACAGGCCGCAAGCGCCACTGATGCCGACCCTCCATGCTCTTGCAGTTCAAAGGAAAGCATAGTCAGCTCGGCGCGAATAAAAGAACAAGCAACAAGCGCGGCCATCCGGTTGGCAGCCAAAATGTCATCTTCACCGGGGCCGCTGAGCAAAGCTTCTATTGCCGCCCATGCCCCAATAACAGCAGGACTCGGCGATCCTGTGTTTAGAGGAGCAAGCAGTTCCAAAGCCGCATCAACGATTCCACTACGCCCCAAAGTATAAAGTTTGTCCTCTCGATGTAGGGCATGAACCTCAACTCTTCGTGGACCTGTACTGAATCTATATCGCTCCTTCTGTCCTTCAACCCATGCTGTCCGAACAGGGATCAGCCTTCCAGTCGTTCCGAGGTTGACTCGTGAGGTCAGCCGGTCGACAATTTCAACGGTCTTTTCAACTGCCGACCATTGATCAGGAGCATCAATCTCAAACCACATTCCTCCGTTTTGACGGAGTTTACTCACATCGAAGCTGTTTTTCTTGAGCCAATCAGAAACTTGCCCTGCATCCAGCCATCCAGCGGGAACACCTGACTTTCCCTCTGCTGCAGCCTCAAACGCAACTAACACTCGAAAGCGCCTGGCTGGTCGCAGAAAGAGTGTCGCTGCATCATCGATAAATTCAGCCAGGGGGAGCGAATTCCATCTTCGTGCTTTATGCGAAATGTCCACCATCTATGCAAGAACGGAGCACTGAATCCCGCATCAAGAAGAAATGAAGCGATTGCTCGTGCTGTCCGTTCTGGTTTTGGGCGATTTCCACTCCTCATTGCGTTTGCCCAATGAGAAAGATAGTCGCGCTCTATCGTTGCCGCAAGAATTTTGATGCGATGATATTCGTCCCCATTTGCGCGAACAGGGAACCTCAGCGTTTCCTGGAGACTCGCTTTTTGCGCTTCAGGACCGATTCCTGGATCGGGGCCGATTGCGGCCTGCGCACAGCCAATTAGATTTTTGATCGAACCTTCAGATAGAATTCCTGCCTGTTGCGCTTCAGACGCTTCAAGAACTTCTTTCAGAGTGAGAACCACACCCGGCGCCCATAACGACCTATGCCAGGCGGTGCTTGCTCCAAAGAAATCCAGGAGCCTGCCAGCAACATGTTGCTCATAAGAGTTGACATTCAGCATGATTATGATACTATTTCATCAGAACGGGAGTTCGCGATCTATCCAAAGGGTGTCTCCAAAGCCAAGGGAAACCAAGGCGTTGGACGCACCCTTTTTTCTTGATTTGATAGTATTTAACCGATTTTTCGAGTACAGTAGCGAATTATCATCGAGTATTTGGCTGATCCGCAGGCGGCTACCCCGCCGCCGGCGTCTCCGGCGCGGTTTTCAGGCTCTTGTGGTGGCGCACATCGTCGCCCTGGACCCAGAAGATCACGTCTTCGGCAATGTTGGTGGCGTGGTCGGCGATGCGCTCCAGAGCGCGCGAGATCATCAGCGCATTCAGCGCTTGCGGGGCCAGGTGGCTCTCATCTTCCATCACTTTGGTCAGCGCCTTGTAGGCGGCGCGGTTCATGGCGTCCACGGCGTCGTCCATGGTGAGAATCGTCCGCGCCAGCGCGGCGTCGCCCTCGATGAAGGCATGCAGGCTTTTGCGCACCATCTCGGCGGCCAGTTCGGCCATGCGCGGAATGTCCACCGGCAGATCGGCCTGGGCCATCTGCTCCATGTTGCGCACGCGGTCGCTGATGCCCTTGGCGGCGTCGCCCACGCGCTCCAGATCGGCGTTGATCTTGATGACGCTGAGGATGAAGCGCAGATCGACGGCCATGGGCTGCTCCATGGCCAGCAGATCCAGCGCCGCCTGGTCGATCTCGCGCTCCAGCCGGTTGATGGCCATCTCCGAGCGGTTGACCAGATCGCAGATGGAAAGGTCGCGCACACGATAAGCCTCGATGGCGCGCTGGATCGACTGCTCGGCCAGCCCCGCCATGCGCAGCAGTTGTTCCTTCAGTTCTTCCAAACTCTGTTGAAAGCGTATGCGCGTCATCCGAACCTGCCTGTGATGTAATCTTCGGTACGTTTATCGCTGGGATTGGTAAAGATTTTGTGGGTTGAATCAAACTCGACCATGCGGCCATTCAGGAAGAAGCCGGTCTTCTCCGCTACGCGCGCGGCCTGCTGCATATTGTGCGTCACAATCACGATGGTGTACTGCGATTTGAGCTGAAAGATCAGATCCTCGATCTTGGCGGTGGAGACCGGGTCCAGGGCCGAGGCCGGCTCGTCCATCAGCAGGACTTCCGGATCGACGGCGAGCGCGCGGGCGATGCACAGGCGCTGCTGCTGTCCGCCGCTCAAGCTGGCGCCGGATTTCTTCTTGAGATCGTCCTTGACCTCATCCCACAGCGCGGAGTTCTTCAGCGAGCGCTCGACGATCTCGTCCAGCACGTGGCGGTTGCTGTAGCCGTTCAGCTTGAGGCCGGCGGCCACGTTGTCGTAGATAGACATGGTGGGGAAGGGGTTGGGGCGCTGAAAGACCATGCCGATGCGGCGGCGAATCTCGACCGGCTTGGCGTCGGCATAGATGTCCAGCCCGCCGACCAGCACCTGGCCGGTGACGCGGGCGATGGGGTTGGTTTCGTGCATGCGATTGAGGCAGCGGACAAAGGTGCTTTTGCCGCATCCGGAGGGGCCAATCAGCGCCGTCGCGTGGTTGGCCGGGATATGCAGATTGATCTCCTGCAGCGTGTGGTTGCTTCCGTACCACGCGTTCAGGTTGGTGACTTCTATGCCAACGCCCACTTAACTTGCCCCTTTCAAGACGCCGCGGCTGGTCACATAGCGCACCAGCGAGACGGCGAGCACAATCAGCACAATCAAAACCAGCGCACCGGCCCACGCGAGGCGATGCCATTCATCATACGGAGAGAGCGCGTAGACGTAAATCTGCAACGGCAGGGCGGCGATGGGTTCGCTGAGTTTCTGGCTCCATCCCACATTGCCGAAGGCGGTGAAGAT
>CAYVGW010000208.1:0-6568 GCA_964450895.1 uncultured Occallatibacter sp. | reverse complement strand
ATCGAGAGCAGCCCCGCGAGCCTTGATCCGCGCGTGGGAACCGATGCGCAATCCGAGCATATCGACGAGCTGCTCTTCGATGGCCTGGTGGCCCGCGACGCGAGCTTTCATTTCACGCCCGCGCTGGCCTCAAGCTGGGAGCAGCCCGATCCGCTCACGCTGGTCTTTCATCTGCGCGAGGGCGTCCGCTTCCACGATGGCCGCCCGCTCACGGCTCGCGATGTCGCGTGGACCGTCAATTCGATTCGCTCCGGCGCGGTGCTCTCGCCCAAGGCTGCCGCGTATGCCGCGGTCGATTCGGTTGCAGTCGCTGATACGCGTACGGTCATTTTTCATCTAAAGCACGCGGATAATTTTCTTCTCACCAATCTTTCCACCGGCGCATTCGGCGTGGTTCCCGAAGGCAGCGGGCGCGAGTTCTGGCGTCATCCCATCGGCACTGGACCTTTCCGCTTCATCCGTCAGCAGATCGATCAGGACGTGGCCGTCGAGCGCAATCCACTGAGCTGGTCTGTTGTTCCGAAGATCGAGCGCGTGCGCTTCCGCATTGTGCCTGATGCAATCACCGAGTCGCTCGAACTGGAAAAAGGCTCCGGCGACGTGGAGGTCAATGCGCTGCCCATGGATGCGCTGGCCGAGCTTTCCAAGCGGCCCAATCTGCAAATCGAAGACGTGCCCGGAACGCAGGTGCAGTATCTCGGCTTCAACCTGCGCGATCCGCTGCTCGAGGACGCGCGCGTGCGGCAGGCGATTGCCTGCGCGATCGACCGCAAGCTGATCATTGAAACGCTGCTGCGCGGCCATGCGCAACCGGCCGAGAGCCTTCTTCCAACAAGTCATTGGGCTTGGAACGGCGACGTGGCACACTACGATTATGATCCAGCGCGCGCGGCGCGTTTGCTGGATGAAGCCGGCTTGCGTCCCGGCGCAAACGGCGTGCGGTTTCATCTTGCGATGAAGACCTCGACCGACATCGGCACGCGCGCTCTGGCCGCGGTCTTGCAACAGCAACTGGCCAAAGCTGGCATTGCGCTTGACCTGCGCAGCTACGAGTACGCGACATTTTATTCCGACGTGACGCACGGCGCATTTCAGGTCTACTCGCTCAAATGGCTTGGCGGCAATGAGCAGCCGGAGATCTTCAACTACGCCTATTCGACGGCCCGCTTTACGCCCAAAGGCGCCAATCGCGGCCATTACTCGAATCCGCAGTTGGACGCGCTGCTCGACGATGCGTCTCAAAGCATAGACGAGAAGAAGCGGCGCGAGGATTACAGCCTGGCTCAACAAATTCTGGCCCGCGATTTGCCTGCCGTCAACCTCTGGTATTTGGATACGATCGTAGTGCATAATCGCCGGCTGACGCACGTACTTCCCACGCCGTCGGGAAGTTTTACATTTCTGGAGACGGCGGAATTGAAGGCCGATTGAGATGGACCTAAAACGGCAGTTGCAGTCTGATCTGCAAGCGCCGCATTCGACAGAGCGCATATAAAACAAAATCAGCAAGTTAGCTTCTTGATCCGGCACGAATGCATTGCGAGATTGTCGCTGAAAAGCAACCGCAGGTCCTTCGACTCCGCTATGCTCCGCTCAGGATGACAGAATTTTTTATCGCAATCCTTTCAGGCCGGATCAAGTTGCAATTCTTCAGAGCCGGATCAAGTTGCAATTCTTCAGGGCCGGATCAAGAACGAGGCGAGCAAAGCTGCTCTCTTCTGCCGTTCATTGGATGAAATAACCGGCAAAATCCAGCGGGTGGTGTTTTTGTGCTATTCGCTTCATAAATAACTGATTGCAAGGCTGTTAAAATTACATGCAAGGATTTCTGTGGAAAAATAAATATAAATAGGGGGGGAGGGGGGGGTAAAAGCAGGAAGGAATAGGGAACAGGGGACAGGGATTCGTGGCGCTCGACATCCGGCAGGGCATATTGTCACCTGATAAAATTGTGCGCCTTGCAGGATAAATAATCGGCAAACGCGATGAAATCTCTTCTCATCCTCCGGTGGCCCTCAACCTTTTGGCGGCTTTCTTCGTCTAGTGAAACAGTGATGATCCTATGCCCCTGGGGCGAGGAGAACGCAGCCTGACAGGGAGATTGGTTTGATGAGGAGCACCATGAAGGTTCGAAGTTCAATCGCGCAATGGGCGGTATTGGCGGCTTTGGCGGCTGGCCCGGCGCTGGTTCAGGGGCAAGTGCCCAAGCCGTTTCAGGGCACGATCACCGCCATCAACGGCAACACGCTTTCGGTCAAGAACGACGCGGACGGAGTTCAGCAGGTGGACGTTCCCGCGACGGCAGTTCTACTGCGCATTGCGCCCGGAGCCAAGGATTTGAGCGCGGCGGAGAAGATTCAGTTCAGCGATTTGGCGGTGGGCGACCGCGCGCTGGTCAAGCCTGATCCGAGTGGAACCGGCCCAGCGATACAAGCAGTGCGCATCGTGGCCATCAAGCAATCCGACCTGGCGTTGAAGCAGCAGAGGGAGCGCGAGGATTGGCAGCGGCGCGGCGTGGGCGGACTGGTGAAGAGCGTGGACCCCGCATTGGGCGTTATTGTGTTGAACAGCGGCGCGGGGTCCACGGCCAAGACGATTACTGTTCACACCACAAAGGCAACGATTCTCAAGCGCTATGCGCAGGCTTCGGTCAGTTATGATGAAGCGCTGCCCGCGCCGATCGGCGCCATTCACGCGGGCGATCAGTTGCGCGCGCGCGGCGAAAAGAATGCGGACGGCACGGAGGCCGCCGCCGAAGAGGTGATTTCGGGCAGCTTCCTGAACATCGCGGGAACCATTACGTCGCTGGATGCGGCTGGCTTGACGCTGACCGTGAAGGATTTGTCGACCAAGAAGCCTGTAACCATTCATGTTACAGCCGAAGCGCAGATGCGGCGGCTTCCGGATCGCATGGCATTGATGCTGGCCGCGCGGCTGAAAGGGAGCGCGAGCGGCGGGCAGGGCGCGGCGAATGGCGGCGCTAGCACGGCGAAGGACGCAGCGGAAGGCGGGCAGCACAATGGACAGTGGGGCGGCGCGGGTGGTCAGGCGCCCGATCCGCAGCAGATGCTCAGCCGCGCACCGGCCATTCAACTGGCCGATCTGCAAAAGGGCGAAGCGGTGATGCTGGTGGCCACCGACGGCGCGACGCAGGTAACGGCCGTCACGCTGCTGGCCGGCGTGGAGCCATTGCTGCAGGCGCCCGCGGCCAGCGATCTGCTCTCTAATTGGAGCATGAACGGCGGAGCCAGCGCCGCGGAAGCGGCCGCGCAGTAAGCGAAGACAACCATTCAGTCATATTTCCATTTGCTGTAATGGTGACTTGAATCCCACCCTAGCCGCAAGAACAAAAACGCGGCGCGGGCGGGGCACCCAGGCGAAGACAACTTTTCATTGGAAACAAGCGAGGGACTCGTGTACTCAAAATTGCAGTGCCACACTCTTCTTTTGATAGCTCTAGTATTGGGCACAGTGGGAGCGGCCAGAGCGCAGGATCAACCTGCCGCCGCGCCGCCTCCGGCCTCTGCGCCCGCAGTCGCAACGCCCGCAACACCCGCCACCAAGGCCACCTTGCGCGGTCACGTGGCCGACCCCACGGGCGCGTTGATTCCGGGGGCAAGCGTCACCGTGACCAACGCGGCGGGCAACCCCGTGGCCAGCACGACTTCGGACGATGCAGGCGCTTACCAGGTGACCGGACTCGCGCCGGGCAGTTACATCGTACTCTCCTCGGTCCAGGGCTTTGCGCCCTTTGCCTCGCAGCCCATACAGCTTGCCGCCGGCCAGGCGATGCACGTCAAGATCACCATGGCCATGGCCGTTGCGCAGCAGAGCGTGACGGTCACCGACGAAACGCCCTCCGTCAACGTGGAGGCCGGCGGCAACGCCAGCGCCATGGTCCTCAAGGACAAGGATCTGGACGCGCTCTCCGACGATCCCGATGAGCTTTCCGACGAACTGACCGCGCTGGCCGGACCCTCGGCGGGGCCGAACGGCGGGCAGATTTACATTGATGGCTTCAGCGGCGGCCAGCTTCCGCCCAAGTCGGCGATCCGCGAGATTCGCATCAACCAGAATCCCTTCTCCGCCGAATTTGACCGCATTGGCTTTGGCCGCATCGAGATCCTCACCAAGCCCGGAACCGACAAGCTGCGCGGCCAATTCTTCCTGCAGGGCAACGACAAGAACTTCAACACAGGCAATCCCTACACGCCTGTGATTCCGCCCTATTACAGCTATCAGTTCAATGGCACGCTGAGCGGCTCGCTCTCCAAGAAGGCCTCATTCTTCCTCAGCGCCGAGCAGCGCAACGCGGAAATCCCCAACGCCTGGACGGTTCCCGATGCGGTGATGCTGCAAGACCCCAGTTTGCCCGCTGATTCAACCACTAACCCTTATGTAGAAGATACCGGCACGAATAATCAGGGCTATTCCGTCAACCTTTTGAACCGCCGCATCCGCGATAACGCCTCGGCGCGCATCGATTGGCAACTGGGCGCGAAGAACACCTTCACGGCGCGCTACGGCTTCTGGTCTGAGTCCGAGCACGGCAATCTGAATTTCGGATCGCTTTCCACCGCTTCTTCGCATCAGGCGAACACCGATCATACCGTGCAGATGAGCGACGCGATCGTCATCAACGATCACATCGTGAACGAAAGCCGCTTTCAATTTGAGCGGCAGAACACCAACATCTATCCTGATTCGACGGCGCTCTCCCTCAATGTGCAAGGCGGTTTCAACGGCGGCGGCTACTTCAGCCAGCAAAGCACGGATCACGCCACGCGCCTGGAATTTCAGAACATGACGACGATGAGCCACGGCGCGCACGCCATCAAATTCGGCACGCGGATGCGCGACTCGCGCGACGCCAACCAGACCGATGCCGAATTCAAAGGCCAATTCAGCTTTGCGTCGCCGGCCATTTATCTGGCCATGGCCAATGGACTCCTCAAGAATGCAAATCTCCAGCCTGGAGAGAGTGGAACATCCTTCGCCTCTTTGGCGCAGAGCCTGAACCCGAAGAACGATGGCAGCATCTCGCTCAGCTACGCCACGGATGTGGTGAACGGCAAGAACTCGGTACTTGCCAATGTCTTTGACATGGCCTGGTACGCGCAGGACGATTGGAAGTTCAATGCGCGGCTTACGCTCTCCGGCGGGCTGCGCTGGGAGACGCAGAATCACATCGCTGACCACAACGACTGGGCGCCGCGCGTGGCGCTGGCCTACGCGCTGGATGGAAACGGCAAGGACAAGAAGGCCAAGACCGTGCTGCGCGCCGGCTACGGCTTCTTCTATGACCGGCTGGGAAGCGGTTCCCTGGTCAGCGTCTATCGTTCCGAGATTCAGAACCAATTCGTGGTGAATAATCCGGCCTCCTGCTCGGCCGCCGGGGGCGCCGATCCAACCTCGTTGAGCGCAATTGAATTCAGCACCTGCGGAAGTTCTGCAACGACGAAATACCAGATTGCCCAGCACTACCATTCGCCCTACAACGAGCAGGGCAGCGTCAGCCTGGAGCGCCAGCTTACCCCCAGCGCAACCGCGACGCTCACGTATATGCACACCTTCGGCGTTCACCAGACGATTTCGCGCAACGCAAACCAGATCAGCGCGGACGGAACTCCCCAGACCAACTCCGGCGGATATCTCTACGAGACCTTCCCCGAAGCCGTCTTCAAGGAAAATCAGGTTATCGCCAGCCTGCGCGGCAACGTTACCAAGAAATTCAACCTTATGGGCTTTTACACCCTCTCGTTCGCCAACGGCAACAACAACGGCAGCGCGGTGGACGCTTACAACCTCGACAAAAATTACGGGCGCGCCGGCTTCGTCACGCGCAATAATCTCTTCATGATGGGCAGCTACACCGCGCCCTGGGGGATTCGCCTCAATCCCTTCCTGGTGGCGCAATCCGGGCGGCCCTTCAACATCACGCTGCCCACCGATCCGCTGAACGGCTTCGGCAATCAGCGGCCCACGTACGCGACTGATCCCACGGCTTGCACGGATTCCGGCGACGTGCAGACCTCACTCGGCTGCTTCAACACATCCAACTCGGGCGGGGCAATGGTTCCCGTCAACCTGGGCAACGGCCCCGCGGCCATCGCCGTGAATCTGCGCGTCAGCAAGGCCATCGGCCTCGGACCCAAGCTGGTCTCAACCACCACACAACCGGACGGCGGACCGCCTCCGGGACCTCCTCCCAGCGGCGGCAGCGGCGGCGGACGTGGCGGACCGGGAGGCGGCGGACCCGGCGGACCGGGTGGACCGGGTGGTCCCGGCGGAATGGGCGGCGGCAACAGCACTGGCCACAAGTACTCGCTCTCCTTCAGCGCGCAGGCGTTGAACCTCTTCAATGACATCGACAAAGGTCAGCCGAACGGAACTGTCACCGCGTCGAATTTTGGGAAATCCAACAGCATGGCCGGCGGAATTTTCTCGCAAGGCTCGGCGGCGCGCCGCATCTTCGTGCAAGCGGTCTTCTCGTTCTGATTCATGCAATGCAAGCCGATCGGCATAGGGGGAGCGGCAAACCGCTCTCCCCTGCCACACCACCGGACAA
>CAYVGW010000207.1:0-6579 GCA_964450895.1 uncultured Occallatibacter sp. | reverse complement strand
GGATGGCCTCGCTGGCCACGTACATATCGTTGCGGACGTTGGCCTGGCGGTTGGCGGGGACGGCTTTGTACTCCTTGTAGGTGGTGACGTCGCCGCGCAGGTCGCTGACCAGCTCGCGCAGCGCCAGCATCGTGTCCGGCTGAATCTTCTTGGTGCGGATGTAGTCGGTGACCTCGGCGCGTGCGTCCGCGCCCAGGATGCCGGTCTTATCGACGTGGTTGTTGATGACCACTCCTGCCTGCTCACTGGCGGCGATAAAGGACTGCGTATCCTTGCTGCTGACAGCGTGGTTAAGGGCGTAGGCGGTGGGGACGGTGCCGATGAGGATGAGCATGATGAGGCCCATGCCCTTCTGGCCGTCATTGGAGCCGTGGGCGAAGCTGACGCCGGAGCAGGTGAAGATGAGCAGCGCGCGGATGGGCCATGGCGGAGGGGTTGTGCCGCTGGGCGCGGTATAGAGCACGTCGGCGTTCTCGATGACGATGCGGGCGAAGAGGGAGATGAGGTAAAGTCCGGCGATGCCCACAAGGAGCATGACGGCGAAGAGGCCGTAGGGGACGTGCGCGCTCTGGAAGGCCTGGATGGGCAGCCAAAGGGCCTTGCCGGGATCGCCGAAGATACCGAGGATCAACGGAGCGGCGAAGTTGAAGACGTAGGCTCCGGGGATTCCGGTAATAAGGATGGTGGGAATCGCCCAGAGGGGCTTTTTATGGTTCGCGTCGAAGAGGATGGCGAATTTTTTGGCCGGCTTGGTGAGGATGAAGAGTTTGGAAAGCAGCAGCAGAATGGCCGCCGCGCCGAAGCCGACCAGCGGCGAGATGAGCAGCACTTTGAAGACTTTGGTGGCCTGCTCCCAGTCCACGCCGGAGGTGCCGGTGTGGGCGCTCATCAGTTGGTTGGCAAGGCCCACGCCGATGATGGAGCCGACCATGGTGTGCGAGCTGGAGGCGGGAAGCCCGAACCACCAGGTACTCAGATTCCAGATGATAGCCGCGATCAGCAGCGCAAAAACCATGGCGAAGCCCGCGCCGGAGCTGACCTGAAGAATCAGCTCGACGGGCAGCAGCGTGATGATGGCGTAGGCCACCGCGCCGGAGGAGAGCAGCACGCCGCAGAGGTTGCAGAGGCCGGACCAGACGACGGCGAGGTTGGGATCGAGGGAGTGGGTGTAGATGACCGTGGCGACGGCGTTGGCTGTATCGTGGAAGCCGTTGACGAACTCGAAGCCCAAGGCGATGAGCAGGGCGAGGACCAGCAGCGCGTAAGGCCAGATACTGCTGATGGTCACGCCGGCGAAGTCCTGCACGATGTTGGTCCCGATGAAGCCGATGCCGATGACCAGCGCAGCAATCACCACGCCGCCGCTGATCATGGCGTGGGATTTCTTCATTTTTTTATCAAGAATCGCTGCGGCGGGTGGGCGGGTTTCAATCACTGCTGCAAGATCGGCCATGCAAAGGCTCCAAAGTCTTCAGATTTCGTGCCCGGTACGCTGGGGAAGCATACAGGGATAGGTCCATTGATAGTGGAGGTAGATGAACGGAAGATGAATGAATCAAGGAAGTGCTGTGGAATGTAGTAGAGTACACTCATGAATTTACGCAAAATTCATATAGGGCTGACCGTTCCGGCTTTCTGCGCCGGGCTGTGTATTGTTTTGGGCTTGGTGGCGGCGCAGCTTCCGGCGCAGCATAAGACGCCGCTGGAGAAGGCCGACTCGATTCTGATTCTGAAAAAGGATCACCTGATGGAATTATTTTCAGGAGGCAAGGTGATTCGCACGTATAAAGTGGCGCTGGGGCAGGGCGGGCTGGCGCCCAAGGAGCGCGAAGGCGATGGGCGCACGCCGGAGGGTCATTATGTGATTGAAGCCAAGTACCCCAACAAATACCACAAGGGTCTGCGCATTTCGTATCCCAATGCCGAGGACCGCAAGCGAGCGGCCAAGCTGGGTGTCTCGCCGGGCGGGTCCGTGTTGATTCACGGTCTGCCCAACGGCCAGGGATGGATCGGCGCGGCGCATCGGCTTTATGACTGGACGCTGGGCTGCATCGCCGTCACCGACGAGGAGATCGACGAGATCTACAAGCTGGTTGCGGTGGGCACGCCGGTGGAAATACGGCCGTAGCGCTCTTGCGCTTGCTGGCTGTGCAAAGTTTCATTTCTCTCTCCAACCTGTCTGTGCTAGAGTGTTACCGGCTGTACTATGAGCATT
Source organism: uncultured Occallatibacter sp. (assembly GCA_964450895.1). Classification (GTDB taxonomy): domain Bacteria; phylum Acidobacteriota; class Terriglobia; order Terriglobales; family Acidobacteriaceae; genus Telmatobacter. Next base: position 4,364 of record CAYVGW010000207.1, on the reverse strand, counting down.
CCAAAGACGATCGGACGCTACGAGATCCTGGACGAACTGGGCCACGGGGCCATGGGCAGCGTCTTCCGCGCCAAGGATCCGGCGATGGACCGGCTGGTGGCGGTGAAGACCATCCTCGCGGGAGCGCTGGGTGGCGAACAAGGCAGCGCTTATCGGCAGCGGTTCCAGCGCGAGGCGCGCGCCGCCGGAGCGTTGGCGCATCCTGGGATCGTGCCGGTCTTCGATGTCGGCGAAGAGGATGGGGTGCCGTACCTGGTGATGGAGTTAGTCCGGGGCGAGACGCTGGACGCCGCCATGAAGAAGGGCGAGCGCTTCTCGCTGGAGCGGGTCTGCGAAATCGGCCAGCAGATCGCCGAGGCTCTCGGTTACGCACACCGCAACGGCGTGATTCATCGCGACATCAAGCCGGCGAATATCCTGCTCGCCTCGCGCGAGGCGTATGGGATGGAGCAGGCCAAAATTACCGATTTTGGCGTGGCCAAGTTGGCCGCCGGGGGCATCACCACCACCGGCCAGATGCTGGGAACCCCGGCCTTCATGCCGCCGGAGCAGTTCACCGGCGCGCCCATCGACAGCCGCACCGATCTGTTCTCGCTGGGCGTGATTTTGTACTGGCTGGCCACCGGAGAGCAGCCCTTTTCGGGCGAGTCGATGACCACCGTCTCGTACAAAATTGTGCATACGGAAGCTATTCCTCCGGCCAAGCTGAATCCCGCCATTCCCGCGGCGCTGGAGGACGTGATTCTCAAGTGCCTTGCGAAGAGTCCAGACGACCGCTACCAGACCGGCGAGGAGGTTGCCCAAGCCTTGGCGCAACTGCGCACTGGCACGAAGGCCGAAAGCCTGCAAGCTACCGCGCCGCTGGTCAAAGGAACGGGAAAGGCCTCTGGGAAGACCTTCGATCTGAACTCCGGTGGGCCGGCGAAAGCTCTTCCGGCCTCCGAAATCACCGCGTCGGAGATGAGAGCCGAGCCGGTCAAGAAGCAACGTGCGCTGCTGGCGCTGATTGTTCTTCTGGCGGTAGCAGTCGCGGGCGGCGGGTATCTGCTGCTGCATCGCATGCCGGCTGCCGCGCCGCAGCCGGGTCCGGCGGCCACGGCTAGCTCACAGCCCGCGCAAAAGCCCTCCCCGGCACCTTTGGCTGGGCAGGAGACGTTTCCCGCGAAGGCCAGCCGCGCCGTCGCAGCGCCCGCCGTACCCCATGCCCAGGCTCCCGCCGCGGCCTTTGATCCCAAGACACTTGACCCCAAGCAAAATGCCCGCCTGAAGATCGAATTGGATCACTTCCCCGCTGGACAGGCCTTGACCGTCGAGATGAACGGGAAGATTTATCTGAAGGCGGAAACCGGCGACAAGGCGGCATTGGAAAACTTGTTTGTTCCGCCCGGGGTGCAGGAGTTCCGGGTCATGGTTCGCCGCGGCAGCATGCAAAAAGCCTCGAATATCGTCAGCGCTGAGTTCGTGGCCAACAAGCGCATGACTCTGAAGGTTGAGCTGCGGCAGGCGGCCAAAGGCTCTTCCGAGGGACCGTCGGCCCTCGACCCGGACGCGCAGATTGTGGCCACGCTCAAGGCGGACCACTTTTTCCTGTAACGCATTTCTCCAGCTTTGCTGAAATTCATTGCGAGCGAAGAGCGAGCCGCTGGCCGCACCGCAGGTGCTCTGCGAAAATAGAGATAGATGCTCTCACTGCAAAATGCCGGCAAGCGGTTTGGACCGCGGATTCTGTTCATGGAGGCCAATTGGCTGATCCGGGCGCGGGAGAAGACCGCGCTGGTAGGGGCCAACGGCACCGGAAAATCGACGCTGATGAAGGTGCTCTGCGGGCTGGAGCCGCTCGACTACGGCCAGTTGCAGCAGACGCGCGGCATGAGCATCGGCTACCTGCCGCAAGAGGGGCTGGCGCTCACCGGCCGCACCGTCTTCGAGGAGTGCCTGACGGTTTTTGACGAGCTGCGCGAGATGGCTAGCGAGGTCGAGCGGCTGGCCGGGATGCTCTCCGTGCTGGACCACCAAGGCGCGGAGTACGAGGCTGCCGCCGAACGCTACTCGATGCTCCAGGACCGCTTCCACGCACTGGACGGCTACGCACTGGACGCGCAGGTGGGCGGCGTGTTGACCGGCCTGGGCTTCAGCAAGGAAGATTGGGCGCGGCAGACGGACGAGTTCAGCGGCGGCTGGCAGATGCGCCTTGCGCTGGCCAAACTGCTGCTGGCCAAGCCTAACTTGCTGCTGCTGGATGAGCCCACGAACCACCTGGATTTAGAAACTCGTAACTGGCTGGAAGATTACCTGAAGAATTATCCCTTCGGCTATATTTTAATTTCGCATGACCGCTATTTTCTGGATGTAACTATTGATAGAACCGTGGAGATATGGAACAAGCGGCTGAATGTCTATCAGGGTAACTTTACGAAGTATCTCAGTCAGAAAGACGAACGGCGGACGCAGTTACAAGCGGCTTACACTAATCAGCGGCAGCAGATTGAGCATTTGGAGGCATTTATCAACCGCTTCCGCGCGCAGGCCACCAAGGCCAAGCAGGTGCAGAGCCGCATTAAAGAACTGGAAAAGATTGAGCGCATCGAAATACCAGAAGAAGAAGCGGCGATTCACTTCAAGTTTCCTCAGCCGCCGCCTTCGGGGCGCATGGTTGTGGAGGCTGAGGAGTTATCCAAGAGTTATGGGACGAAGTTAGTGCTGGACAAGGTGCGCTTCGGGATTGAGCGCGGCGACCGCGTGGCGCTGGTGGGAGTGAATGGCGCGGGCAAATCCACGCTGATCAAGCTCTTGATCGGGGAAGAAGCGCCCACCGGCGGTCAGATCAAGCTGGGTCACAACGTGATCAGCGAATACTTTGCGCAGGATCAGTACAAGGTGCTGGACCCCGATGCGCGGATGCTGGACGACATCAGCCGCGCCGCGCTCAAAGTCCCGGAGAGCGAATTGCGCTCGCTGCTGGGCTGCTTTTTGTTTCGCGGCGACGATGTTTTCAAGCCGCTGGGCGTGCTTTCTGGCGGCGAACGCAACCGCTTTGCGTTGGCGCGGATTTTGGTTTCGCCGTCGAACTTTCTGCTACTGGACGAGCCGACCAACCATCTGGATATGCGCGCCAAGGACGTGCTGTTGGATGCGATTGCGGCCTTCAGCGGGACAGTGGTTTTTGTATCGCATGACCGCTATTTCATTGACCGGCTGGCGACGCGCGTCTTGGAGGTGGAAGGCGGCACGGTCACCAGCCACGAGGGCAATTACGAGGATTATCTGCGCTGGAAGGGTCTTGCAGACAGCAGCCTTTCGGCTGAGAGCGTAGTTAAAGAAAAGCCGCAAGAGCCTGCCGCGAAGAATGGAAATGAAATGGAGGCCGAGAGCGACCCTGCCAAGGACCGCCCGCGCCGCCTGAATCCCATCAAGCAAAAACAGATGGAGGAGCGCTGCGCTTTTTTGGAAGAGGAAGTTCCGCGCATTGAGGCTTCCATTGCGCACACCGAAGAACAATTAAGCGTCTACATCAGCGCCGGTGAAACGCAGCGGCTAACTACGCTGGCCGAAGAGCTGCGAGCGCAGTTGGAGGCCTTTACCGCCGAGTGGGAAGAGTTGATGATGCAGTTGGAGATCGGTTGATTGACCTATGCTTCCTTATAAGCCTGAAGATAAACCTCTGAACCGAGCGAGGGAAACAAACCTCCCCAGAATAGGTTGAGCTGCGCCCATACTTTTTGGTTCTCTATTGCTGCCCCGGAAAGTCTCATCAGATGCGATCCGCTCATGTAACCAAGTTGCAAGCCTGCATCGGCAACTAGTTTCTTCCAATCGCCTGGACTGAATGAGTTGATATGTCCGTTCGATCCCGTGGTTCCGTTTTTCATCTTGTGCTGGAGCCAGCGATGCAGTAGATGAGAGACCGGAGCGGGAGCTGTTGGGGAACCGCCGTAAAAGATGCCTCCGGGAGCCAATACCCGCGCTATTTCCGACATGGAAAACTCCGGCCGGGGAAGATGTTCCATGACATGAATGCAGATCAGCGCGTCCACGGAGCCGCTGGCCAAAGGCAGAGGCTTGTCAAAGTTACATTCAAACGCCTGCTGATAACCGGCCGAAGAGAAATCCTCTTGGAATTTCATGTCCAGGCCAATCCATCGCTGAGAATTGAAATCACACTTGGATGCGATCGATTTAGATCCGGCGCAATATCTGCGCATCTGCCCATTGCACGCTCCCATGTCGACGATGGTGGCATGGGGCCGATTGGCCAGTTCCCGAGACATTGCTTCTCCAACCCACCAGTAGCGAATCGCGCGAAGGGGATAAGAGGATGTCCCATCCATAGTTGAAAGTTGAGCGGCGGTTCAGCCTGATTCCTT
>CAYVGW010000206.1:0-6627 GCA_964450895.1 uncultured Occallatibacter sp. | reverse complement strand
GATCTTCCGGCTGCAAAGCTCCAGCATCAAGAACGTAACGATGAATGGAGATCTCCGCTTTACCGACGCAAACATGAACCTGCCTAACTACTACGAGAACGTCCAGGGGCTGGACACGGCGATCCGCTCGATCACGTATACGGCCCAAAGTTCCGCCAAGCGGGAGGTAGTCTCGGGCGACTACGGCTTTGTCTGGCAGGCGACACCGACGCTCAGCCTCGCCGATCAGATTGACTACTCCAATGTTCACCAGCCTGGATCGACGACCTTCACCAGCTACACCACTCTTTCGACTCCCCTCACGGCGGGGAATGAAACCATCAACTATACCGGAAAATTGACCTCGGCATCGGCTGCCAACGGCGCCAGCACCATATCGGGGGCATCCGCGGTCAATACGCCCCTTCCGGCCGACTTTGGGCAGAAGCTCTTCACCAATAACCTGACCGGAAGCTGGGAAGCGACCTCGCGCTTGCAACTTTCGCTCACCTATCGCTACCGCACACACCGCATCAACGAGGGGCTGAATGGGGCGGACAACGCGCCATTGACTCCCGCCGCGACAAACAATGGAGATGTGACCATCAACGAAAACGGCGCAATTTTCAACGCCGCCTTCCATCCGATTCAGAACTGGAGCATCAACGGCACGGTCGAGGCGCTCTACGACGACAACGCCTTCACCCCGGTCGCACCGCGGCAAACTCGGCACTACAGAGTGCATACTCTGTACCGGCCCAAGCCGTGGGCGACGATCTCCGGCGCTTACAACGATCTGGAACGCCACAACAATACCAACAACAATCAGGTCACAACGGCGTTGTTCGTTCCTCCTTCAGCGACCCCAACTCCCAACGGAACCGCCTCTTCTGGAACCCCGTATGAAGGCCCGCTGCAGCATGTCGATTACAGCCGGGTCTTCAGCATGGGCGCGGTGCTGTCGCCCAACGAGCATTACGGCCTGGATTTGGACTACGCCTACAGTGATGTGTATGCGTCCACCAACATCTGCTACCTGAATGGCGCCACGGCCACCTTGCCCGGCGCCGTGCAAACTTCCGCCAGCACCCCATGTCCGAACATCTTCGGAAGAGGCGCTACGGGTGCTACGGAGATCAGCGGCGCGGCACTCTCGGATTGGTACGCCAAGGACTTCTCGAAGGCCCCAACGCAGTATCTGTCCGCGGCAGTCATGCTCTCGCCCAACGACAAAATCCACTCCAGCATCGGCTATCGTATCAGCGATGTGAACGGCAGCCGGTTCTTCAACGATGCGCGCGACGTCAACGGATCGCTGGTCTCCAAGTACCAGTCGCCCTTTGTGAGTCTGGCTTGGACGGTTCGCCGCGGCATGATTTTCAAAACGGAGTACAACTACTTCGGCTACGGCGAAGGCGGTCCATCCGGCTCGGCGTACTGCAGCACGGCAACCTCCGCGACAGCAACCGTTGTTCCTTGCACCACGCTCTCTGAACCGACGGGTGTGACCGAAACCTCCGCCGGCTTGACCGCGCCGAGAAACTTTCATGCCAACAACCTGACCGTTGGCATGCACTACGAGTTCTGAGCATGGCTGGTGTTTGAACCGCTGGTGGAGGACGGGCAGTTTATCGCCAGTCCTCCACACTTTTTGGATGCGGGCGCCTTTCCTGAATTGCAACCATCTTTATGAATCTGCGGGAATTGGGAGGGCGCGCGGCATTTTTCGGCAGGATATTCGCAGGCAGGTTCATATCCCCGCGGAGAATGGCCGAAGAATCGCTCAGAGGTTTCATCATGAAAGCTGTTCGACTCATCGCAATTGTGGGCGCGCTGATCTTCTCCGCCAGCGCTGTGGGCTTTGCCCAGTCTTCCGGAGAAGCAATTTACAAGGCCAAGTGCTTGAACTGTCATGGGACAACCGGTCTTGCCAACTCGGGAATCGGCAAAGTGATGAAGGTCAAGCCGGTCACCGATCCGGATGTGCTGAAAATGCCGGAAAAGGAAATGATTGCCGCCGTCAAGAACGGCATGGGAAAGATGCAGGCGTATAAAGACAGCTTGACCGACGCCCAGATCAAGGAATCGGTGAATTATTTCCGTTCGTTCATCAAATAGGGTAGAATCGGCGCAGTTTCTGCAAGCCTCGGAACTGCGCGAAGGTGTGTCAGAGGTCATTCGGTTGACCGTCTGGTTGAGTCTCCGGCGACTTATTTTTGCCGCCGGGGTTTAAGGATGCAGAAGATCGGCGGGGGCATATTCGATGCCGTCTGTCCGACAGAACTCAAGGAGAGCAGCAATGACAAAAACGAATCAATCGAAAATCGTGTTGGCTGTGGCATTTTCGCTCGCCAGCGCCGTGTGCTTTGCCCAATCGGGCGGCGAAGCGACCTACAAAGCCAAGTGCCAGAGTTGCCATGGTTCTTCCGGCACGCCCGCTCCGGCAATGGCCAAGATGATGGGCGTCAAGCCTGCCTCCGATCCGGCTATCAAGGCGCTCTCCGCGGCTCAGGAGTTTGAAGCCGTCAAGAATGGCAAAGGCAAGATGAAGCCCTTCAAGGACACGCTCACCGATGCCCAGATCAAGGACGCGGTTGCCTTTTATCGCGGCTTGAAGTAGGGTAAAGCGGGGTTAGCGGAGCTGGCGGAGTTAAACCCGATCACACGCGCGCAGCGCGGCTAACTCCGCTCTCCGCTAACTTCTCAAACTCCACTCTTCAAAAGAGGATCATCGTGTCATTCATGCAAAAATTCCGTGAACATTGGGTACGTCCCGCGCTCTTCTTCGGCAACAATCCCATCAGCCTGGCAGGCGGAGCCATCACCACCGCCTCCGGCGTGACCATGATCGGCTATTGGATCGTGGAACTCTTTGGCCGGCCCAATAATAATCCCTATCTTGGCATCATCTTCTTTCTGCTTCTTCCCGCCCTCTTTATCGGCGGCCTGCTGCTGATTCCCATTGGCCTCCTTCTGCGCCGTAAAAAGCTGCAAAAATCCGGGCAGATTCCCGCTGAATTCCCCAAGATTGATCTCAATGACCGCATCTTCCGCCATGGTTTGGACATTGTGCTGGTGACCACCATTGTGAACCTGCTAGTGGTCTCCGTGGCCAGCTATCGCGGCGCGGCCTACATGGATTCGCCGCAGTTCTGCGGGCAGAGCTGCCACGTGATGCACCCCGAGTACACGGCCTACAAGATCTCCGCACACTCCCACGTGGATTGCGTCGCCTGCCATATCGGCTCCGGCGCGCAGGCCTACTTCTCCGCCAAGGTGAACGGCACCAAGCAGCTTCTGGAGGTCAGCTTCGACCGCTATCCCACGCCGATTGAGTCGCCCGTGCGCAGCCTGCGTCCGGCGCGCGAGATCTGCGAGGGCTGCCATACCCCAGCCCGCTTCATCGGCGAAAAGCTGCTGGTCAAATCCAGCTTTGCCGACGACGAAAAGAACACCGAGACGCAGTCTGTGGTCGTGCTGCACCTGGGCGGCCGCGATTCGCTCTCGCATCTCTCCGGCATTCACGGCGTTCACCTGGGGCACATCGAGTATGTGGCCACCGACCCAACCCGCACCAGCATTCCCTGGGTGCAGAAGCGCAACGAAGACGGCTCGGAGACGGTCTTTACCACACTGCCGGCCGGCAGCAGCGCGCCCGCGGGCGAGCGCCGGGTGATGGATTGCATCGACTGCCACAATCGCGCCGCGCATACCTTCCTTACCGCCGAAGACGCCATCAACCGCGCCATGGCCGAGGGCGCCATCTCGCCTGAGCTGCCTTGGGTCCACAAAGAGGGCCTGGAACTGCTCAAGGCCAGCTACGCCAGCCAGGACGATGCGCGGGCCAAGATTCCCGCTGCGCTCGCGGCTTTCTATCGCAGCGGGCATCCCGCAGTGCTGGCCACAAAAGCCGCGCAGCTCAAGGCCGCCGGTGAGCAGCTCGCCACTCTCTACAGCCAGAATGTCTTTCCCAGCATGAAGGTCACCTGGGGCACCCATCCCAACCACATCGGCCACATGGATTACCCCGGCTGCTTTCGCTGCCACGACGGCAGCCACACGGCCAAGGATGGCACGGCTATTACCCAGGACTGCGCAGCCTGCCACAACTTGCTGGTGGTCGATGAAGCCAAGCCCAAAGTGCTCACCGACCTCGGCATTCAGTAGAAATGGAAGCGCAGTACCTTTCATGAATTTTCGGCGCCCCACCCTCGCTGCTTATTAGTATTTTGCGGCAGGGTGGGAGTCCACGAACCCCGGCGCGGAGATCCCTTTCACAACTCGCAGCGTGGCGTGATAGGCTGGCCTTTCAGTTGGAAGGAGCCTCATTTCATGTCGAACGGCCATTCGAACCATCCTGCGAATCACGGCAATCATCAAAATCATTCCGACTATCCGAACCACGCGAATCATCAGGAAAACAGCCAACATCACTTCAATCTGGTTGCTGCGGCCCATGCCGCGATGATCGAGCATGGTTTTCAGCCGGATTTTCCCGCCGGGACCGACGGCGAACTGGCCGCGATTCAGGCGCATCAGGCCGAGTTGCCAGCCGTCGCCGCCATCCAAGACCTGCGCAGCCTGCTTTGGTCCTCGATCGACAACGACACCTCCAAGGATCTCGACCAGATCGAGTGGGCCGAGCGGCTCGCCGATGGCCGCATCCGCGTTCTGATCGGCGTAGCCGACGTGGACTCCCGCGTCCATCAAGGGACGGTCATCGACTCCCACGCGCAATCCGAGACCACCTCGGTCTACACCGGCGTCCGCGTCTTCCCCATGCTGCCTGCCGAGCTTTCCGAGGGCATTACCTCGCTCAATGAAAACGAGGACCGCGTTGCGCTGGTGATCGAGTATGCCGTCGATCAGACCGGCGCGGCCACGGACGGCAAGGCCTATCGCGCCCTGGTCCGTAATCGCGCGCAACTGGCCTATAACGCCGTCGGCGCATGGCTGGAAGGAACCGGTCCGGCTCCGGCCAAGGTGGCCGCCAGCGCCGATCTGGCCGCGCAGCTCAAGCTCCAGGACGAGGCGGCCAAGCGCATGGTCGGTGGCCGTTTCCAGCACGGCGCGCTCGATCTGGAGACCATCGAGACCCGCCCGGTGATGCTCGCCGAGCAGGCTGTCGAGATCGCGCGCCTGCAAAAGAATCGCGCCACCTCGCTAATTGAGGAGTTCATGGTGGCGGCCAACGGCGTCATCGCGCGAACTTTTGAGCAGGCTGGCGTGGCTTCCATTCGCCGCATCGTGCGCACGCCCAAACGATGGGACCGCATCGTGGAGTTAGCCGAGGGGCTGGGCACAACCCTGCCCGCCGAGCCGGACTCCAAGGCGCTCAACGACTTTCTCCTCGCCCAGAAGCAGAAAGACCCCGACCACTTCCCGGACCTCTCGCTGGCCACCGTCAAGCTGATGGGCCCCGGCGAGTACGTGTTGGTCAAGCCCAACGAGCCTTCACCGGGCCACTTCGGTCTGGCCGTGCAGGACTACACCCACTCGACCGCGCCCAACCGCCGCTTCCCGGACGTGGTCACGCAGCGGCTGCTCAAGGCCTGGATCGCCAAAGCTCCGCAGCCCTACTCCGCCGACGACCTCAACGCCATCGCTCAGCATTGCACGCTGATGGAAGACGGCGCGCGCAAGGTGGAGCGCGAGATGCAGAAGCGCATCGCCGCCGTCGTCCTGCAAAAGCGCATCGGCCAGAGCTTTCCGGCCATCGTCACCGGCGTCAACCACTACGGCACCTTCGTCCGCACCCTTGATCCGCACGTGGAGGGCATGGTCGTCCAAGGCGGCAAGGGTCTGGACGTAGGCGACAAGGTCACGGCGAAGCTGGTCTCCACCGATCCCGTGCGCGGTTTTATTGATTTTGCGGTGTGAACGCGTAGGCCAGCCAGTAATGTATCAGTAGAACTGGGCGCACTGACGGAGAGGAGATGCATTGGAACCCACCTACCCCTCCTCCGAAGAAAGAAGATAGTCTCGATGATAAAGCTACCAAAATTCACACAGTCGCAAGAGATATCAGCACTATTCCGCGAAGTAGGGCAAAAATGGGCAGCATCCAGTGATCGCCCCCGCATTCCGTGCGAAGTTAGCAAACATTGGAATGGATTGGTCGATGAATGGGCTGAGTCAGATCTCCCCCTGTTCATCCGAAAAGCCAGCGGAGTGCGCGGCCAAGAGGTTCATCACTCTCATGGTCGAAGGATTATCGTCGCAGACAACTCTCCCGCACAGTGGTCCTTCCTGCAGGCTTTTCTCGGCTCCCGATTTTCCCTGGGAGGGATCAAATCTATCATCGAACAGGACCAGATTCCAATTGCATTTGCAGCCAAGAGCAGCGAAAAGACTCAGATGAATTACAAGCGGACGCTCACAACTGCCGAAAGTTTGGGCAGTCGCAAGTGGAAACTTTGTCACATTGAATCGATCGGCCTGAATACAAAGCAGGCAATTGTCGAGATTCCCCTGGACATCCTCAAGAAACATTTCCAACAGTTCCTCAAGCCCAGCAACCATTTTTTGGTCCCGCTCCACTGGGCGGGGATGGGCGAACTTATCGAGGTGAGAGAGGAAATCGGAAAGTATGAAAGGCTCGAATAGGTGAGGTGCCTACGACTCACCTTTCCGTAGAGGGTGGGAAAC
>CAYVGW010000205.1:0-6637 GCA_964450895.1 uncultured Occallatibacter sp. | reverse complement strand
AAAGCCTGAAAAAGAGCCTTGACAAAGCCGACGCTGTCATACACGGCGCTACACTTTACCATACGGAGAAATGCTATAAGCTGTCCTTTGCAAGAGAGCTGGTCCACTCTCAAGACAGATAGTTTCAGAGCAGTTGCCCACTGGCGTTGCCGGCCCACGGAGCATGAAACAAGTGTGGGCGAGGACGCCCACACGACAGCCGGTCTGGAGACCGGCGCTACACAATGCAGGTGGCGCTGCACAATGCAGGTGGCGCTGCACAATGCGGGCAGGCTCATTCTCTTCGCCGGTCCCAGTTAGACAGGGCGCTTGGCGTGCTTGGCCGTGTACATGGCGGCGTCGGCGGCATTCAGCAGCTCATCCCTGGTTGCGCCGTCCTTTGGATAGAAAGCAATGCCCAGGCTGGCCGCTCCGCGCAGGGAGAGTTGCTCGACGGCGAAGGGATCGCCGAAGCAGCGTTCCAGGCGCTGCGCCACTTCCTCGACTTCCGCGCGGCTGCGCACCATGGGCACCAGGGCGGCAAACTCGTCGCCGCCCAGGCGGGCCAGCGTATCGTGCGGACGAAGCTGGCTCTTCAGGCGCAGCGCCACTTCCTGCAGATAGAGGTCGCCGACATGGTGGCCGTGGAGGTCGTTGACTTGCTTGAACTTGTCCAGATCGATATAGATGAGGCCGAAGACGCTGGCGTTCTCCCGCGCTTCGGTGATCTGTTTGTCCAGGCGATTTTCCAGCGCGAAGCGGTTGGGAATATCCGTGAGCAGGTCGAACTCGGAGCGATGACGCAGGTCGGAGTAGAGGCGGCGTGTCTCGATGGCCAGGGTGGCGAGGCGCGCTCCATCGGCCAGCGCCTCTGCTGTGCGGGAGGCTAACCGCGTCTGATTCCGAGGGCCGCAGGCGGCCAGTATTTCGCCCAGCGCAGAGCCGGATCGGGCATCGATCTTGACGCGGACAATTTCCAGGGCTTTCGGTTCGCGGGGGCAATTGCCCACCAATGCTCCATTGGCGACCTGGCACCAGCAGGGCGCGCCGTCCAGCATTGAGGAGACCATGCCCACGATCTTTTCGAGAATATCGGTGAGCGGCTGGGAGCCGTTGATGTCTTCGAGGATGCGGGCACGCTGCTGTTCGAGGGCGGCGATCTGGTCGGCGCGGCGATGCATCTTGCGTTCCAGATTCCATCCCCACCCGCCGACAGCGGCCACCAGCGCAAAGAGCAGGCCGGCAAGGAGCATCAAATTGCGAATGTTCAGCCAGGAAGGCTTGGCGATGAGCGCAATGTCCTCGCCGGAGCGCATCAGCAGATCATAAGCGATCGCGCTTCCGTAGTCGGGATCAGAGGAAGCATAGAGCATGCAGATGCCAGTGACACGGACTCTGGAACCTACCGGAAGCTGTTTCATGGGCGGCAGTTGCGCGGGATCGGTTCCGTGGGGATGGCGGTAGATTGCCGAGAAGACGTGGCCATCGGCGGCCAGAACATACTCATCCTGCGCGGCGCCGCGAACGGCCATCATGACTTGCCCCTCGGTGGAGACGAGATCGAATGCGTTGTATCCCGAACTCAGTCCCGCCCAGGTGACCGGGGTTGGCGCGATGGGCGCCTGTTCCCGCATCTCCTGGATTTCGCTGTTTGCCAGGGTCAAAAACCCGCCGCGCACGTCGGGAAATCCGCTGGCGCCGGCCAGACTGCCGATGTGCAGAGGCTTTTCAGTCCGGGTTTTGATCCACAGGCTTTTGCCGCCGCTTTGCAGCACTACGGCGGAACCGGGCTGATAGTAGGTAATGGTTCCCTGAACCCTGATCCTGGGCGTGAGATCCTGCACAAAATAATTTCCCAGAATCTTGTCCATGGGCGTGACGGGGAGCGACTCCGGACCGGCGTGGGCGCGGCGGAGAATCTTCACTCCGGCGAGCGACGGAACAAAGAGCCGAATGGCCGTCATTTGTTTTTTGTTGTCGAAGATGCCGGAGACGGAACCAGTGACCTCAACCTCGGCGTCCAGCAGGCCGTTCAACGCACTTTCATCCACGCTGTTGATGGTTGTTTCAACGCTACCGCCGTCGATGAGCAGTTGCAGCCCGGTGTAGCGCCCCCCGGCAAAGGAAACCAAGTCGGCGGAGTGGACCACGCCCTGCACGGTGACTAACATGCAGTCGAGCTGTCCGCGGATCAACTTGTCGAAGGTCGCGGGCACTGGTTTGGGCAGGTTGCCGTGGGAAAGCAGCTTAAAGCTGCCGGCGTCAATATAAGTGCGGAAGCTGGGATGCGTTGTTCCTTGCAACAGGACACGGTCTCCGGGCGCCACTCCAGTCTCGGAGGCGGCCATCACGAAGATGGCAAAGCCATCGTCCTGGGTCATCAGCATGTATCCGCGGCCGGGAACCCGGGTAATATAAGTCACGCTCACTTGAACGGCGACCGGCAGCTTCTGGCTGGCCATGTCATGGGAGAGGGCATCGATGGCGCGCAGAGAGGTCAGCGTGGCGGGCGGCGCGGCCCAGGAAGCCGAGGCCCATCCCAAAATGATCGCAAGGATAAAAACCAGTCTCTTCATCGGGAAAAGTCCGAGTACACGGGGGATGGGTCGTTTGGCCACTGAGAGCTTTTATCGGCGGGAGTTGCCCGTTGAATCAGCTCGATGTCATAAGTTACCCATTTTTCCGCACACTACAGTCATCAAAGGAAGAATCCAGAGGGAGCTGGGGGACAGCTTCCAGAAAGGAGAAAATGCAAGCGGTCCGCGAGCGATTGGCCGAACCGCGGGCGCTTTCAGGTCCGGGCCTTTGCTTTGATCACCGGACTTGAAGATATATTACTCTATTGATCCGGCCCTAAAGTATTTGAACGGAATCAAAAGTTACATCCGCAGATCCTTCGACTCACCACCCCCAAATTGAAGAACATTTGGGGCCCCGTTCGCTCAGGATGACAGTCTCGAAGTGTTGCAATTCTTCAGGGCCGGATCAATAATACGAGTTGCGCGCTTTGGTAAAGGTTTGGGAAACCGAACAGGAATCATTCACTCTCCGGTGTGGCGTTTTTTGTTTTTAGCCGAGTACATGGTGGCGTCGGCGGCGTTGAGCAGTTCATCCCTGGTGGCGCCGTTTTGGGGATAGAGAGCGATGCCCAGGCTGGCTGCTCCGTGCAGGGAGAGCCGCTCGACGGCAAAGGGTTCGCTGAAGCAGTGTTCCAGGCGTTGCGCGACCTCCTCGACCTCAGCGCGGCTGCGCACGGTGGGAACCAAGGCGGCAAACTCGTCGCCGCCCAGCCGGGCCAGCGTATCGTGCGGGCGCAACTGGCTTTTCATGCGCAGCGCCACCTCTTGCAGATAGAAGTCACCGACATGATGGCCATACAGATCGTTGATCTGTTTGAACTTGTCCAGGTCGATGTAAATCAGTCCGAAGATGCCTGCCGTCTCCCGCGCGCGCGCAATCTGAATATCCAACTGGTTTTCCAGCGAAAAGCGGTTATGAATGTCGGTCAGCAGGTCGAACTCCGAGCGGTGGCGCAGGTCGGTGTACAGGTGGCTCGTCTCGATGGCCAATTCGGCCAAGCGCGCGCCCACCAGCAGGGCTTCTTTTTCCTCAGGCCGGTTGAGCGAATCGGAATTGAGGGCAGCAAAGAGCATGCCCAGCGGGGCCCCCGAGCGGGCTGGAATCTCTTCCTGGATGAGTCGCCGCTGTTGCGGCATGGGCGGACAGCTTCCCAGCCTTGCGCCGTCTTTAACCTCGCACCAGCAGGGAACGCCATCGAGGATGAAGGAGATCATCTCGGTAATCTCTTCCAGGAGTTCGGCCAGCGGGCGGGAGCCGTTGATGTCCTCGAGGATGCGGCTTCTGCGCTGTTCGATGGCGGCCAGCACGGTGGTTTGTCGGCTCACCTTGCGCTCGAAGAGCCAGCTTCGGGCGCCCACGACAAGTACCAAGGCGAGCAGAAGTCCGGCCAGAAGGAGCAAGTTGCGAATACTCAGCCAAGGCGGTCCGTTGACCACGGTAATGTCGTCCGGCGAGCGCATGAGGATATTGAATGGAACTTGGGCGATAAACGGGTTGGAAGCTTCCAGGATGCTGATGCCGGTGACCCGAACCCGTGAGCCGAGCGGCACCAGTTTGCTGTAGGGCGGCGGACCGTCCAGGTGGCGATAGATGGCGGAGAAGAGCTTGCCGTCGACGGCCAGGACGTACTCATCCTGCGAAGCCTCGCGGAACTGCGTGACCACCTGGCCTTCGATGGAAACAAGATCGTAGATGTGCCCGGGAGTGGTATTGCCATGCGGAGTGAGGCTATCCCAGGTAGCCGGCAGCGGGGAGACGGGCGCCGGCGTGAGAGTATCCCGGATTTCACCATGCGCCAGGTTGAGAAAACCGTTATTGGCGTCAGGAAAGCCGATTGCTTCCGCTCGATCACCAATCCGCAAGGGACTGCGCGTCTGGGTGGCGATCCAGATGCTCTTGGCGCCATCCTGCAGGACAGCGGCAACACCCGGCTCGTAATAGGTAAGTGTTCCATGAACCCGTACCCTCTGCGTCGCGTCGTTGACATGAAAGACGGCTAGAACCCGATCCATGGGCGTGGCGGGCAGGGACCAGGGACTCTTGCTGGCGCGCTGGACAACCTTGATACCAGCAACCGACTGAACATGAACAAGAATCCCGGTCACCTGCATCTTGCTGTCGAAGGTCTCCGAGGCCACGCCGGTGAGTTCGACTTCGTCGTCTAACATGCCTTCCAGGACGCCCGCTTCTTTGCCGTCCACGGTTACGCCAAAATAGCCGCCATCGGCCAGCAATTGAAGGTAGGCGAAGTGGACTTCAGGCATATAGTCGGCGGAGCGAATCACGCCGCGCACAGTGACCAGCTTGCAATCGGCCTGTGCGCGGATCATCTGATCGAAATTGGCTGGAACCGGCTTGGGCAAGGGGCTGTGGCCCAGCCATGTGATGCTCTCGCTTGCAACATAGGGATTGAAACTTCCCCGTGTCTTTCCTCGCACCAGAATCCGGTCGCCTTGAAGCAGGCGGGTGCTCGCCGGGATGTGGATATAGATGCCACTCTCCTCATCCTGGACGAAGAGAGTGGACTCGTAGCTGCGAATGTAGGTGACCGTGGCTTGGAAGGCGACGGGAAGTTCTTTGCTGGCTTCGGAGTTGGTGAGGGCGTGAATCTGGCGCAACGTGGTCAAGGGCGCGGGTGCAATCGCCCATGCAGCCGAAGTCCATCCGAGGATGATTGTGAAGAGATAAAATGATTTCTTCATCAGCAGTGCGCAGATCGAGATTGTAGCGCGTCTTACGCTTCTGAGTACACTATCGGCAGGAATCGCAAAGGAATCAAATCAGTACAGATTTGCAACGGCTTGGGCGGCGCCAATTGCAGGACTTGGATGGCCGGCGCGGCGATCTCTTGCCCGGAGGCGGCGGGTGTGCCGGCCCAGGATTTGGGAAGAGGGCGCGGGGATGGTTCTACACTGAAAGAGAAACGTGATTTCACTCTCGAAGCGGTGATCGAAGAACAGAATGGCAAATAAGCTGCGTGTGGGAATTCTTTTTGGCGGGCGAAGCGGGGAGCATGAGGTTTCACTGCTCTCGGCGGCTTCAATTCTGAAGGCGATTGATCGCCGCAAATTTGACGTGGTGCCGATCGGCATCAATAAATCGGGCCACTGGCTGACCTCCGGGGCGGCGCAGGGGTTGCTGGAAGGCTCCGCGCCGGCTTCGGAAGCTGCGCCTAAAAAGCTGCGGGCCGGCGATCCCGCGGCTACTGCCGGCGCGCGGGTTTTGGCCGAGGGACAGCCTGCGCTGCTGGCTCCCGAACCGACAGAGCACGGAGTCTCACTTTCCAAGATCCCTGGAGAACATTGCCTGGACGGCAAGTCCCTGGACGTCGTCTTTCCCGTGCTGCATGGCACCTTTGGCGAGGATGGAACGATTCAAGGGCTCTTCGAGCTGGCCGGAATCGCCTACGTCGGCTCTGGCGTCCTCGGCTCCTCGGCGGGCATGGACAAAGACGTGATGAAAAAGCTCTTTGCCCAGGCCAAGCTGCCCATTGTCAAGCACGTGACGCTGCTGCGCGCCGAGTGGGAGCGCGATCCAAAACAATGCATCGCCCAAGTCGAAGCGTCGCTCAAGTACCCGGTCTTTGTGAAGCCGGCGAACCTCGGCTCGTCGGTGGGCATCAGCAAGGCGCACAACCGCGCCGAGTTGGGGCCTGCGCTGGCTGAGGCCGCCCGCTTCGACCGCAAGCTGGTCATTGAGCAGGGCGTGGGGGGCAAGAAGCGCAAGGCCCGCGAGCTGGAGGTGGCCGTGCTCGGCAACGACGACCCGCAAGCCAGCGTCGTTGGCGAGATCATCCCCGGCAAGGAATTCTACGACTACGAGGCCAAGTACCTCTCGGAAGGCTCGGTGCCGGTGATTCCCGCCAAGCTGACCAAGGCGCAGACCAAGCATATCCGGGAGATGGCCGTGGCTGCCTTCCGCGCCTGCGATTTGAGTGGCCTGGCCCGCGTGGATTTCCTGATGGAGCCGGAGGGCAAAAAACGCATCTTCCTGAACGAGGTCAACACGCTGCCGGGCTTTACCAGCATCAGCATGTATCCCAAGCTGTGGGAGGCCACGGGCATCGGCTACAAGGATC
>CAYVGW010000204.1:0-6675 GCA_964450895.1 uncultured Occallatibacter sp. | reverse complement strand
ATTTACGCACGGTTCTGCGAGAGGCTCAGAGTGAAATCCCTTGGGCCTACTCACCTAATTTTTTACTGCGGCGCGGGCAGATTGGCGGTCATCTCACTTGGCTGTACGGACACCAGCAGCTCCGTAGCAACCGGCAGCATGGTGGGCAGCGGGCCTTCGAGGGCGATTTTCAGCACTTCGTCCATCTGATCGACAAAGTGCAGCTTGATGGAGTTCTTGATGTTCTCCGGCAGTTCGGCGATGTCCTTTTCGTTGGCGCGGGGCAGAACCACTTCAAAGATGCCGGCGCGCAATGCGGCCAGCAGCTTCTCCTTCAATCCGCCGATGGCCAGCACCTTGCCGCGCAGCGTGATCTCGCCGGTCATGGCGATGTCGCGCCGCACGGGAATCTTTGCCAGCGCGCTGGCGAGCGCTGTGGCCATGGTGATGCCCGCCGATGGGCCGTCCTTGGGAATCGCGCCTTCGGGCACGTGCAAGTGCAGATCGACGTTGCGATAAAATTCGCGGCTGAGGCCGAGGGCCTGCGCGCGCCCGCGAATGTAACTGAGGGCGGCCTGCGCGGATTCCTGCATCACGTCGCCGAGTTGGCCAGTGATGGTCAGCTTTCCTTTACCGTCCAGCACCTGTACTTCCGTGGTGAGAATGCTGCCGCCGACCTCGGTCCACGCCAGTCCGGTGACCAGGCCGACTTCGCTCTTCTCATGCACCTCGGAGTCGCGGTATTTGGCCACGCCCAGAAACTCGCTGATATTCGCGGCGGTCACTTCTTCCTTGTGCTTGGCGCCAGCCTTGACCACCTTGCGCGCCACCTTGCGGCAGACGTTGCCGATCTCGCGCTCCAGGTTGCGCACGCCCGCCTCGCGCGTATATTTGCGGATGATCTCGGTGATGGCGTCGTCGCGGAAGATGAGATTTTTCTCGCTCAGTCCGGTCTGTTCGCGCTGTTTCTTCACCAGATATTGGCGCGCAATCTCCAGCTTCTCACTCTCGGTGTAGCCTTGCAGGCGCAGCACTTCCATGCGGTCTTGCAGCGCGGCGGGCACGGTGTGCAGCACGTTGGCCGTGGCGACAAACAAGACCTGCGAGAGATCGTAATCCACATCGAGATAATGATCCTGGAAGGTGGTGTTCTGCTCCGGGTCCAGCACCTCAAGCAGCGCCGACGCGGGATCGCCGCGGAAGTCCGAGGCCATCTTGTCCACTTCATCCAGCAGGAAGACAGGGTTCTTGGTCCCCGCGCGCTTCATGTGTTGAATGATCTGACCGGGCAGCGCGCCGATGTAGGTGCGGCGATGGCCGCGAATCTCGGCTTCGTCGCGCACGCCGCCCAGCGAGAGGCGCACAAACTTGCGACCGGTGGCCTTGGCGATGGACATTCCCAGCGAGGTTTTGCCCACGCCCGGAGGCCCTGCAAAGCAAAGGATCGAGCCTTTGGGATTTTTCACCAACTGGCGCACGGCAAGAAATTCCAGAATGCGCTCTTTGATTTTTTCTAATCCGTAGTGGTCCGCGTTGAGAACTTTTTCGGCGTAATCAATGGAGCGCGTCTCCTTGGAGCGCTTCTTCCACGGCACGGCCAGCAGCCAGTCGATGTAATTGCGGCTCACCGTGGATTCGGCGGACATGGGCGGCATGGCTTCCAGTTTTTTCAGCTCTTGAATCGCCTTGTCCAGCACTTCCTTGGGCATTCCCGCGGCTTCAATCTTCTTGCGCAGTTCGTCGAACTCGCTTTTCTCGCCGCGGCCCAGTTCCTTCTGAATGGCCTTGATCTTTTCGTTCAGGTAATACTCTTTTTGCGCGCGCTCCATCTGGCGCTTGACGCGCGATTGAATGTTGCGGTCGAGGTCGAGCTTTTCAATCTCGATGTCCAGCACATCAGCCAGGCGGGCCAGGCGAATGGCGGGATCAAAGAGCGCCAGCAAGTCCTGCTTTTCTTCAATGCCCAGTTGCAGATTGGCGGCGATGGTGTCGCTCAGCTTGGCCGGTTCATCCATGCGCACGCTGGCGATGATGGTCTCGTAGTTGAGCGATTGCTGCAGTTTGACATACTGCTCGAAGAGCGTGGTCACGCGCTGCATCAACTGCTCGATGGCCGGGGTCATCTCGAAGTGCGTTTTGCCCACGCGCACGGTGGCGACGAAGAAGCCGTCGCGGTCGTTGATCTCGGAGGACTTGGCGCGCTCGATGCCCTCGACCAGCACCTTGATGTTGCCGTCGGGCATCTTGACGCTTTGCACGATGTTGCAGATGGAGCCGACCTGATAAATTTCCTTGGCCTTAGGCTCGTCCACGGTGGCGTCATGCTGCGTGGCGAGGAAGATCTTGCGGTCGCCTGAGAGCGCCTCTTCCAAGGCGCGGACGCTGGACTCGCGGCCCACCACGAAGGGCGTCATCATGAAGGGAAAGATCACCATGTCCCGGATGGGCATCATGGGCAGCTTGCGGGACTCGGTCTTGGCGGTCATTGTGCCCTCATATCCTCGGAAGTGTTGGATGCGCGGCGGCAGCTCCCGTCGCAAAGCTTGAGTCAGCAAGCCTGTAGGAATTGTACAGCGGAACCGGATTGGGTGGTGTGCAAAGCGGGTACGGATTTTGGCCGGTTCCGTCTACAGAATTCCTTCATTTGCTCAGTGAATTTTAATTCATTTGCCTTCGCCGAGGACATGCTCGTACTATGGGCGTTATCATTCATGGATAGAGGGGGGAGTGCGGAATGAAGGTTGCGATGCGAGTTGCCATCGCCGGTATTTGCGCGTTGGCGGCGGGCGGATGGGCGCAGACGGTCGTACCGGCTCAGAGCGTCACGCCGGCTTCGATGTTTCAAGATCTGAAGGTCAAGGAAGTGAACCTGTCGGAGATCGACACCTCTCACGTGAAGCTGGCCGTGGACCTCAATCTGACGGCCGCGCAGTCGGTGACCATGGAGAGCCTGCGCATCGGCTCGCTCCATCTCAATGGCCTGCCGGTCTTTGCCGCGCCGCTGAATCAGGAGATCGTGCTCAAAAAGGGCGTGCCCACCGCGCTGCCGCCACTCTACGTCACGGTTCTTTTTCGCGATCTGCACACCGTGGAGCCTCTGAAGCGGATGATCGAGAACCAAAGCGTCAAGATCGAAGGCGAGGTGGTGGCCGATGTGCGGCTTGGCATGATCGAAAAGCTGGCGCTGCACACGCAGCATCCTACTGTCGAGATTGCGCTCAACCAGGATGTGCCGGCGACACTGGGCCTCTCGATGCTGGAACGCACTCTGGCGCTTACCACCCTGGGATTGATCGATTCAGGCCTGCAAGCCTCGCCCTCGGCTAGCCAGCTCTTTCCCGGCCGCCCGGCGTGGATGCGCGACCTGGAGGCCAATGCGCCGGCCAATCTCTATGCGGTGGAATCCAGCTATGCGCTGACGCAGACGGGCGTGAACTTCCCGGTGGTTTCGTTGTCGCTGGGCTTTCGCGTCGCCTCTGGCAAGGTGGTCACCAGCGCAGAATCCGAGGCGCCTTGGAAGTATGATGCGGAGTTCCTGGCGGCAGTGCAATCCGGTGCGGCCAAGTTGGTGAAAAACAGCGCGGAGATTCAGCTTAGGCCGCTCGTGGCGGGCGATCCGCTGCGCCTCAACGCCAAGGATTTCACCGTGGAGATACGTGGAAACGTCGAGGGCGATCATTTGATTGCAGTCTCAGGCGATAAACACGGCAAGATTCAGGTTCTGCGCCGCGCCACGCCCGGCTCGCTGGCGCTGCTGACGCTGGCCGCGCCGCCGGCTTCTGCGCCGGCAACCGCGCCGGGAGCCGCCGGGCTGACTGCGGCAACAGCCGCCGTGGAGGCCAAAGACAGTTGGGAGCAGGTGGCCGTCTTCCGCCTGCGCGAGGATGCAGCGGCCAAAAAGCTCTCGGTCGAGGTTTTGGCGATGGCCGCGCATCGCGACGGCAAGAGCATTCAACTGAGCGAACCGGTGGACGCGGCAGTCTTCGGTTCGCCCATCGTCACGCCGGACGGAGTGATCGGCCTGGTGCAGGACGAGCAGACTGGCGCATTTTTGCCGGACGATCTGCTTGCGCCGGCGGCTGCGCCGGTTCCCGATGCGGTTCCAGCTCCCGCGCCCGCTCCAGCTCCCGCGCCGAATCCTGCGCCCAATCCTGGAGTTGCAAAGTAGAATCAATCCCCCAGCACTCAGAAACGAAAGCTGGGGGATCGATCCTCCCGCCGCTTTTCCGCCATCCACGATGTGCGCCATTGAAGAGAGTTATTGCGGAAGCTGCGCGAATGATTGCGCGCAACTAGAGCATTTCTCCGAATGGTATCGAGTAGCGCCGACCTCCTGGTCGGCTGTGTCGTGGACCTCCAGGTCCACGACGCACTCCACGGCAATGGGAGAAACAAAAATCGATGTGAGCAATTTATTCTTGCGCGATAGCAGGTGTGTGGCCGCACAGATTCATTGCCCACCCGAAGCGGTCATGCTGCTGTAGATTGCGTCTTGCTCGGCTGTGGGGTGCGGGGCGCGCTCCAGCGTCAGCGCGGGGTGCGGATTGGCCACCGGCGTCAGGCTGCGCGTGAGCAGCTTGCCGCGGTGAATGATCGCCAACTCAGTAACTTTTCCGGGTTGCAAGTTGTCCAGCGCCGCGGCGAAGTTCTGACCATCCACTGCCTTTCCATCGACCGCAACCAAAGTATCTCCGCGGTCCAGTTCCGCCCGCTCCGCCGGACTGCCGGGAACGATGTTGGAGATCTCCGCGTGATTCTCTCCGTTACGCATCGAGATTCCCAGCCACGCGCGCTCCTTGCCGGAGCGGACCACTTGCAGGCCGGCGTAGCCAAAGTCGCGGTCATACGGAAAAGGCTGCTTGCCGGTGACATATCTCTCAAAAAACTCCCGCATATCTACTCCGGCAATTTCAGATGCGGCGTGAATCGCATCCTCCGGCGTAAATCCAGGCTTGGGCAGTGCATAACGCGCATACATCAGCCGCATCCAGTCGTCCAGCGACTTATGATTTGCGGTGGCGTGGCGTATCTCCAGATCGAGCAGGACACCGAGTATCTGGCCGCTGTCGTAATAGGAGTAACTGGTGTTATCCAGGTTATTGGCAAAGCCGGGGCCGAAGCCGCCCGCGCCGGAGCCGCTGAAGCCGAACCATGTGTCCCAACTGGTCTCGGCCACGCTGCGCTCGGCGCGCCCCGGCTCGGCTTCAATTGCATTGATCACCTGGGTGATTTGGTCGAGATACTGCTTGGGCTTCCAGTAACCGGAGCGCAGCAGCGCGGCGTCGGTGTAAAAATTCGTAAGTCCCTCGGAGATCCACAGCGAATCGGTATGCACGGGATGCGCGTAGTCAAAGGGGCCTAACTCGATCGGCCGCAGCCGCTTCACATTCCAGGCGTGGAAGAACTCATGCGTGGCCAGGCCAATCTTCAACTCGTCGAAATTGCTCATGAAGTCGTGATTGGTGGCGCGATGATCGTTCCACGAACTGCCCAGGATAATCATCGTCGAGTTATGATGCTCCACGCCCGCTCCGGTAAATGGAATGGGAGAAAGATGAATCAAGAACCAGTATTCGGGAAAAGGCGCAGGCAGCGGCCCGCCCACGGCCGGCGCCAGGATCGGCACTACGCCTTTTTCAATAACATTTTTCAACTGCGCGGCAAACTCGGAAAAATCCGCGCCGTCGAGCTCGTCATGCACAATCAGGTGATAGGTGGTTCCCAGCGCGGAAAATGTCTTTTCGGTGTAAGTGCCAATCTCGATGGGGCAGTCGGCGAAGTCGTCGTAGTTATCGGCGTCATAACTCTCATCGCCCTCGCGGGTTAGTCCAGTGGCGATCTTCCATGCGCGCGGCAGGCGGGCGCGGTCGATGTGCAGCGTGGCCGGCCTCTCTTTGCCATCGACCAAGTACATCCACACCGCCGCGCCGGTCAGCGACGCATGAGTGTCGTTGAACTGCGCGCCGCGAAAGGGCATGGCGTTGGCATAGAAGCTATAGCGGACCGTAACTGCGGACGAGCCGCGCAGATCCACCTGCCAGCTTTGTCCGTCCGTCTTGCGCCAGGGCAGCGGCTTGCCGGCGGCGTCCTCGGCCTGAAAATGCTGTACGTTGACGGCGAACTCCTCGGCAATGTAAACCCCCGGCGCCCAATACGGCAGCGCAAAGGAGACCTGCTTGCCATCCAGCTCGGTGGCCCGGATCGTTACGTCAAGCAGGTGCGTATTCCAGGCCTCGAAGGCCAATTCGTAACGCACCGGCTCAGCGGCAAAGCCGCACAGAGAAATCAGCAAAACAGCCGAGAACGCGGCCGCCCGCATTGCACGAGATAACATCATCACTCTCCTGCCGGGAATATGCAACAAAACTAAGAATCCGTTTACGCCATCGGATTCTTGGCGCGCAGCTCGGCGACGATCTCGGCGGCGGCTTCGCGGGCCTGATCGGCGCGTTCGGGCGGGAAGCTGATGGCGCCGACACGGGCGTGGCCACCGCCCCCGTAGCGCTCGCAGACCTGCGCCAAGTTCACCATGCGCGCCGGGTCGGCCTTGGTCCAGGGATTGGAGCCGACAGAAACCTTGGTGCGGAAGTTGGAGCTGGAGAGGCCAATCGAGTAAGTCGCCCGGGGATGCAGATAGTACGGGATGAACTTGTTATAGCCCTCCTGCGGCTGGTCGGTGATGTCGAAGAAGATGGT
>CAYVGW010000203.1:0-6709 GCA_964450895.1 uncultured Occallatibacter sp. | reverse complement strand
ACTATCTGTGCGACCCTACCATTCATCGGCTGCGCGCCCGATTCACATCAGCCCATAGACTTCAGTACATGGCAACGCGGTGACACTATTTGGAAAAGCGATTCTGGAAGCATAGTAGCCAGATACACGTATGGAATGACCACTGGGAAAGCCGATGAAGCGATTGTCTGTGAACAGCGTGACCGGAAAAGTACTATCATTCGTCTACCGGATGACACCTTCGACTTAGTGACCGGGAATGAACTGAAAGTGGTTCGGCTTAGCGACCGGAGTTTACCGGGATGGTACCGAATTAGGAGAACCCCCGGGCTGAATTGGTGGCAGCGGACATTCTCTGATGCGGAACTTGGCGGATGGGAGTTCATTAAAGATCAAGAATCTCAGCAGAAGCCCCCCCAAGATGTTTCCCGCGACGCTGTTCTCATTTTGAAAGCCGGTAGATGGCAAAAGGTTGCGGACGAGAGAGAATTGAGAGATCTCTTTAAGGTTCCAGTCGAGGGCATGGTCTACGTCGGCGAACCTGGCATCGGAGTCTTGCAAACCATCAACCTCCTAAATGTGTGCGGTTGAATTGAAGCTGCAACGGTAAAGCTCTGGATGTATTACCGGTAAACCGGGTATCGCGCTCTTGCCTATCGATTGTCTTGTTGGTCCTACGGCGTGGTCAAATCCGTTACACTGAAACCGCATGGTGCGCGTCGCGATTGTCTGCAAATCCGAGAAGCAAGAGCTGGCCCGGCTGCTGCCGGAGCTGATCGCGTGGCTGCGCGGGCACGGCTATGAGCCGCTGCTGGACCGGGAGGGCGGAGAGTACGCCTCCGAGTCTCAGGTGGCTCAGGTGGTGGATCGAGCGGCGATGCCGGAGTATGCGCCGGCGCTGGTGATCGTCCTGGGCGGCGACGGAACGCTGCTCTCGGTGGCGAATATCTTTGCCGCGACGGGCACGCCGATCCTGGGCGTGAATCTGGGCTTTCTCGGCTTCCTGACCGAGGTTCGGCTGGCCGAGCTGTATCCGGCGCTGGAGTGCTGGCACAAGGGCTGTCACGATCTGGATTCCCGCGCCATGCTGCGCGCCGAACTTTGGCGCGAGGGCACGTTGCTCTCCAGCTATGAGGCGCTCAATGAGGTAGTCGTCTCCAAGGGCGACATCGCGCGCATGGGCGGCTTCGCGGTTGAGCTGGACGGCAAGAGCGTGGCCCGCTTCCGCGCCGACGGCGTCATCGTCTCCACTCCGACCGGCTCGACGGCCTACACGCTGGCCGCCAATGGACCCATTCTGACGCCCAATGTGGACGCGCTGGTGGTCACGCCCATCTGTCCGCATCTGCTCACGCTGCGGCCGATCGTGGTGCGCGGCGATGCTCAGCTCAGCGTGCGTGTGGAGGGCGTCGCCAACCCCGCGCTGCTCACCGTGGACGGCCAGAAGGCTGTCGAACTGCTGTTGGGCGACGAACTGCGCTGCCGGCGATCCGGCCACGCGGTCAACCTGATTCGCATGAGCGAGGGCGGCTTCTTTGAGGCGCTGCGCAGCAAGTTGAGCTGGGGCGAGCGATAAATTATTTCGTAAGTTGTTCCCGGTTTTTCCATTTTTTCAGCAAAAAACAAAGGACGGACGCAACGCATGAGCACCGTCCCTCCAGGACTCTGGAAATTGTTGGTTTCGCTCACCCCGCGTTGAAACGCGGGCTAATAACCACTGCGCCTACGGCGCGGGAGCATCATGCTCACTGGCTGAGTTCGCTTAGCAGCACTTTCGCCTTCACGGCCAGCGTGTGCGCTCCGTCCACATCGCCGGAGTTCAGCGCCGTATGGGCCTGCTTGAGATACTCCCTGATCTGGGCAGCCGTCTTCTTCTCTTGATCGCTGAGCGAACGGGTGATCTCGTTCAGTCCGTGTTCGGTCGCGGCAAGGGAGTCCGAGGTCTGTTTCCAGAGTTCGGAGGGTTCGCCGGAGGAAAGCTGCCCGATGGCGCTTACGCTGGGGCGTGCGACTGACGCCTGCTGCGTCGAGTCAGGCGGAGGAGAATGCTTTTTGTGCCGCGCCGGCGGCGCGGGTGCGGGTTTCGGCGCTTCGGTCGCACTCTGCTCAGATCCTTCCTTGGGAACCGTAATGACCGCGGGGGGAAGATGGGTGGGCGACGGCACAGGTTTGGGTGGAGGCGCGTCCTCGATAGGAGGCGCCAGCGGCTCCGGATGTGTTTTGTGAAAGCATCCCGCGAAAAGCAACGGCAGCAGGCACACGACGACCCTGATGGAAATGCGCCAATCGAGCTTCGTGATCTCCCCCCACGGGCGCATAGAGCGCGCCGATGACCGGGCGCCTGATAACTTCATTCCGTAAACCCCTTTTCCTTCGACTCACTCGCCGATTGTGGATACCGGCGACCCCATTCCGTGGCGACAACGGGAATTCGCAACTGGAACTCTGCGCCACTTCCTACTTTTGATTGTACGTCCACACTGCCATGGTGAAA
Organism: uncultured Occallatibacter sp.; assembly: GCA_964450895.1. Taxonomy (GTDB): domain Bacteria; phylum Acidobacteriota; class Terriglobia; order Terriglobales; family Acidobacteriaceae; genus Telmatobacter. Next base: position 4,236 of record CAYVGW010000203.1, on the reverse strand, counting down.
CTGCAAAATGCGGTAAGTCATCGCCAGACCGATGCCGCTGCCTTCACTTTTCGTGGTGAAGTAGAGGTCGAAGATCTTTTCCCGAATCTCTTCGGCAATGCCCGGACCCTCATCGGTGACGCGCAGAACGGCCGACCGTCCCTCCTCTTCCAGAACCACCTCCAGCTTGCCGCCCTGGGGCATGGCCTGCGCTCCGTTCATCACCACATTCAGCACCGCCTGCTTCAGCAGGTCCACGTCGATCTTGGCCGCTAGCGGCTTGGCCGGCAGGCGGCTGACCAGCGTCACATTGTGCGTAAAAAGCTCCTCGGCGGCCAGCGACAGCACATCCTGAATCACGGGGCGCAAGTCCTGCTCGATGAGCTTCAACTCCACCGGGCGCGTGAAGTCCACCAGCGTCTGCACCACGCGGTCCAGCCGGTGAATCTCCGCGTCGATCACCTCCAGGTGACGGACCGCCGGGGCGCTGGGATCGTCCAGCTTGCTCTTCAGCAGCTCCAGATGCACCACAATGGCGTTAATGGGATTCTTGACCTCATGGCCAACGCCGGAGGTAAGCCGCCCGATAGACGCCATGCGCCGCGACAGCTCCAGCTCCGATCCGATCTCCGCAACCGATTCCAGATCGTGCAGGGTCACCAGCGCGCCCAAGCCCTGGCCGTTGCGGTCGTCGTGAATCATATCCAGCGAGGCTTGGATGCGCCTGCCCGTCTCCGTGCGAACCTCCACCTGCGCCAGGTGCGAACCTGTTTCAAAAGCCTCGCGCAGAGTGTTGCCAAGCACCGTCGCACTGTCGAAGATCTCCCGCGCGTGCCGGCCCAGGATTGCGCCTTGCTCCAGCCCCAGAAAGCGCCGCGCCGCCTCGCTGACCAGCACCGCCCGCCCATCCCCGGTAAAGAGCAGAATTCCGTCCTGCAAATTGCCCAGAATCTGGTCCAGATTCTCCTTCAAAGCAGAAAATACCTCTTCCACATTGCGCATCCGCTGGCCGATAAAATCAATTTTGGTCGAAACGCGCGCCGCCGTGTCCTGTTTGGCCGTAGCTTCTCCTTCGCCGGCCGTCTCACCAGCCGCGGTCCAGTAATCTAGCTGCCGGCTGATCTCTTCCAGAGGCCGCAGTGCGAAGTTGCTCAGCAGAAAGGCCACCACCAAGGCCGCGCCCAGAACCACCACCATCAGCGTGACCGTTGCCGTCAACCACGGCTTATAGACGGCGCGCAGAAACGTTGTCCGCACCCCGACATGCACAGAAGCGAAGAGCTGGCCATTGCGCTCCAGCGGCGCAGACACGTCAAAGACCCTCGGCGGGCCAAAGACCATCTTCATGAAAGTGAACGAATCAGCCTGCAAAAGATCCTGATAATGGGGCCGCTCGGGCAGAGGCCTATCTTCATTTTCGGGATTGGTACTCAGAAGGATATTCTGCTGGCTGTCGCTGATGTTGACGTCATACACGGTGAGCGAGTAGCGGTTGACCGATTCAATCTCCGCTTGCAACGCCGCGTCCCCCCGCACCGCCGCCGCAGCTAGGTTGCGCAACTGCGCCGGATCGCTGGGATCTACCTTGCGGTCCTTGAGCCCAGCCTCCAGCGCATTCTGCATGGAAAACCGCACCTGCTTGGCCACCATCTCATTGGTGCCGTACGACTGCTTCACCGCCGCCTCAAGCAACTGGCTCACATAGACCAGCGAAAGCAGGCCGGCTATTAGAAAAACCAGCAGCGTGATGGCCACTACGAGTTTGGTCTTCAGGCGCATGACTCAGCCCTCAAGCTCTTCCTGTGCCTGGTTGTATCCCTTGAGCTTGTTGTGCATCGTCTTCGGGCTTATGCCCAGAATCTCGGCGGCGCGTGTCTTGTTCTGTCCGGTGGCCTCCAGGGTGTGCTGAATCAGCAAACGCTCGGCCTCGTCCATGCTGGTGCCCACGCGCAGTTGCACCATGCCGGAAACTGTGGATGGCGCGGCTGGACTTTGCAATTTGCCGAAGCCGCTGGGTAGGTGACCCGCATCCAGCGGCGCGCCATCCGTGCCCAGAATCACCGCCCTTTCGATGGCGTTGCGCAACTCGCGGGCATTCCCCGGCCAGTCACAGCACATCAGACGCTCCAGCATCGATGCGGCAATCCCGCAGACCTGGCGGCCATGCTTCTGGTTCATCTCTTCCAGCATTACTTCGGCCATCGCCGGCAGATCCTCCATGTGATCGCGCAATGCCGGCATATGGATGTTGAAGACATTCAGACGGTAGAAGAGATCAGCCCGCAGATGCCCCTGCGCGACGGCCTGATTGGGGTCGCGGTTGGTCGCGGACAGCACCCGCACATCCACATCCTGCTCGGTGCGCGCGCCCAGCCGCCGCAGCTTCCGCTCCTCCAGCACGCGCAGCAGCTTGGCCTGCGTCGCCAGCGGCATCTCGCCAATCTCGTCCAGCAGAAGAGTGCCGCCGTTGGCCAGCTCGAAGCAGCCAATGCGCCGTTCCACCGCGCCCGTGAATGCGCCCTTTTCGTGCCCGAAGATTTCGCTCTCGATCAGCGTCTCCGGAATCGCCGCGCAGTTGACCGCCACAAATGGCTGCGATTTGCGCGGACTCAGATCATGCAGCGTGCGCGCCACCAGCTCTTTGCCCGTGCCGCTCTCGCCGGTAATCAGCACCGAAACATTCGAGGGCGCAATCTGCTCGATCAGGCCGAAGATCTCCCGCATCGGCTTGGAACTGCCCACCAGCGCTCCCAGCACGCCGGTCTCGCGCAAACGCCGCCGCACCACCTCCAGCTCCATCGTGGTCTCGCGCTGCCGCGTGGCGTTGGCCAGAATCGTCCGCAGCCGCGTCGCATCCACCGGCTTTTGCAGAAAATCGTACGCGCCCAGCTTCATCGCGTCCACGGCCAACTGGATCGAACCCATCGCCGTCAGCACCACCACCGCCAGATTGGCGTTTTGGCCAGAGCCTTCCTCGGTCAGCTTGGTCAACAGGCCAATCCCGTCCAGACGCGGCATCTTCAGGTCGGTGACCACAATCGCCGGATCAAAGACCAGCGCCTTCTCCCAGCCCTCCAGGCCGTCCCGCGCCGTCTCCGTCCGGTAACCCCAACCGGAGATCAGCTCGGCCAGTCCCATCAGCGCATGGGGTTCATCTTCGACAATCAGTACCTTTACCGGAGTTTGCATGACGCCTTCATCTTAACTATCCTTCAATCTACATTTCTACCATGTTAAGCACCACCTGCCTGTCTGCGAGACACAAAACTGTGGCGCGGCAACCGTAGCGCCGAAGATTGTAGCGCCGGTCTCCAGACCGGCTGTCGTGTGGGCGTCCTCGCCCGCACCGGTCTCATGCCTCGCGGTCGATAAGGCAGGCGGGAACTAACTTGAACGGTGTACCCGCCAAGCAGTTGCCATTCTCCATCCGAATTGAAGCGTCCTCCAAACGAGCAGGCCAAACCACCAGAGCCAAGCCAGCATCGCAATCAACGCAGGCAGCTTCGCAAAGTCAGCAACGATGGGAATCGGAATCAACGCGACAGCACCTGCCAGAACCGCGCAGGCGGTGATGAAAGCCCCAGGGTCAGCCCACCATCTCCGGGATCGAGCAAGTGGAAAACAGCCCATGAGAAACCACTGTAGGACGATGAACAGGCACAGACCGGCATCGATCATGCGCTGCTTCTCCATCCAAAAGGGCGTTATCAGAAAGGTAGGTTTTCCGCGTATCCTCCTCGCAAGCGTCCAATGCGCGGGACAATCTTCTTCCCACCCGGCCAATACAACGGACGGCATATCGACATACTGCAAAACAGTGATCTGAACAGGGTAAATGGCTCCAAATATTGTGCAGGGGTCTAAGGTAAAGCTGACCGCTTCTTCAGCTTGCGCGGGGCTGGCTTTAAGTTCCGGCCATGAGGACTCTGGCGGCTTGGGTGCATCCAACATGGCGGATTTCGCCATGATCTCTTCTGAGGTGAGCGCATTCTTCTGGTCCCTGGCCTCCATCATCAAGATCATGGGTACGGCCGCCGTCAGATTGATCCCTGCCAACAGAAGTCCGCGCCGCCAGTTCATGATTGCAAGACTACCAGAAGCAATTGCGGGCGTGTTGCCGGCAATCCGGAAACTTGCACCATTACCCTAACAGCCTGTGGTAAAAGTCATATTTTGAAAGGGCACGACTTTAGTCGTGCCGCTAGAGCGGAACCAAAGTCGCTATATCCCTTTTTTACAGGATGCGGTATTTTTGTC
>CAYVGW010000202.1:0-6749 GCA_964450895.1 uncultured Occallatibacter sp. | reverse complement strand
ATAACAACTACTTGCATTTTATTGCAGTTAATTATCTAGTAACTGAAAACCACCGTTTTTCTCGCGTTTCAAGGCCAAAACCACTCGATTATGCTCGAAAAACTGCAAATTTCCCCCTCCAAAGTGCCCCGATTTGACAGGAAAATTGTCCATCCAAAAAGTGAATCGCCTGCGCCTTATCTTCGCCTATCCAAGTCATCCATCCTGGCTGCTGAAGGTTCGGCCTCACGGCTCGTATCAGTTCGTCAATTCAGAATGCATCGATGGCGGTGGTAAATTGCAGCACTTTCCCCGTGCTCTCGGTGACAGCGCCCATGTTGTAATTGGCTGTTGACGCATCGTCCGGAGCTTCCGGCTCCCAGTAGATCACGCCCAGCCCCATGTTATTCGGCACGGCATTCATCGCCGTGATTGCCCCTTGCACATCGGTGTAGGCGGTGGATGGGTCACTATACAAATAGCCGATCTCGCAGATCAGCACCGGCTTGTTATAGCGGGCAGCCAGCGTGTTCAGATTGGCGGCAACCGTGGCGATGTTGGTTGGGCCGTCATAATAGGAAGCTCCAATCACGTCGAACTTTGCGCTGGCGGCCGTCAACCCGTCATAGAACCACTCAAAGTCGCTGAGATTGCTGATTCCGGCAATGTGAACGACGACTTGCGAGGTGGGACTGACCGCCTTCACGGCGCTATAGCCTTGGTTGATGAGGCCGGTGATCTGGGTGAAGTTGTTGCCGTTTGCGGTTGTCGAGCCAACCGAACCGATGGGCCAGAGCATGCCGGAGTTGATCTCGTTGCCCACCTGCACATATTGCGGAGTGACTCCCGCGGCCAGCAGCGCCGTCATGAAGTTGAAGGTGTAGCTGTAAACATCGGTTTGCAGTTGGGAATAACTATCATTTGCCCACGCGGCGGGAGGCGTTTGATGGCCGGGATCGGCCCAGGTATCGCTGTAATGGAAGTCGATCACGATCTTGAAGCCCAGCGCATTGGCCTGTTGGGCCAGCGCAATGCTTCCGGCCTGATCCAGGTCGCCGACGCCCAGAACGCCGGTGGTGATGGTGGGATTCACAAAAGTGCGGATGCGGATGGTGTTGACGCCATGATTCTTGAGGATCTGCAGCACGCCTCCAGATGCGCCGGTGGTATCGGTCCAGGTATACCCCATGCTGCTCAGTTGGGTCAGCCATCCAACATCGGCTCCAACAACGGTGGCCGTCGCCGAGGTCGGGTTCATCGTATAAACGGCGGAGGCGACCGGGGAGTTTGTGTCTCCCGAGGCCACGGCGATGGCCTGGATGGTCTCGGTGGCCGGGGTCGCCGGAATAGTGATTGCGCCGGAGTAAACCGTCGAGCCAGTGGTGGGCGTCGTTCCGTTGGTGGTGTAGTAGATCGTCGCGCCGGCGGTCGAGTCGGAGATGGTGACGGTTTGCGCCGTGGTGTAGGTTCCGGCGGCAGGCGAAATGGTGGGCGTCGCCGCCGTTACCGTGGTCACGGTGTTGGACGATCCCCCTCCTCCGCAGCCACTGAGGACGGCAGTCCCGACTGCCAGAACGAAACCGGGGAAGATGTAGAGTATTTTTTGATTCAGCGCCATGGCGATGCCTCCAACGTGCATTGCCATCATAGCCGCGCCAATCCAGCGCTGCCATCCGACGAAAGTAGGAGTAGCCCAACTTACCGCTGAAAGTTACGGCCAAAGATGCACAAGAAAAAGGCTCCGTGCCCCCTGCCAGCGCTGCTTATAGATTTGTGCGATGCTCAGGGCGCGCATTCAGCTCGACCAGCCCTTCAGGCAGGGCCATTTCCACGCGGCGGGCTTCGAGGTCGATCTTGCGCAGGTAGCTTTTGGCGAAGGGCACCAGCACCTCGCCCGATGCGCCGTTGACCACCAGCAGTGCAACCGGGCCGGCGGAGCGGTCCACATCCTCGATCTCGCCTACAAGGTGCGGCGCGGCGGGCGCAACGTCGATCAGCACGCAGCCGATCAGGTCGCCGACGTAGATTTCGTCCTCAGGCAAAGCGGCGCGCGCCGAGCGGGGAATGGCCACCGTCAGCCCTTTGAGGGTTTCGGCGGCAGAGATGGATTCGATGCCGGCAAAGTGCAGGACGATGCCGCCCTTGTGCAGCCAGTGGTGGGCGAGTTCCACTTCACGCGCGCAAGCACCGCCCAGCAGCCAAAGCCGCTTGCGTTCGGCGAATTTTTCGGGGAAATCGGTGAGGATGTCGGCGAAGACTTCGCCTTTGCGGCCTTGGGGGTGGCGAATGCGCGCCAACCAGACCCAGTTTTCGGGCGCGGAGGGGACAGCTACCCCGTTGGGGCTGGGGTCGAGCGCCATCAATCTTCGTCTTCTTCCAGGATGTCCAGCGTGTAGCGGTGATGCAGCTTCATGCTGACGGCGCCCAGGATGGTGCGCATCGAGCGGGCGGTGCGCCCCTGCTTGCCGATGACCTTGCCCACGTCGGTGGGCGCAACGCGGAGTTGGAGGACGGTGCTCTCCTCGCGCTCCACACTCTCGACTTCCACGGCGGCCGGCTCATCCACCAGCGCCTGCGCAATTTCGCGGACCAATTCTTCCACTTCGACCATAGCCTTTTGGGTCATCCTCCTGCCCCCGACCAGACACATTCAGGAATTGGCGGCCAAAATAAACGGTTTGGACCTGTGCGCGCATAGTAACAGCACAGGCCTATCTCCGTCAGCAAATAAAGTGAGCGCCGTCCTGAAGGGGGGCGCGCACCGTCAGGGGGAGGGAAAAACTAAGCCGCGACCGGCTCGGCCACCGGCGCCGGATGCTGGGCAACCAGCTTGGCGACGATGGGGGTAAGCTGCGCGCCCACGCTGCGCCAATAGGCGATCCGCTCGTGCTTCAGAACCACGCTGGCGGGGTTGGTGCGCGGGTTGTAGGTGCCGACGACCTCGATGGAGCGGCCGTTGCGGGCGCGGTCCTTCTCGATGGCCACGATGCGATAGTAGGGCTGCTTGCGGGCGCCAATGCGCGCCAAACGGATCATTACCACGTGTACGGTTCCTTTCAGATTCCTGTGCTCTGTTGCAAATCTTGGGGTCTTCATGGCCGGCAGGAACGCCTGACCGCTCAATGCGCCAGACAAGAGTGCCCAGCCGCGCAAGACACAACACCTAAGTATCGCCGAAAAAGGGGGTCTGAGGCAAATTTCGCTTGTGAGGCAAAGCAATCGGCTCGGAACACCCTCAAATCACAGCCGGTCCATCGCCTCAGGGGGAGCGTCACTCACTTTCGCAAGGACATGATGCAATTTGTCCAGCGAGCCTCTTGCCGCGCGTGCTTGCAGATTCGCCGGATCGTCGGACGGCTGCTTTTCCTGGAGCGGCACCCAGAAGCGGAAGCGGGCGCCCTTTCCCGGCGGGCTTTCGACCTCGATCCCTCCGCCGTGCGCGGTGAGAATCGCGCGGCTGATGGCCAGACCCATGCCGGTTCCTTTGCTCTTTCCGCCACGCTTTTTGCCGCGATAAAACTTTTCAAAGATGAAGGGCAGATCGACGGCGTCGATGCCGGGACCGTCGTCTTCGACCGAAAACTCCAGCCGCTCGTCCACGCGCCGGCTATTAAGCAGGATGCGCCCGCCGGCCGGCGTATAGCGGGCCGCGTTCTCCAGTAAGTGGCGCAGCACGCGGCTGAGCAGGTGCGGATCGAACCAGGCCGGCTCCTCCGCCTCCTCGACGACGACCACCACGCGCCGCCCGGCCAGCGCCTTGCTCGATTCCTCGACGGCCTGATCCAGCAGCGTGCGCGGAAGATGCGGCACGGGGCGGACCTCGACCACATTGGCGTCGATTTCGGCCATCTCGACGGCCTCGCCAATCAGCCGGTCGAGGCGCGCGCTCTCCTCGTCCACAATCGCAGCCAGCTCCAGCCGCAGCGCATCGTCCATCCCATCGCCCCCGGTCAGCATGGTGGCGGCGGCGCGGATGGCGGTCAGCGGCGTGCGCAGTTCGTGGGTCAGCGAATCGACCAGCGCGGCGCGCAGCCGTTCCCCCTCGCGCGCAGCCTTCATGTGGGTGGAGGCCTCGATGGCCATGGCGCGGGTCAGCGCGATGGCCACCTGCGCGCTGACCGCCGTGGCCACTTCGTGCGATAGGCGCGCTGGACGCAGCCCCAAGGCGCCCACCGGCTGCAAGCCCAGGCTCAGCGTCCGCACCGAGAAAGCGCCGGGAATCATCTGCGTGGGATTCAGGCCCATGGTCATCGCCCTCATGCTGGCTTGAATGCTCATGGGAAGATCGTCGGTCGAGGAGTAGAACTGGTCCTGGTCGCGGACGTAGAGCACCACGCCGTCCAGCGCAAAGATGCGCGCAATCAGCCCCGGCAGATCGTGGATCAACCCGGCCGCATCGCCTTGCAGCATCATCTCCTGGGAGAGTTCATAGAGCCGCTCCACATCGGCGTGGCGCTCCTCGGCCTGGCGGGCTTTGCGCCGCGCCCGCTCCGCCACGCGCCCCACCACCACGCAACTGAGCAGGAAGGAGATCATCGCCACCCACTGCTGAACCCCCACAATTTGCAGTGTGTGATAGGGCAGCAGAAAAAAATAATCAAAGGCCAGCGCGCACAGCAGGGCGGCGTAGAGCGCCAGCCAGAGGCCGGCCTGGGCGGCAAACCACACCACCAGCACCAGAAAGACCATCCCCGCCGTCGTCGAGTTGGCGCCCAGGCCGACCAGCGCCACGGCGGCGAGGATCGCCATCAGGGTGGCCGCCAGCCAGCGCAGTGCGGAGTGTTGATTAGCGAGCGGGTTCATATTTCCCTCAACGGAATCATACTTCTTTGCCCGGATGATGTAATCTTCCGTTGTACGAGGAAATTATGCCGGGCAGAATACTGGTCATCGACGACGAGCCGCAGATCACCCGCGTGCTGCGCGCCTCGCTCTCCGCGCAGGGCTTTGACGTGCGCACCGCCAACGAACCGGAAGAGGGTTTGCAGGTCTTCCGGGACTGGACGCCCGACCTGGTCATCACTGATCTGATGATGCCCAGCATGAGCGGCGTCGAACTCTGTCGCGCCATCCGCACGCAATCCGCCGTGCCGATCCTGGTGCTTTCGGTGCGTGACCACGAGCGCTCCAAGGTGGAGGCGCTGGACGCCGGGGCCGACGACTACGTGACCAAGCCCTTCAACACACAGGAGTTGCTGGCCCGCGTCCGCGCTCACCTGCGCCGCGCCCCGGAGCGCACCACCAGCGCCATCGAGGCGGGCGACTTTGTGGTGGACGCCGTGGCGCACTCCATCACCGTGCTAGGCAAGCCGATTCACCTCACGCCCAAGGAGTTCGACCTGCTGCTCCATCTGGCCCGCCACGCCGGCAAGGTCATCACCCACCGCGTCCTGCTGACGACGGTTTGGGGCGCGCAATCGGCTCATCAGCCGGAGTACCTGCGCGTCTTCGTCGGCCAGTTGCGCAAAAAGCTCGAAGCCGAAACCGGCAAGCAGTACATCCAGACCGAGCCGTGGGTGGGCTACCGCTTTGTGCCCGAAGGCTGGACCGGCGGCGAGGAGTAATTTTTCCCCGGCGCGAACTATTCTTGCCCCTGACCGCAACTTTCCCGGCGGATTGCTGTCTGAATGTACAGAAGCCGGTTGGGAGAGCAACCCCAGCGGCCGGCAGTGCTGAGGACGGAGGGCCGGTTCCCCGGTCCGGCGCAAGCAGGGCCGTTCCCGTCAGCACGAGGAGGATTTATGCGGAGTCTACGCCTGGTACTTTTTGCAATGCTGTTGGCCATGCCGTTCGCGGCAACGGCCCATGCTCAAGTAATGTGGGGAGTGGGCGTCGGCCCCGTAGTGGCGGCGGCTCCCATGGAGTACGGCCCGCCGGTCTGCGAGTGGGGCTATTATGCCTATTACCCCTATGCGTGCGCCCCGTATGGCTATTACGGGCCTGACTGGTTCTACGGCGGCGTCTTTATCGGCGCGGGGCCGTGGTATCACCGCGGCTGGTACGGGCGCGGCGGCTGGGGCGGACGTGGCGGCTACGGATATCGTAGCGGCTATGCCTATGGCGGGCGCGGCCTTTACGGCGGCGTAGCGCGGGGCGGAGTTGCTGGACGGCCCGGTGTGGGCGGCGCGGGACGCGGATTTGCTGCCTCCAGAGGTGGAAGCGCTGCTCCGCGCGGCGGATTTAGCGGCGGTGGTCGCAGCGGCGGCTTCAGCGGTGGAGGCCGTTCCGGCGGCAGCTTCGGCGGCGGCGGACACATGGGTGGCGGCGGCCATGGCGGCGGCGGACACCGCTAAACTTTGATCGATTTACCTCTTCCAAAGCCCGTCTGCTTCGGCAGGCGGGCATTTTTATAAATGATCAAGGAACAAGTCGTGCAACTCTTTATCTTTCCAATAAGATTGGGTGCCCCAGGTTCCGCTTTTGGAACCTGGGAACGACAAACCTCAACCGGCCTTGTGGACCGCCAGCGACGCCAGCCGGTCAGCAATCCGCTCGGCGGCGTCGGGATGGGCCTGCGTGCGAGCGGCAGCGGACATCCGGGCCAGACGTTCCGGGCAGGTTAGCAATCCGGTCAGCGCCTCCAGCAGCTTTCCCGGCGCGTCCAACTCGCTCTCATCCAGCAGCATAGCAGCGCCAGCCTTGACCATCTCTTCGGCATTGCGCCGCTGGTGGTCGTCGGCGGCGGCGGCAAAAGGCACCAGCAAGGCTGGCTTTCCGGCGGCGGCCAGCTCGGCCACCGTGGAAGCGCCGCTGCGGGCCATCACCAGCGT
>CAYVGW010000201.1:0-6845 GCA_964450895.1 uncultured Occallatibacter sp. | reverse complement strand
GTTCTCAAATCTGACATTGAACCTAGATGAAGGCTTCTCAACTGCTGTTTATAGGGTTATTCAACCTGGACAAGCGCGGACGAGGGTGTCGGCGCAACAGCCGGTCTGGAGACCGGCGCCACATTTTTCCGGGTACCCCAGGTCTCGATTCCAAGACCTGGGAGTTTTCATCGATATGCGAGGGATGGGAGCATCCGTCTTGAGAGGCCGGATTGAATGAGGATTGTTCAGAGATGGGCTGCCAACCGTCTACTGTTTTCCGAAGCGATAGACGAAGCTGAGGGTGAAGGCGCGGCTGTGCTGGAAGTTGGAGCCGAAGCCGGTGAAGTAGTATTCCGGGGCGACGCGCAGGCCGATCTTGGGGGTCAGGTTGTACTCGAAGGGAATGGCGGGGCTGGCGGCGAAAGTGTAGCCGTCCGCCCAGAGGCCTAAACCATTGGGGCCGGAGGCGAGCGCGATACTGTGGTTGGTGTCGCCGGAGAAGTTTCCCTTTTCAAAGCCGGCCAAGCCGCGAAGGGCAATGGAGAACTTGGGCTGAAGGTAGAAGCGGTAGGTGGGGCCGGCCATGAGAGCATACTGGCTGATGGCCACGTTGGTGATACCGTTATTGGTCACGTACTGGTCGTTATAGGGGCCACCGACGTAGGCTGTGGAGTAGTAACCGCGGCCATCGACGTTCCAGCCGAGGCGCTCATTGCGATAGCGGGTAAAGCCGACATTCCAGGCATACTCCCAGGCATGTTCCAACATGCCTTGGGGAAACGAACCCGCACAGGCCGGGGTATGAGTGGAGCAAGGGCCTGGGCCGGGTTCAAAGCGCTGCACGCCCATGCCGGTATAAGCCTCGTAGCGATGGGAGTAGGCCTCCTGAATGGCGGCGGCGCGGCGCTTGGCGCGGCGGGCCTTGATGCGCGCCTGGACGCTGAGCGCGCCGGCGGACTGCGCGGCGGGCTGAGTCTGGAGCTGGTCCGGAGCGGTCGAGCTGCTGCTCGAAGACGAGCTTTGGGCAAAGACAGCGGTTGCGGCGGTGAGACCGAGCGCCAGCAAAAGGGCAAGACGGCAAGAAGAAGACATCGTGATCGGGTTTCCTCCACGGGAGTACGGAAGGCAAGCCACCACAGCGCTCCCCCCATACGTTATTAAACCACTTTGGGGGGAGGCTTGGCTGCTGGCCGTCACGGTTTGGACGCACGGCGGAGGAAATTGTGGGTGGAAAGTCTGCAAATGGGGCCTGACATGGCTGGCAGCATCCCACCCTAGCCGCAAACACAAAGACGCGGCGAGGGTGGGTCGCCCATTCCTTCGTCACGGTACAAACTACTTGATGTTGCCGAGATCGGCCAAAAGCTGGGCCTGGTTGAAGCCGCTGGGGGCGCCTTTGGCGGTGAGCCAGTTCTGGGCAAGGAGGGTATGCGCCTCATCGCAGTATTTTTTCCAGAAGGCCAGGGTCATGGTCTTCGGCTGGCCCCAGGTGATGCAGGTGAAGCCGTGGGCGTCGTACTTGGGGACGTAGACGCAGTGGCCGCCCCAACTGCCGGGTTTGGCCTTGGCGCCTCCGCCTGGAACCACGTCCCAGACAGTCTGGGTCTGCGCGGTCAGGGGCAGCGAGAGGCCGATGTAGACGCCGCCGAAGAGGGCGATGGATTGCTGAATCTCGACGATGTTGGCCGCCTTGGGATCGGCAAAGGCGAGCAGCGAGTGGCCGGCAAAGCCGTTCTTTTTCCAGTCGTTCAGCACATCCAGTTCGACGCCGCCGTTGTCGGTGCTGGGGTTGCCGGGGACGTAGCCGTCCCACTTTTCGTAGTAGCTCTCGATCGTGGCGTCGGGGAGGGTGACTTCGGCGCCGGTGTTGGCGGTCCAGACCTGCAGGGCGTGGCCGCAGCCGGCGATGGTGCAGTCGCCCAGGGTGTCGTTGAGCATCATGCCCCAACTGGCGATGCCTTTGGTCCAGTCGGCGGCGGGGGGCGGCGGGGGAAGCGCGGGGGTAAGGTACTTTGCAAAGGCCAGGGTGCGGGAGTCGGTTTTGATGGCCTTGCGGCCCAGTTTCATCTTGGAATGGTCGGTCATGGGGATCTCCTTTGGGGGGTGGGTTTGGAGAATTGCCGCAAGCGGCGTGGACAAACTGTGCCAGATTCGGACAGTTTTGTCCAGATTACCTTCAATAGTGCCAAGAATATGTAATCTGTTTCATGGTATTGTGCATCCAAAAAAGAAAGCCGGCTCAAACGGGATCAATTCCGTTCTTCGGTGGCAGGAAAAATACACGCGATAAAGGGCAGTGGAGGCGCGAACAACGATGGGACGTATACTGTTGGGAGTTCTGCTGGGGATCGTGCTGGTTCCGGTCTGGTTGCTGGCGTGGCTGCACTTTGGCAAAGTACCGGTGGCGGTGGCTGATCCGCCGTTGTTTCAGGAGAAGCTGCTGACCGGGATTCCGCTACACGCGCGCATTCATCGCGAGATGAAAAAGAGCCCGGTGATCACGCCCGATGAGGCAGCGCTGGTCTCCGGCGCGCACATCTACAGCGAAAACTGCGCCGTCTGCCACGGCTTCCACGGCAAACCCTCGATGGTGGGCGGCTTTATGTATCCGCCGGCGCCGGCGCTGTGGGAGAAGCACCATAATGACGTGGTGGGCGTCAGCGACGACCCTCCGGGCGAGACCTACTGGAAGGTGGCTAACGGCATACGGCTGACCGGGATGCCTGCTTATGGAGGTCAGCTCTCTGAGGCTGAAATGTGGAATGTGAGCCTGCTGCTGTCCAACGCCGACAAGCCGCTGCCGCCGGCGGTGGTGGAGATTCTGCGCGGCGAGACGCCGCCGGTTCCGACGGAGACAAAATAGCGCGGTGGAAGCAGAGAAACTGGATGGCTGAACTGATCGGCGCTTTGTTCGAGGCAGTCGGAGCGATTCTTGAAGGCATCGCCGCATCGGTGTCGGGGAAAGATCCGAAGCCGAAGCGCAAAGCAGCTTCCAAGAGCGAACCCGGCAAGTGATGCCAACTTACCGAGCGCTTGCGCCAACCCGTTTGCGATAACGCGCATTAACCAACTTGCTAAATTTAACCAAGAAGGGTAATCTTCGATCATGGAGAAACGCACTCCGCACTGTCCGCTCTCCCGCGTCAAGGAGCTGATTCAGGAGGGCAAGGTGCATCCCACGCAATCCGCTGTTTTGGGCGGGGCGGCGTTGGGCTTTGATCCCAAAGCCATGGTGGCTGTTGTCGCCGCATTGACCATGAAAGATTTTTACAAATCCATGACCACTTACGCTGACCATCGGGTCTGGCAGGACGTGTACCGCCCGACTACGAAGGCTGGCGCAGTCTATCTCAAGTTGACCGTCATCGACGACGTGTTGATTGTGTCGTTCAAGGAGCTATGACCATGAAATGTCCCGTATGCGGCGCGGCAGAGTTGATCCATGATACGCGCGACATTGTTCATACTTACAAAGGCGAGAGCACAGTCATCCCAGGGGTGACCGCCGATTACTGCCCAGCCTGCGGCGACTCCGTTCTTGATATGGAGAATGCGGAGCGCATGGGTGCATTGGCGATGGCCTTCAACCAGCAAGTCAACGCCGCCATTGTCGATCCGGGCTATATCGTCAGCGTTCGCAAGAAGCTGGCTCTGGATCAGCGTGAGGCGGCGGAGATCTTCGGGGGCGGCGTCAACGCCTTTTCCCGCTACGAGAATGGCCGCACCCGGCCGTCACTGGCGTTGGTCAAGCTGCTCAAACTCCTCGACCGGCACCCGGACCTGCTGCAAGAGATTCGAACGGCGTAGACGGCTGAAACGAATTGAAAGGAGGTCAACCGTGAGCGTACGCGATTCGCTGCGCAAGGGCTTTCAGGTTTTTCTGATGAGCATGGGCGTCTCCGCGCCGGCAACTGGGCCGGCCAAGAAGCCGCCGCCCGTGAAGGGCTCCGGCGCCAAACCCGGCCCCGGCAAGTAGCTCTGCGGGGCAATGCCGCTTCCGCTTTTTTGCCGCAGATTGACAAATCTGCTTGCGCATTCCCTGCCGTTTCCTGTAAAGTCCCGTGTCAGTACGGATTTCCTGCTTTTCCTGTCGGCAATGTCTTCCTCAATCAGAATCCCACCCTCTGGCGCCAACTGGCGCTGCCGGGTTCTTGCTCACCCGGTGTCCCAGGAGGGGATCGATTCAACATTCCGAGGGAAAAGCCTGGCTCACCCACCGCAAGACAACTCAGGAGATTGGAGGGCTTTATGAACCTGCAAGCAGCACTTCAGGCCGGCAGCCTGATCCAGTGGGCTTACTCTGTCTACGACAGCGGCCAGCCCAACTACGACAATCAGAACTACAACGGCTTCAAGGTTCTGCAAACCATCTACGCCAACGATCTGGCGACGGATAACATCGTGATCGATCCCGCCAAGATGGTATCGATTGGCTTTGTGGCGCAATCGGTCGCGTCTCCGAATGAGTTTATCCTCGTGATCCGCGGCACGGTGGGCGTCTGGGAGTGGTTGGAGGACGCCAAGTTTCTGCCGGAGAATTTTTCCGCCGTACCCGGCTCCGGGCTTACCGAGGATGGCTTTACCGATATGTACAACTCCTTCCGCGTCCAGCCTGATCTCGACTCCGGACGTCTGACTCCGGCGCTGGCCGGCCTGCTGGGAGCAGTCACTGCGCAGACCAAACTAACCATCTGCGGCCACAGCCTGGGCAGCGCTTTGGCGACGCTGCTGGCGCTGGATATGGTGGTGAATACGCCCTATAAAAACCTGTCGCTGATCACCTTCGCCAGCCCGCGCGTCGGCGACCTGCACTTTGCCAACTTCTTCAACAACGCGGTTCCGGATTGTGAGCGCATTGCCAACATCAAGGATGTGGTTACGCATATTCCCCTGCCGCCGCTTTACATCCATGTGGGCGACGAGACGATTGTGAATCCTCAAAAGTTGGTGGCCAACAACCTGGCCTGCATGCACGCCATGGATACCTATATGTTCCTGCTGGACCCGGCCAATCACAAACTGGACAATCAATGCCTTCCGGGCGATTGAACCGATGGGCGCCCCACCCGCACCGTTCTGAGCGAAACCGAAGGAGCCGGGTTCGCTATTTTGCGGCCAGGGTGGGAGCGCCAACTTGATAGAATCGAACCATGCGACTGACGCGTACCCAGGCCCTCGACCACTTCCACTCCCCCGACCTGATCGGCTTGGGGCTAGAGGCCGACGCGGTGCGCCGCCGCCTGCACCCGGAGGGCGTGGTCTCGTACATCATTGACCGCAACATCAACTACACCAACTTCTGCACCGAGTACTGCACCTTCTGCGCCTTCTACCGGCCGCTGACCGGCCCGCGCTCGGAGGAGGGCTACATCCTCGACTTCGAGACGATCTACGAGAAGATCGCGGAGACGCTGGAGATGGGCGGAACCGGCGTGCTGATGCAGGGCGGCGTGCATCCCGACCTGAAGATCGACTGGTTCGAGCGGCTCTTCAGCGGCATCAAGCAGCGCTTCCCGCAGATTTGGCTGCATTGCCTCACTTCGTCCGAGATTCTGGCCATTGCGCGCTACTCCGATCTGAGTTTGCGCGAGACGTTGATCCGGCTGCGCGCGGCGGGGCTGGATTCGATCCCCGGCGGCGGCGCGGAGATTCTGGACGACGAGGTGCGGCGGCGCATCGCCCGCATCAAATGCAACACCGAGGATTGGCTCAGCGTGCATCGCACCGCGCACCAATTAGGGATGCGCACCACCGCGACGATGATGTTCGGCGTCGGCGAGAGCTTCGAGCAGCGCATCAATCACTTTGAAGTCATTCGGCAGTTACAAGAAGAGACGGGCGGCTTCACGGCCTTCATTCCCTGGAGCTTCCAGCCCAAGCACACGGCCCTCGGTGGACGCGGCTGGGAGGAGGCGACTTCAGTCGAATATCTCAAAACTCTGGCGATCGCGCGCTTGTATCTCGATAACATCGAAAACGTGCAGGCAAGCTGGGTGACGCAAGGCCTGAAGGTGCTGGAGATAGCCCTTCACTTCGGCGGCAATGATGTTGGTTCCGTGATGTTAGAGGAAAATGTGGTTAAAGCCGCCGGAACCAGTAATTGCACGACAGAAGAAGAGCTGCGGCGCATCATCCGCGACGCCGGCTTCAAACCCGTCCAGCGGGATACGCTCTATCGGACGATGTTTTTGAGCTGAGGCGCAGACCATCGGATTAGATTGATCGTCTCCTGTCAAAGTCTATCTCAATCTTTCCGACCACAGTTGCTTCAACTCACGGCCTAGACCGTCCAAGTTAGGATAAATTACGGATTCAGTGATGCCAGCATCGCGTAACTGTGTGCGCATCTGTACAACAGAATCCTTGTCGATCACAATTTCCTTGATTCGCGAATCCACAGTCATCAAAAGTTCTTTGAAAAAATCAGGCTTAGTACCCATCACTATAAAACGGCTACGTTGTGCAGAAATCCGACGCGCAAAATGGTCGAATTCAAGAACGAGTGGTAATTCTGGAATCGGAAGTTCTTCATGACCGTCTTCGTCTGGGATGTAAATCTGATCCCAATCTTCAACATCCAACCCTTTCGTCGGATGAATTTGACAAAAAAACTCCCAAGATTTTTTTGCATATCTATGTTCATCCGTTTCTCTTTTTAAATAATCCACCAGCCAATATGGATCAAGCACATATACAAATCTGTCCAAATCTGAGTTTTTCTCGCTTTTTAATGCGAAATGCAGAGCGATCAACGCGCCATCAGACCAGTCCAACAATCGCGTAGGGCCACCATAATGTTGCATGAGGAAATACGGATATCTACTTGACGCCACCAGCCACAACATATAGACTTCGGGAGCATG
>CAYVGW010000200.1:0-6935 GCA_964450895.1 uncultured Occallatibacter sp. | reverse complement strand
CGGAGGCGAAGTTGATGTAGACCGCCTTGTGGCCCAGCACCTGGCCGCTCTGCGCCTCCTTGGCGTAATCCACCGTCTCCGCCGCCGCGCCTTGCACGCCGCCGGTGTTCAGCAGCGCCTGCGCGCTGAAGATGAACGAAGTATCGACCGCCTCCTTGTAGGGCGGAACGGGATTGTCCTTGAAGAGCAGCGGATAGTTCGTCGTGGCGATCTTGCCGAAGGTCTCGTAGGTGGCGCGCATGTTGTTGTTATGCTTGCCGTCCAGGCCGAAGTAGTTGACGTTATCCTCCAGGCCGAAGACCGCCGAGCCGCCCAGCATCTGGCCGGAGGCGGGATCGCGGAAGCCGCCGTAGTACTTGTACCAGTAGTCGCCGGTCTGGTCTTTGTAAAGCGTGGCCGACATCTCTCCTGCCTTGCGGCGCACGGCGTCGAAGGCCTTCACCTGATCGGCGGCCTGGAAGCTGGCGGCCAGCAGGCCGGTGACTTCATCGCGATTGTCGTTGAAGAACTTCTTGATACCCAGAATGACGGCTGGCATCTGCGAGGCGTACTCGTGCGAGGAGACAATCTTGGCGGTTCCGGGACGGCCATGCACGGCTTGTTCGTCTCCGGGGGTCCAGGTCACGACGCCGTCCGGGCAGACGTTCTTGGTTTCGCCCGTCGGACGCCCGTCCTTGACCACCTTGCGATCCTCGCAGCGGTTGGGAATGAAAACATCGGTGACAGCCTTGATGTAATCCTCGTCCGGCGCGGCAATCCAGTTCACGGCGTCCGCATCATACGTCTTCAGGTCGGGATTGTTCTTGAGGCCATTCGACCCCATGAAGTTGAGGGCGATATTCCAGTCGCCGTCGCGGATGACGCCGACCACGGTCTTGCCCTTCATGGACTGTGGATTCGTCTTCCACTCCGCCGGGCCGAGCAGCGCGTCTTCTCCGTTCGAGCGGCCCACCGCGCCGATGATGACCGCCTGGTACTCCGGCCCCAGCTTCTTCAACTGCGGATTCAGATTGGAGAGCCACTGGCCGCCGCTGTCGCCCATGACGACAATCGCCTCCGCCCCCTTGGAGCAGGTCTTTTCGCCGTCATGGAGCTGCTTGGCGCAGTCGATCAGGTCGTTGCCCATCTGGGTATTCGAGTCCTCGCGGTGCAGCGTGAGGTTCACGCTGTTTTTGTCCATCAGCGAGCCTTTGGTCGTCTCCGGGCCGCCGTTGGCGTAGATCAGCGAGAACATCGCGTTCCACTCCCACACATCGAAGGTGATGTGCGTGGCCTGTACGTTGGCCGGCGCGGTGGACGGATACGGCAGCGCCTGCACATTGGCCACCTGCGCCTCTTCCTGCGGCGGAAGCGTGACGCGCGAGGCGACGATGGACTTCATGATCCCCGGCGTGGGAATCAGGCCATGCTGCATGGCCGAGCGCAACCCGTAGACAACGCCCAGGCCCACAACAACAATCAGGACAAACTTCGCTTGCGGCTTCAAACGCGGCATTTCTTTTCCCCTCAATGAATTCAGGCTTCCTACTATCGTGACCGTATGAATTTGCTTTGGCCGGAATGTAGCGCCGGTCTCCAGACCGGCTGTAGTGCGGGCGTCCTCGCCCGCACTTTTCCGGGAGTTATTACCAAAATCATCCAGTCTAAAAACTACTTGAACATATTGTCGTAATCGCTTTCGGGCTTCGAGCTGGAGGCGACCACGCTGGCCAGCGTCCCCGGCATCCGGGCCTGCGCCGGCGCTTCCATCCCCGGAATGTGGATCATGTCCGCGCCGGTGGATTGATTGCCGGAGGTGAGCAGCTTCTGGTTGAACTCGGCGAATTTGGCCGCCGCCTCGTCCGCCGCCGCGCCGGATTCGATCTGGTCGTCGGTCAGCAGCTTGTCGGTATAGCGGGAGAACTCGCGAATCTCGCCCAACGTCCGCGAAGTATCGTCTTCCAGGTACTCCAGAGCCATATCGACCATCTTCAACTGCTCCGGATTGCCGCGCAGCAGTTGCTGGCCCACGCCCAGCGTGGCCTTGGCGTCCAGAATCATCTTGCGCTGCTCAGCCAGGAAGTTGACTTTGTTTTCCGTCCGCTGAATCTTGCTGTCGGAGATCTGCGACCAGTGCTGGAAGGTCTTCAGCATCTTGGAGGTCTGATCTTCCAGCGCCTGGAGTTGCTTGACGCCCTGCATCTCCATCCCCGCCTGCTCCAGGAAGGTCTGACCCTCCAGTTGCAGCCGCTCCTTCTCCATCGGATCGCTGGCCGCGGCGGCCATCTGCTGGGCTTTCGCGGCCTTGCGCCCCAGGCCGTTGATCTCGTCGGATTTGGCGCTGATGCTCCGCTGGAGCCGCTCATCGCTCCCGGCAAAGCGCTGCAAAGTCTGGTCCAAAGCGTACTTGGCCTTCTTCATGTCGTCCAGGTTATTGCGCAGAATGCCGATCGGATCGGTTTCCACCACCCACGAAGCAAAAAAACGCACCGTGTTTTGGAAGAGATTCGAGACGGCCGTGCGGAAGGTCGGATTGAAGACCAGCCACAGGATCGCCACCACCACCGCGCCCAGAATCGCCGCGTGAATCGTGTCCTGCAACAGTGTGATGATGAAGGGCAGAAGGATGAACAAGCCATACGCGCCGCCCAGGGCCAAGGCCACAAGAACGACCATGCCGAACGGGCCTTCCGGCCGCTTCCAGAACGATTTCGGAGTGTAATTCTGAAGGTTCTGGGTAAAGTTGGGAGTCACTGGCGAAAGTCCCATGGTCGTTTTTTATCCTTTCAGTCCTGGCAGCTTATCTCAGCCCTGGCAGCCTATTCAGCCTGATATCCGATGGTTGAAGTCTCGTTTTGAAAGGGCACGACTTGAGTCGTGCCGCAAATGCCGCAAAATAAACGTGGGCTTTAGCCCGAGGGAAGGTCTTCGGAATTCAGACTCTCGCCACAAGCGCTAGCCTCTGAGCAAGGACGTATAAAGCGCCTTCTGCTGTTCAAGTTCACCGGCGCGGCGCTGCACGGCTGCCTCAAACTGGCCCTGCGCGTGGGCTGCCTTGCCCTGCGCATTCACCAACTCCGAAGACAACTGCGCCAACTGCTGCTGAAGATCGGTAATCTGCTGGCTGATCTTCTGAATCTGATCCTGGCGCCCGGTCACCTCTTTCGCGGCGAACTGCTGCTCTTTGACGCCAAAAGCATCGTGCTCCTGCTGCAATTTAGCCTTGAGCGTGTCAAAGGTGGAGAGAATCCCGTCCTCCGTCAGCCCCGCCTGCGCCGTGGCTTGCAGCACCGCCGTCTTGAACTTGATGTTCGACGGCATCACTGAGTCCGGAATGGCCTTGAGCGGATCGAGAAATTTGTGAATCGTCGCGGCGGTGGGCGTTTCCTCAAAATTTGTCTTCGAGAGCAGCGTCTGGTAGACCGGATCGTGATCCGCCACCACACCCGCATCGATGGGCAGCGCATAAGGCGCGGGCGGCGCGTCCACGGGCGGGGCCACGGGTGCGGAAAACGCCGGAGCCGCAAAAGAAGGCGCGGCGAAGGCCGGAGCGGCGGGCGGAGGGGTGTGCTGAACCGGCGGAGCCGGGTCTTCTTCAAAGGCAACTGACTTCAGAGTGTCGAGAAATCCATGCTTGCCGGTCATAATCCTCCATGCAACTTTCAGCTAAAAGGGTGATTTCAGTTTTTCTTCGGTCGTAGGAATCCTAACCTATTCAGCACCCGATACGCAATGGAATACGCATATTCATTGCGCGCAGTTCCCACGCGCCAATTACACATTGCAATCAAAAGTTACCGGAGTATTGCAATGTGAATGCAAAATTACGCATCAATGAAATCCCTGATGCACCGAGAAGTATTCAAAGTAGCGCTTTTCAAAGTAGCGCCGGCCTCCCGGCCGGCTGTCGCGTGGACCTCCTGGTCCACGCCGCACATGACTCAAACAGGAAGATTCTCTATTCCTGACTGCATTGCGCTCTGCTATACTTCCCCCCATGGAAAACCGGACAATCAACGACGCGGGCGGAACTCCCGGAGGCCTCGGCCATTTCGCCCTGGGCTTCATCATGATGTGCATTGGCGGGTACTTGCTGGTCAATCAAGTGATGGTGGTCAGCTCGTACTGGAACTTCTTTGGAGGAAACTCCTTCGGCATCACGCTGCTGCCCATGTTATTCGGCATCGGGCTGCTCTTCTGGCGCGGACGCAGCATTGTTGGCTGGATTCTCACCATCGCCGGAGCTTTGTTTATCTTTGCCGGAATCATCGCCAACATGCACATCTTTTTCCGCCCCACCAGCCTCTTTGACACCATCGTCATTCTGACACTGCTGGTGGGCGGCCTGGGCCTGATTGCGCGCGGCGTCCAGCCGCACGCGTAGCAGCCCAGCCAGTAGTCGCTCAGAGCTCAACTACTTCGCCAGCCCAATCCCGCGACTTCCCAGCCTCTTCGGCGCCGTCGCCGCTTCACCGGAGGCAGGCGCGAATGCTTCCTCCGTGCCCGTCGCGCGTTGAATCAGATAAGCGCCTCCAGCCTTGGCGGTCAGGGCAACCACCGCGTCCGACGTGGAAACAAGCACCTCTTCCGGTGCGCCTGCCGCAACGATCTTCACTCTCTCCCCCGGCCATGGATTGCGAATCCGCAACTCTCCCCGCAAGCCGGCTTCAAGCTCTACGCGCACGATCTCTCCCTTGCGTATCCGCACATTCACCTTGTTGCGGTGACGCAGAGAAACCGTTCCATCCGCATCCCAGCTCTTGGACCACGCTGGAGCTATGCGAATCAGCCCGTTGTACTCTTCGGCCAGCGCCATTTGCAGCGCTGCCGAGGCCACGCCTATCTGTTCGATGTAAAACTCCGGCCCGCCCGCAAAACTGGCAAATCCCGCCGGATAGCTCTGATAGTGTTCGGTCAGCGCCTGCAAGCTCGCGCGAAACTCCTCCGCCAGCCCCAGCCGCGCCGCCTGCATCGGATCGTAGCTCCAATCGTCTTCATTTTTGTAGGGCCGGTGCAGAAACGTGCGCACGGCAACCTCATGCAGCGGGCCGTCGTCGCCCATCAACCCATACGGCCAAACCGGCTCCAATCCATCATTCTCCGAGTTATGCGTCTCGGCCTGCGGTTTATAACTCGTGGCGACAATCGCGTCCGTTAGCTCCGCCCCCGGTGGAAGAATCACTCCCGGAGCCGCCCATGAAACCAGCGGTAGCTGAGGCAGCTTTCCCGCCTGCTCCTCCGCCTGCCGCGCCAGTTCCGCGTCCGTCTTCAACAGCGCCGCCGCCCGCGCAAAACGCGGAAACAGCGCCCGCATGGCCGCAATATCCGTCACCGGATCACGCACATCCCACTGCATCTCATGCGAATTGGAAGGCTCGGTGTGCAACACTCCCTGCGCATCGCGCTTACCGTAAGCCAGCAGGAAGCGCACGGTCTCGCGCAGCAGCGGGTAGTTCTTCCGCAGAAACTCCACGTCGCCGGTGTACTCGTACTGATCCAGAACCCACAGAGAAACCTCCGCGCCGGTGGAGAGCGTGCGCGCATTGTAATAAGCGGGCGAGTCCTCGCCGCAGTTCAGCCCCGGCTTCGCCGTCCACGCTTCGTTCTCCCAGCCCTGCCCATTGAAGCGCATGGTTTCCGGTACGCAAATGCCCGCGCGGCCTCCCATATGCCGGCGAGTCCAGGCCAGCATATTTTCCAGATTCTCCCGGTACAAACGAAAGTAAGGTTCGTTCAGATCGGCCAATCCCGCGCCCAGATTGGCCCCAACCTGCATCCGCAGATTCCAGTGCCAGAAGGCAGATGAACCCCACTGATGCGCGTCGCGCACCGAAGAAAACAAATCCCCGATCCCTGCCTGGGAGCCGGGAAAGCGCCCACGCCCCTCGGCGGCGGCGGCATAAAGATAAATAGCGCGCAGGTTCTCGAAGTACTCCGCCGCCCCATCCGCCGAAGAGAGCTTCATCAGCGCAGCCCGCTCCCAAAAGCTGTGCCACCATGGGCGGTGCTTGCCGGCGTCAACCTTCTTGGCCGCCGTCAGCAGCTTGGCCGCGGTTGCCGCGGCGTCTCCGCCATGCCATTCCGGCGCTCCAACCACCAGCCGGAAGGAACCGTCGGCGCGCGGCCGAAAGCGCAGCGTCACCGTCAGCGCATCGTCCACCGATGCCTGCACGTCCAGCCCGTCCGCGGTCATGGCAGCCAGCGAACCGAATCGCTCCTTGCCGGCGCCAGCTTCCTGATCGTCCAGCCAGCTTTCGGCCAGGATCGCCATCCCATTTTTGGCAATGGCTTCCGGCTTGCGCGGCGTCCACAATTGCAGCTTCACCGTCTGCACCTGCCGCGGGTCGGCTCCCTTGACATCGACCCACAGCACGTCCAGCACATCGTCCACGGAAACAACGGCTTCCATGCCTCCGCCGGACTCCCGCAATTCGCCATCATAAAGATTCAAACGGCCCTGAAAATCCGCGGCTTGCGTCAGCTTGCTCAATCCCGGCAAGAAAACCTGCCCCGGCGAAAGACGGTGCGGAAAGGTGTCGCCCCGGTTCAGTTGGACAGCCAATCCATCCGGCGCCCAGACCGCCGCGCCCAGCCGCCCATTGCCCAGCGGCATCGCCTCACGCGCGTCGCGGTTAACCCTCTGCAACACAACATCCGAGCGCTCGACGATCCCCCGCCGCTCCAGCCAAAACCCATGCTGGGCCTGCGCCGCCACCCCGGAGACAAAAGACGCCATCATCAGTAGAACGCCGGCAATCAAGTGCATCCGGGCAGGTATCCGGCCAATTCCGGACCCCATGCCGCGACGAAAAAACAACAAAATACCCTTCATATGGAACCCTGCAATCTTCCTGATCTTCAAGGATAGCAACAAAATCAAGACTACAGAGTCCGCCGGTCAGGGAATTGCATTTGAAATCATTTGGAGGGAGCAGGGGCATTTATGCCCCTGAATT
>CAYVGW010000199.1:0-6978 GCA_964450895.1 uncultured Occallatibacter sp. | reverse complement strand
AAGATAGTTCTCAGTTTTCAGTCATCAGTTCTCAGTTGTCAGTTGTCAGTTGTCAAAAAACTTTTGATTCAGTCATTGTTTTGTATCAGGGCACGACTTCAGTCGGGCCGCAAGAGCAGCAAAAAACGCTGGGCTTTAGCCCCTGAGGGATGGCTTACTGTGCTTTCGACCTTCACCATGGGCTGCGCGTGTTTAGAGAACATGAATTTGATTTGAATCATGGACAAGTGCGGGCGGGGACGCCCGCACGACAGCCGGTCTGGAGACCGGCGCTACAATCCGGCTCCCGCGGTCGTCGTACTGGCGATTGTTTTATTGTAATAGCGGCTTTATTTGTTCATGCAAGAAAGAGCTATGAGCTAAAAGCTAAAAGCTGAAAGCTCAAAAAGAGAGGTTTGAAAACGTGATCGCACACTGTACCAACCACCTTGGAGCGCTGGCCTCGCCTGCTTTCCTGGCCTTCTTCAGCGCTTCGCCGATAGCGCATCTCAGCATCCTCGACATGATCGTGATCGCCGTCTACTTCGGCATGGTGATCTGGATCGGCTTTTACCTCAAGGGCAAGTCCAACACCAGCGAAGAGTTTTTCATGGCTGGCCGCGAGATGACCGCGTGGATCGCCGGCTTGAGCTTTGTCTCGGCCAACCTCGGCTCGCTGGAGCTGATGGGTTGGGCCGGCTCGGCTTACCAGTACGGCATTCTGGCCACGCACTGGTATTGGATCGGCGCCATTCCGGCGATGATCTTCCTCGGTCTGGTGATGATGCCGTTCTACTACGTCTCGAAGACGCACTCGGTTCCCGGATATCTGAATCTGCGCTTCGGCGAGCACGCCCGCATTCTGGCTGCCGTCTCCTTCGCCACGGAGATGATTCTGATGAGCGGCGTGAATATGTTCGCCATGGCCGTGGTGATGAAGGTGGTTCTGGGCTGGAGCTTCACCTTCAGCATTCTGATCTCGGCCGCGGCGGTGGCGATTTACGTCACGCTGGGCGGCTTGCGCTCGGCCATCTTCAACGAGGTCATGCAATTCGTGCTCATCTGGGGCGGCGCGCTGCTGGTGCCGATCCTGGGATTGATTCAGGCCCACGGATGGAATGGTTTGAAGAAGCAGATTCTCGCCAATATGGGCAACTCCGGCGATAACTACTTCCACATGTGGCGCACCAC
This sequence comes from uncultured Occallatibacter sp., assembly GCA_964450895.1. Taxonomy (GTDB): domain Bacteria; phylum Acidobacteriota; class Terriglobia; order Terriglobales; family Acidobacteriaceae; genus Telmatobacter. The sequence continues at coordinate 5,808 of CAYVGW010000199.1, read as the reverse complement.
CGGCCACTTTGCCGACAACCCGATGGGCGTTCACTGGACGGGCATCGTGCTGGGCCTGGGCTTTGTCATCAGCTTCGGCTACTGGACCACGGACTTTCTGGTGGTGCAGCGCGTGCTGGCGGCGCACAATCTGCGGGCGGCGCGCATGGCTCCGATCATCGCTTCGTACTTCAAAATGGCGGTTCCGTTCATCGTGATTCTTCCCGGCCTGCTGGGCCTGGTGCTGTTGCAGAATCCCGATGGCAGCCGCCGCTTGCTGGTGGGCGAGGATGTGGTCAAGTCGTGCGTGGTGAATGATGCCGGCGCAGTGGCCGACGCGAGCGCCTGCACCACGGCCATGACCACCAAGTCCACGCTGCCGGCCGACTATCAGCAAAAGGTTCTGACCGGCGCGCAAGGCACCGAACTGCACAGCTACAACGAAGCGCTGCCGCTGATGATGGTGCGCTATATGGGCCCCGGCCTGCTGGGCCTGGGAATCACCGCGCTGATCGCCGGCTTCATGAGCGGCATGGCGGGCAACGTGAGCGCCTTCTCGACCGTGTGGACCTACGACATCTACAAGCCGCTCATCAAGAAGAACGGCAGCGACAGCCACTATGTGCTGGTGGGCCGCTGGTCGATCCTGATCGGCGTTCTGGTCTCCATCGGCGCGGGCTATCTGGTGCAGCAGGCGCACGGCATCATGGATTACGTGCAGGCGCTGTTCAGCTTCTTCATCGCGCCCCTGCTGGCGGCCATTCTGATGGGCATGTTCTGGAAGCGCGCTACCGCGCCGGCCGGCTTTCTTGGCCTGCTGATCGGCATCAGCTCTTCAGTCGGCATGTTTGTCTATGTCAAGATGAATCCCGCCGGATTGGCGACGATTGCGCTTTCGCCCGACGCCAAGCCGATGGCCGAGAATCTCTATCGCGCCTGGTGGGCCTTCTGCATTGCGGCGATCGTCATCTTCCTGGTCAGTTTGGTCACCAAGCCGAAGCCGGACGCGGAACTGGATGGGCTTTGCTACAGTTGCACGGTTCTGCCCAAGGAAGAGCCGGTTCCCTTCTACAAGAACGTCTGGCTGTGGGCGATTCTGGCGGTCTGCATCTTTGCCGCGCTCAACATTCTCTTCTGGTAACGACAGGTTCGTCCTCTCCGCTTGTGAGAGAAGAAAGGATTACGACGTATGCATGGTTCAGGAATTCAAATCTGGTTTTTCATCGGCGTTCTGCTGCTCGTGTATGGCGTGCTGATTCTCGGCTATGGCGTCTTTGAAATGATGACGGGATGCTATCCTGCCGCGGTGCAGATGACCAGCCTGCACACGCCCATCTGGTGGGGCGGATTGCTGACCGCGGCCGGCTTGCTGTATTGCATCAAGTTCCGCCCGGGACGCGCGTAATTGGAGTTTGCATCCCACGCTGGCCGCAAGAAGAGCAAGACGCAGGTCCTTCGACTCGCTTTGTTCGCTCAGGATGACGGTCAGAGTGGAAGTACTTGGCAATAAAACAAATTCATCAACCATTTCACCCGCCGCGGACGCGGCAAGAATCAAGGGAGCGAAAGCCATGGCAGCACAAGGTAAAGTGACATTCGGAGTGATCGTAGGCAACCGCGGGTTCTTCCCCGACCAACTGGCGAAGAGCGGCCGCGAAGAGATCATCAAGGTTCTGGAGGCGGCCGGCGCCAATGTTGTCGTGCTTGGACCAGAAGACTCAAAGTACGGCGCGGTGGAAACCTACGCCGAGGCGCAACGCTGCGCCGAACTCTTCAAAAAGCACGCGGATGAGATCGACGGCATCCTCGTGACGCTGCCCAACTTTGGCGACGAGCGCGGCATTGCCGATGCGATTCGCCTGAGCGGCCTCAAGGTTCCGGTGCTGGTGCAGGCCACGCCCGACCGTTCCGACGAGATGACCATCGCCGTGCGCCGCGACAGCTTCTGCGGCAAGATGAGCGCCTGCAACAACCTGATGCAGTACAAGATTCCCTACTCGCTGACCACGCTGCACACCGAGAGCCTGACCTCGCCGGAGTTCACCGCTGATCTTGCGTGGTTCACCGCCGTCTGCCGCATCGTCAAGGGGTTGAAGAATCTGCGCATCGGGGCGATCGGCGCGCGCCCCGCGGCCTTCAACACGGTGCGCTACTCCGAGCGCCTCTACGAGTCCAGCGGCATCTCCATCGAGCCGATTGATCTTTCTGAAATTTTTGGCCGCATCAACAAGATGGGCGACAACGACGCCGCGGCGCAAGCCAAGCTGGCCGCCATCAAGAGCTACGTGGCCACCGGCAAGGTTCCAGAGGCGGCGCTGCTCAAGATGGCCAAGCTGGGCGCGGTTATCGACGGCTGGATGAAGCAGACCAACGTGGCCGTCACCGCCGTGCAGTGCTGGACCAGCTTCGAGGAGTACTTCGGCGTGGTGCCCTGCACCATCATGAGCATGATGTCGAACGATCTGATCCCCTCGGCCTGCGAAGTGGACATCCCCGGCGTGCTGGGAATGTACATGATGCAGTTGGCCAGCGGCTCGCCCTCCGCGCTGCTCGATTGGAACAACAACTACGGCGGCGACCCCAACAAGTGTGTCTGCTTCCACTGCTCGAATCTGCCCAAGCACTTCTTCAAGGCGCCTCCGACGATGGACTATCAGTCGATCATCGCCGGCACGGTGGGCATTGAGAACACCTTTGGCACCTGCGTGGGCCGCGTCAAATCCGGGGTCATGAGCTATGCGCGCTACTCGACCGACGACAACCACGGCATCATCCGCGGCTATACCGGCGCGGGCGCCTTCACCGACGATCCGCTGGAGACCTTCGGCGGCGCGGGCGTGGCGCAGATTCCGCAACTGCAAAAGCTGCTGCGCTTCATCTGCCGCGAGGGCTTCGAGCATCACGTGGCCACCAACTTCAGCGACGTCTCCAAGGCCGTCCACGAAGCCGCCACGCGCTACATGGGCTGGGATTCGTATCTGCACGGCGAAGAAGAAGTCTAGGACAGTGAATACGTGAATGAGTGAGTGAAGAAGTGAAAACGCGTCCTGAGTCTGAAGTTTCTATCATGAAAGGAACTGTCATCCTGAGCGAACGGGGCCCCAAACGTACTTCAGTTTGGGGGTGGTGAGTCGAAGGATCTGTGGTTTGCACTGAAAAACCGAAAAGCAACCGCAGGTCCTTCGACTCCCTTCGCTACGCTACGGTCGCTCAGGATGACAGGTTTTTTTGAATGAATTTTAGACTCAGGATACTAGCGAATGAGTGAAGAATAAGCGATTTTCTTCACTCATTCACTTCTTCGCTTTTTCACTCTCAAACTGTTACAAAATAAGTTTCGAAGGAAGAGAAAATGACCATCGTAGCAGGAGTGGATTTTGGGACGTTGAGCGTGCGCGTCTCCATCATGGACAGCGAGCGGGGACGCCTGGGTACGGCCGTTGCCGAGTATCCTTTGCATCGCCGCCGCGAAGACCCGGATTACGCCACGCAAGCGCACGAAGACCAGATGAGCGCGCTGGCCACCGCAACCCGCGCGGCAGTCAAAGAGGCGGGCATCCGCGGCGATCAGGTCGCCGCCATCGCCCTCGACACCACCGGCTCCAGCGTCATTCCTGTGGATGCGCAGATGCAGCCGCTGAACGAGTATTATCTCTGGTGCGATCATCGCGCCCACGCCGAGGCCCGCCAGATCACCGCGCTCGCGCACAACGAAAAGCTGGAGGCCATCGACTGGTGCGGCGGCGTCTACTCGCACGAGTGGGGCTTCGCCAAACTGCTCCACTGGCTGCGCAACAACCCCGACAAGCGCGACCAATTCGCCTCTGCCTTCGAGCATTGCGACATGGTCGCGGCCACGCTCTGCGGCATCACTGACCCAAAGCTGGTCAAGCGCAGCATTTGCGCCATGGGCCACAAATGGATGTGGAATCCCAAGTGGGACGGCCTGCCGCCGCAATCCTTCCTCTCCAAGCTCGACCCGCTCTTCGACGGTGTGCGCGAAAAGCTCGCCGGTGACTACCAGACCTCCGACCACCTCGCCGGCCACCTCTCGCCCAAGTGGGCCGGAGAGCTGGGCCTCAGCGCGGGCATTCCCATCCCCGTCGGCGCCTTCGACGCGCATTGGGACGCTCTCGGCGCGGGCTGCCGCGAGGGCGATGTAGTCAACGTCGTCGGCACCTCCACCTGCATCATCGCCATCAGCCCCAAAACGCAACTGATCCCCGGCGTCTGCGGCGTGGTTCCGGGCAGCGTCCATCCGCAGATGACCGGCATCGAGGCCGGCCTCTCCGCGACAGGAGACATCTTCGAGGCCATTGCTCGCCGCGCCGGAACCAAGGTCGCGGAACTCTCCAAAGGCCTGGAGGCCTATAAGCCCGGCCAGACTGGCCTGCTGCGCCTCACCTGGGACAACGGCGACCGCACCGTCCTCGTCAATCCCGAACTCGGCGGCGTCACATTCGGCTGGAACATGGTCCACACCGCGCAGGACGAACTCTTTGCGGCCATCGAGGGCACGGCCTTCCACACCCGCATCATCCTGGAGCGCATGGCCGAGTACGGCGTGCCGGTGGAGCGCGTCATCAACGCGGGCGGCATTCCGCAGAACAATGCGGTGCTCAATCAAGTCTACGCCGACGTCCTCGGCAAGCCGGTGCTGGTCCCGGCAGGCGTGCCCACCAGCCGCGGCTCGGCGATCATCGCGCAGCTTGCCGCCGGCACATTCCCGACGATTGAAGCGGCCCAGGACAAGCTCTGCCTGCCCTTCAACACCTTCACCCCCCGCCCCGCCGCCACGGCGATCTATGAGCGCCTCTTCGCGCTTTATCGCAAGGCGTATTTCGCACTGGGCCAGCGCTCCGCCGAGGCTGTGCCGCTCGGCGACATCCTGCCCGAACTGCGCAAGATTGCCGCAGAGGTTTCCGAGCAGGCGTAAACATGGTTGATTGAAGTTCGTGGTCTCCCGGGTCCGGAATTTCGAGCCGGGAGATTACGTCCCAAACCCATTTCTGTCTTTCTCTTACGGACGATGCGCCAGCAGCAGCAACAGCACTACCGGAATCAGCGCCAGCCCGCCGTAGTGGAGAAACTTGCGCAGCGACGGAGATTTGCGCCTTTGCCAGTCGCGCAGCTCAAGATGTTCAGGAACAGAGTTCCCCACCGGCTGTGCCGATCCGCGAGAGATGAGACAGCGGCGCCGGCCTCCTTGCCGGCTGGTGAAGCATCTGATAGAGCGTATGTAAAACAAAAGCAGCAAGTTAGCTTTCTCCCTTCGACCTCGCTCAGGGCAGGCTTTCGCGGAGACGAGCAAGGGAGCGAGTAAGCGGCAGCTCATCGTATTTGCAAGTTGAGGAGGTGAGAGAAGCTGCTCCCAACGGCCGTTTACAGGTTCATAGCAGTCTCAGAATCACAGAGTTGTACGGGAGCGGATGGCGCGGCCCATCATCTGCGACGGCGGTCACATCGCGTCGTTGCAATCCAACTTTATAATAGAACCGATTTGTCCAATCGTTCCTGTTCCTGAGCGGCTTGGAATGGGATCAAACGCTTTTACTCCAAACAACTTAACCGAAGGACCAAAGGAGCGAAACTCCCGATGCATACCCATGAAATTGAACAGATGTGCGTGGTCGCCAAAGGGCCCAATCACGGCCCCGCGCCGATTCCGCAAGAAGGCCGCTGGACCAAGGCCAAAGAAGTGAGCGACATCAGTGGCCTGACACACGGCGTGGGCTGGTGCGCTCCGCAGCAGGGCGCCTGCAAGCTCACCCTGAATGTGAAGAAAGGCATCATCGAAGAGGCGCTGGTGGAGACCATCGGCTGCACCGG
>CAYVGW010000198.1:0-6990 GCA_964450895.1 uncultured Occallatibacter sp. | reverse complement strand
ATCTGGGGAGTGCTTATCCAGAGCTGTTGCAGGCTTGGCGGCGCGCCAACAACGCACCGCCGGCGCGGCTTCAGGTGGACAAGATTACACCGCTGCAAGGGGCGGGCAACTGCGTCCTGGTCACCGGGCACATCGACGCGGATGGGCAGGGCGTGAAGAAGCTGGTCGATGATATATGCCAATCCCCGCCGGCCCAGTGGGGCGCGTACACCATCACGCGCAACTTCAATCTGATGACCGACGCCCAGTCCGAGCGGGAGCAAAACACAGTATTGGCGATGTTTCGGAGCGTCAAGGTCAACCAGCAAGTGATGAACCAGCAGATGCAGCAAAAGCTCCAGCAAAAGCAGCAGTCCGACCAGCAATGGCGGGCCTGGGGGCAGCAGCAATCGGACCGGATTCGCGCGCAGGGAGAGGCGGCGCAGAGGAACTTTGCCGACCGCCAGGCTGCCAACGACGCGCAGCACGCCGAATGGAACGCCGGCCAGGATGACAATGCCCGGAATAATCAGGGCTTCAGCAATTATTTGCTGGATCAGACAGTCGTTCAAGACAACAACATGTACGGCAATGGCGCCATCGGCCATGGCACGCTCTGGAACTCCACCGCCGATGCGCTGGTGAAAGCCGATCCCAACCGCTTCGAGTACGTGGATAAACCCAATTTCTGGGAGGGTACGGATTACCACCAATAAACCTGAAAACGCCAGTTCCAAACACTCCTGCCCGCCGCCTCGCACTAGCTCTGCAAAGAGCCGCCGCGAACTCGCGAACTCGCTATTTTCCGCGAAGCGGAAGCTAACTTGCTGCTTCTATTCAACATACGACTCGTTGAACCACGTATTCCTTGACAAGAATGCGACACGCTCAAGAGGCGCCTTCGTGGAATTCCGTACGGCTCCGAACCTGACCAGAGTGGTGATTTACTCAATGTTTGCAATCCATTTGATAGGAAACGATCAGCCATTCTGAACGCACTTCAACCGCCGTTTTTTGGGTAAATCAGGACGTAAAATTTGCAGGACATCGATAGCTTCATGCTCCGAACGCTTGGCGGGCTGGGATTTGCCTCCGTTTCGCCAGGCGCTTCCTCTCTTCGTTACGGGGGCGCCCTGGCGCGCCGTCCAATCCCGTTTCAACCCAATGACGAAAAAAAGCAGCACTCGGTTTTTTTCTGACACGTTTTGGTTGGTTTTCCCACCATCTAAAGTGAGGGGCATTTCGGACCGGGAGTGCCCATTGAGTCAATTTATCGAAGGAATGGACCATGCATATGGGAATGTCACAGGTTGATCTTGCGATTCTTCTGCCGGCCTTCGCCGCGGCGTGGAATCTGGTGGGCGGAGACAGGCTCTTCGCCGGCCAGCAGACCTCTGACCGCCTCTACCCAAGTCCGGACGGCTTCTTCGCGATCGAGGCGCCCGGCGACTGGGAGCATAGCCAGCAGCATGCCTCCAACGAACTCACCTTTACCAGCGGCCAGGTCAGCGTCAGTGTGTCTACGGCGGAGACCGAAACTGACGATTCCGTCGAGCAGTTTCTCGAGTTCAATAAATCGCTCTTGCGCCACATGTGCCCGACCTCGGACTTGTGGGGCGAGGGTCCGGCCACGGTCGCCGGCGCTCCTGGAGCCTACTTCACCATGCTGTGCCCAGGGCCGCGGGCGCGCACCATCGTCAGCGTTGCGGCCGCTCGCATCCAGGACAGACTCCTGATCTTCAAGACCGCCGCGCCCACCGCGGAACTCTACGCGGTGCAAGACATAATTGACTGCATGGGGCAGAGCCTGCGCGTCTGCGTGCGATCTCCGCTCGGCAGCGAACCGCGCAGACGGGCCTGCTGAGCGGTTTACAGGATGGCTGCAAAGGTGCGCAGTGCAAGAAGACGCGATAAAACTATCGCGCTGCACGCCGAAACCGGGCTATTTGGATGAGCCTTCCCCCATCCGCTCCAAAAGCCCCAGCTTGCCCGCCATCCGCTCGGAGATGCGCATGGGGATACGCTCCTGCGTGCCCAGCGTCAGAACGGCCAATCTCAACCAAAAGTATTTGGTCCGGCTGATCTGGACCTCATTCCATGGAATGCGCAGCGGCGGATGCCCGATGCGCAGCAGGAAAATCATGGAGAGATAAAGGCCGTCTTCGGCGGCGGTCATGCGGATGCAGCAGCCGTAATGCGAACAAAAGCGCATATAAACCGTGTAGGGAAATGGCCCCGCGCTCTTGGTCACGCCATACGGCTCTGACTCCGCGCGGAAGCGCCTGGCGAGCGCATGCCAGCCGGTCAGGAGGCTGGAGAGAAAGCATACAGTGCAAAAAAATGCCACAACAAACGCGAACACAATCAGCGGGAAGTAAAAGGGCACAGGGTTCGGATCCGCTTGCATAAAGCACCTCGTTGAATTCATTATCAGGCCGCCGGACTCTCATTTTCAGCCAATTGACAATATAGATATATTTCTATAGTATTGCTGAATGGAAAGCCACTCCACGCCGGCGGAGATTGTTTGGATGGGCGACTCGCGGCTAGTGCTTCGAGAGTGGCCAGAAGAGATTCGGGCCAGCGTCGGACAATCGTTGCGGCTGCTCCAGCACGGTTTTCCAGCTGCGTTGGCGGTTCGCCCCATGCAGTCCATTGGCAAGGGCGTCTTTGAATTGAAAGATGCGGACGAAAGCACTTGGTATCGCGTGCTTTATCTGGCGCGGATTGAGGATCGCATTTATATCCTGGATTGCTTTACGAAAAGCTCGCGCAAAACAGCGCGGAATGATTTAGCGACAGCAAAAGCGAGACTTGCGCGTGTGCGGCAGCAGCTTCGAGAGGAACTCAAAGATGCGAAACAATGAAGAGCCAATTAACGTTGAGATGGAACACGTCACCACCGGCGACATCTTCGCCGACCTAGGCTTTTCACCCGCACAGGCCGTCGAATTGACCATCAAATCCGATCTCCATCGATCGCTGCTGGAACACATCCGGGCAAGCAAGATGACGCAGGTCGAGTTAGCTAAAGTCTTGCGGGTCCATCAGCCGGATGTGAGTAATCTGCTGCGCGGCAAGTTGAATCTCTTCAGCATTACCAAGCTCTGCCAGTACGCCGACCGGCTGAAGCTCAAGGTGCGGATCGAGGTGGAGAAGACGCAACACGAAGAGAACTTATCGCCATGCCTTACCAACGAATCCCGGAGCAGAATTGCTGCCTGACAGCATTGCTTTGGACGCGACTTGAGGCTGCACTCGCTGGGATTTGCCCATCAGGCAGCCTGGGCCACTTTCTTCGCTGCCTTGAGCAGCAGACGCAAAGCATCGTTTACTGCGTCTGCATCGGGGAAGGCGGCGGCGACATCGGGAGCAATGGGCATCATCACAACATCGCCTTTGAACCGGTTCGCGTATTTCCCGCGAACGCCGCCGGTCATGTCGTATTCCGGGCGCATAGTGTCCTTAAATTTCATTGATTCATCCATTTTCGTAGGCATAGCGTTCACTCCTTGTTGGCAACCTTGCGCTAATGATGCGAATCTCGTCAGGGTCTTCCGTGTGAGCGACCAAAACAACCCGATGCTTGAATGATAGCCCAAAAGTGATAAATCTGTTTTCCGAAATGGAATGGTCGGGGTCTGGCTTCGTTACAGAGAGTTCGTGATCCAGAACCGTAGCAGCTTCCTCGAACGAGACTCCGTGTTTGCGGATATTCGTCCACGATTTGTGAGGATCCCATCGAACCATCGGCTCTTGCGCGGACTCTTCCATGAACTTGCCTCACACCCCCACCGGAAACGGCTTGGGGCTGGATTCGTCGGTGTTCACGTTGGAGCCGCCCGAGCGCCAGCGCTCGAAGCGGCCTTGCAGCAGGCTCATCAGGCCGGTGTACCAGTAGCCGATGACAAAGAGAATCAAAAACGGCGCGGTAAAGTAGTTCTTGTTGGAAAAGGTGTAAAGAATCGCGGCCATGAAGTAGCAGCCGATCAGCAGCTCAAACCACGGCGTCAGCTTCAGCCGTTTGCGGTACTTGGCGGCCTGCGACTTTTCGCCCTTCTTGGCGACGCGGTACTTGGGCGTGCGCACAAAGGCGCTCTTGATGCCCAGCAGAGCCTCCATCACCGCCTTGGTGTTGGTCAGCGTAAGGCCGATGCCCAGCGCCATCAAAAACGGCAGATAGAGCAGCGTCTTCCACCATGTTTTTGGGAACAGCTCGCGCTCGGCCATCACGTAAAAGACAGCGATCGAGGCCGTCGAGGCGGTAAACAGCGGCACGTCGATCAGCAGCATCTGGAACCAGCCCTGATAGAAGCGGCAGACCATGGCCGGCATCAGCAGCACGGTCATCACGATCATCAGCGGGTAGCTGAGGTTGGCCGTCAGATGGTAGACGGCCTCTACCTTGATCCGGCGCGGCACGTTGGACTTGAACATCAGCGGCAGCACTTTGATGCTGGTTTGGATCAGCCCTTTGGCCCAGCGCGCCTGCTGCGTCTTGAAGGCGGTCATCTCAATGGGCAGCTCGGAGGGGCACTCGACCTCCGGCAGATACTTGAAGCGCCAGCCGGCCAGTTGCGAGCGGTAGCTGAGGTCGGTGTCTTCGGTGAGCGTGTCGTGCTGCCAGCCGCCGCCGTCGCTGATGGCCTTGATCCGCCACATTCCGGCCGTGCCGTTGAAGTTGAAGTAGTCGCCGGTGCGCACGCGCGCGCCGTGCTCGATGATGAAGTGCCCGTCCAGCAGGATGGCCTCGATCTGGGTCAACATGCTGTAATTGCGGTTCATGTGGCTCCAGCGCGTCTGCACCATGCCGATCTCCGGCTCGGCAAAGTGATGAATCACCTTCATCAGCCAATCCGTCGGCGGCACAAAATCGGCGTCGAAGATGGCCACGAACTCGCCCTTGGCCACATTCAGCCCGGCGTCCAGCGCTCCGGCCTTGAAGCCGTGCCGGTTGGTGCGGTGAATATACTGAATCGGGTTGCCCAGCGCGGCAAAGCGCGCCACGATGTCGGCGGCCACCTGCTGCGTCTCGTCGGTCGAGTCGTCCAGCACCTGAATCTCCAGCTTTTCGCGCGGATAATCCATGGCGCAGACCGCCTCGATCAGCCGGTCGATGACAAACTGCTCGTTGAAGATGGGCAGTTGCACGGTCACTCGCGGCAGTTCGTCGAAGTGCTTGGGCGGATTGGGATCGTAATTCTTCTTGTACTTGAAGTAGAGGTAGCACATCGTATAGCGATGCACGCCGTAGAAGGCCAGCACGATCATCACCAGAAAGTAGGGCAGCAACACCGCTGCGTCAAAGATATTCCAGTGATACAGCCCCTTGAAGGTCTGGTCGCCATACTGCATCTTCAGGGTGTGCAGCAGGCCGTTGTGGGGCGCAAAAAACAGCAACGCATTGGGCCATCCGCTCAACAGGCCGGTGGCGGGTTTCAACGAGTTTTCAAGCACGGCAAACAGGGCAAGCCTCCACAATTCCAACTCCAGCCATTGTAGCCGCTTCAGGGAAGGGTTGGCGCTACAGGATTCCCAGCACCCTCAGCCGCGCTAGCCCCCCGGCCAGCACGCCCAGCGGCGAGATCGCCACCTGTGCCAACAGAAACCAGATCGGATGCTTGCCCCGCGCTTGCAATGCGCTCATCGCCGAGAGCAACAGCACCACCAGCGCCAGAGCCAGCACTTGAATCAGCGGATTGGCCGTCGCAATCCAGCCGGTCACGTAGCCGCCCGCCGCCGCCGTCAAAAACGAGGAAGCAAAGGTGACGAAGGTAAATGCGGGTTGCGGCTTGCTTGCTGGAAGGGCCCAGCTGGGCACGAAGAAAGCAAGGATCTTCGTCAGGCAGAACTCCGCTGTGAGCAGGACAATGAAGCCCGCGGCCAGCGCAAGAAAGCTATGCAGAATCACCATGGACGATTCTTTTCCTCCGCCTGCTGGCCCACCTCGCCGCGCTCGATCCGCTCCAGAAAGGCCCGCGCCAGCTTGCGTTCGCCGGGATGGCTCTCGCCGTGCATCGAACACAGGTCAAGAAACTCATCGCAGAGCGCGTTCCGCGTCTCCAACTGCGCCAGAACCCCCTGCAAGGCCAGCGCCAGTTCGCGCAGCCGCTCCGCCTCCGGCCAGACGTGCTCTTCGCCCTCGTCCAGCAGCTCCACGCTGGAAAACAGCCCCCGCCGCCCCCGGGCGCACTCATCCAGGCAAGCCATTAACTGCTCGCAGAAGGCCTGCTCCAACGCCTCCATCTGTCCGCCTTCGATCTTGCTTCGCGGGTCCATTTCAGGCTCTGTGTTCATCCCTCGCACCATCTATCTCTATCATTACTCATCTTCTTCGGTGCAAAACAAAAAAGTTTGGAAAGGGGGCGGAGATGGCCGCGATTTCACGCATTCCAGCTTACCGCGTCTTGCTCGATGCCGCGCAATCTTTATGGGCCTCAGCCAATGCGGCCATTTCCTGCTCCGCCAGCAGGCGAAAAAACGCCTCCGCCGAAACCGGGTGTCCGAAGAACCAGCCCTGACCGAGAATGTGATTTGTGCCGGAATTGAAGTAGTCGGCCTGCTGGCTGGTTTCTATGCCTTCTACAATCACTTACAGATGCAGCGCCTCGGCCATGGACCTAATCTGCGGCAGAATCGCCGAGGTGACCGCCTCGGTGCCGATGGCCTGCGTAAAGGACTTATCAATCTTGATCGCATCCACCGCCAGATCATGAAGATACGAGAGGCTGGAATAGCCGGTGCCAAAGTCGTCGATATGCACGCTGTGGCCGCGCTCCCGCAGGCGGTGAATCGTGGCGATCGCCACCTCGTGCCGCGCCGTCGAACTTTCAGTGATCTCGATGGAGAGGCTCGCCGCCTTGACCGCGGCCTGGGCAAGCTCTTCTTCCAGCATAGGTAGAAATCCGGGATCAGCCAGATCTTCCGCCGCAACATTGATACTCAGGTGGAAATCCAGGGAACCTCTGAACAACGCCGACTTATAGGCCTTTGCGGCCGGAAATTCTCCGT
>CAYVGW010000197.1:0-7098 GCA_964450895.1 uncultured Occallatibacter sp. | reverse complement strand
CTCATGTCCCCGTTCGAAAAACCTGAGCACGATTGCCGCCCTCAATATCCGAAGAGAGGCGATGCGGCGCGCATGGTGCCAGCTTAGAGGGAATCCAATACCGCATCCAGCAATAAACCTGTCCCAACAAGCCACACTCACGGGCGCCGATCTCGATCATCGCAGGCGCACATCCGAATACTCCAAATTGGGCACCGAGAGAATGGACTGGTGCAATTTCCTGCAAGTTCAGAAATATTTTTGCGGAACAGCCATCAAAACAGCCATTCGCGTGAGAAAAAGAAAGCCGCCTTTTGGGGCGGTTTATAAAGTGCTCATTTTATTGATGTTATGGTGGACGCGGTAGGAATCGAACCTACAACCTGTCGGTTAAGAGTTGCAGGGAAGCCAATTCCTACCGTTTACTTTGGTTGCATCTGAATTGCTCAGAAACCTTTGTTTATGAGGGTTTCGCAGACTTTGCGGTTGCTCTCAATTCATGCGGTTTGCTGGCCAGAGTCCCCGGTATTTTCCCCGGTATGATTTCCAGCCAATTCCCTGCTCCGGCAGTCGAGACGACAAGGCCATTCACATCCGAGAATCGGCGCTTTGCGCCGTCTGCCGGTCCCCGCTGATTCTCTTTGGCCCGCAAGCATCGTTAGCAAGCATGGCAAGCATCCCGCAAGGATGCGCACAGAGCAACCCGTGAGGGTTTATGGGCGCATCGGGTACGTCTGCGGCCTTGCACGCGCCGATTAAACAATTTGTACACAGTTCATAGCGTCAACTACTCGGAGGCAACAAGGCTTTGGAAACGCAGCAATTCGACTAGCGCCGCCGCATGAAATCAAGGCGCAGTTTAATCAGCGATGGGTTGGAGAGCCTTGCAGGATGCTGTGAGGCCGGGGAAGCACCATCCCAGCCCGCCAACAGCCTCCTAGGGGCTGCAACGCTTTGTAAGGCCGATTCGCTGGAAGTCTCCCGGTCCAGTGAGAGCGTCCGAGATGTCCAGTGGTGCTGCATTGAGGGAACCCACGAACGGCATTTGCCTTTCCAGACTGAATTGAATCAGTCCGGATAGAGGCGCAGAAAAATGCACGGCAAGAATTAAAAATTGAGTTGTAAAGCAGAAAAAAACAATTCAGAAAAGCAATAGAGCGCAGGAATATGCCGGTCCACTAAATTTCTTTGAGAATATCTGAAACGGTTATTTCAAAGGTGGCCGCCAATTTCTCAAGCATCCTGAGTCCGGCTTCTCGCTTCCCATTCTCCAGTTCCGATACGTGAACCCTGCCAATCCCTGTCATGTCGGCAAGTTGCTGCTGCGTCCAACCCCTCTTTGAGCGCAAGAGTCTGATTTTTCTTCCCAGCCGAACGCAAATATCGATTGCCATACCCTCAGAATGGCGTTACGATTATCCTTTCCTGTAGTGCATACGCAACATCGTCAAAGGCGAATTCATGCGAATCTCATTAGGCAAACTGTCTGAATTCTTTCCGAAAGAGCTGTCTTGGCGGGGGAATGTGATGTTTTTGACCCTGTGCATTGCCGCTTTGGTGGTTTTAGAGCTGGATATGTTTGACCTTTTGGGCTTGTCCATAGTCTCCGCAGTGGTCATCGCAATAGGATTTGTGGTTTACTTTCCGCGTCCCGCCATCTTGACCGCTGTTGGTGCGGGAAGCGTATTTCTCTTCCGTAACCCGAATCAGGTACAGCGCTGGCAATGGCTTTTGATCGTCTTGGGCTTCGCTTGGATTACGTGGGTAGTTCATACAGACGATGTTTTGATTTCGCAACAACTGGATTCCCTTCATGAAAAAATCGATAGATTGCATGAAAGAATATATAAGATCGAAGCTAAATTAGATTCCGAGCTTTAGTGCATCTACTCTCTTGTGTGAAAGGGGACGAATATGAAAAGGCAAAATTGGTTAAGTCACGTAGCGGTAATTGTGTTCCTGGCCTTCAACACAATTCAGGCTTCTGGACAAAAAATGAACGTCAAGATCATTCAACGCCAGAACAGCGAATCAGAATACACTTATGTTGTGCCCGCCCATTTCAACTCAACGGCGCATACCAACCTGAATTGCAGGGACAGTTCAACCAATGTGAATTGCAGCGGCACAACAACATCCAACGGGACTAGCACAGAGTCGAGAGAGATTACCTACCAAGTCACGGGCGCGACATTTTCACTCCTTTTGCCGGACGACAGAATTGTGGTCGTCAACTGCGAAAGCAAGCCTGTTTCGGTTTGGACACATGGTGGTCCAGGTGCCTTCTCTAGGGACGAACACCCTATTCGCAGTTGCCGAATGCCCCTAGTGGACAATATCCAGGTGGAGTTTAAGGGCAAAAATGCCAAGCTCATTTGGCTGGCGAGCGTAGATGGCAGGACGTATGATTCTGAGACGTACAAAATTCTTGCTGTACTGGATAAATGACTGAGGGTTATCCGATTCAGTAGAGTGCTGGGTGAACTTAACGACCTCTGGCGTTACGCGCCCTAATCAAACGCCAGAAGGCTACGCGCTGGTGAGGCTTGGCATCATCGGTGGGGAGGGACGCGGGCGTGTCCTGGCGAATCTTGCGGCCTTCCCATCCGCCTATGGGAAGGCGATTGCGTTAGAGAGCGGTCAGGAATACAGTAGAGACGGCAAGGGCCAGATCGGAAGTCTGGCCCTTGCTGAAATTGTGCCGGTTGCGCGTCTCTGTGAGTTTAGTATCTCACGGAGTGTGTTAAATGGTGTGTCTTTCAGAGAAATCTTTGCGAAGTTTGGATTATGTCGTTAGCTGGACGAAATCAATCCGTGAGCCTAAATGTCATATCCATTTCAATTATGAAGTATCTTGCAAACAGAGAAACGGATCACCGAAAATGACACTAATCGCAACGGTTTGGTCTCCTGAAGGATTCGCAATTGCTGCGGACGGCATACAGGTGTACGAGGACCACGCCAATTCAGAAACCAGAATCGAAGATGTACAGAAAATCTTCAGTACTGCGTTTGTCAATAACACAGGTTTTGCTTGGGCTTGGGTTGGGCATACAGCAGCCGAATTTGCCTCTGGCCGTCATTACGACCTCAAAGAGATCACGAAGCGCGTCATGGCCGAGTTGCCAGACGAAGATTTAGATGATCCACAGAGTTACTTTGAAAAGATCGCGCTGCGGATATTCTATGAACTGGAGCCTCCGAATAGTATCCCTTCAAGTCTCCCGGATGGTGATGATGACGTGATTTTTGTAGGATACTTGGCTGGGAAACCATTGTGGACAGAGATTACTTTTCAGCGCAGGGATGGAATGTACTTGCCGCCTGTCACAATAGAGCCAAAAATCGAGCCAAGAAACTTCAACGCATTTGCAGGATCAAAAACGATATGCAAGCAAATGAAAGATACAGGGAAACTCTCACAGCCGCTATATCTTTCTGAAGCCATCAGCGAGGTCCACAAATACGCTAAGACCTGCGTTGAAAGCAAAGAAAGTGTTCCGGACTGTAAGTATTTTGGTGAAACCGTCCACGTGGCTACTGTGACAAAAAGTGGATTCTCTTGGATAATAGAACCGAATAAAGGATGACCTGTTGCACATAAGAAGTACAACTGCGGCGAGCAATGCGCCCCTTCCTGCCGCTCTTGCGCGGTTTCTCCATTTCACCATCAGTTGCAGTTCACGCTCAATGAAGTTGACAAGGAATATGCCGGTGAATCCGTGCATCTCGCCGCGAGCGCGGGCCTTGGCAATCGCCGCCTTTTCGGCCTGTACGGTTGCCGCCTGTATTCCACTAAATTCCTCATTCATGCTTCTTTTCCTTTCAGGCATAATTCGCGTAGATTTAATTCATGCCAGCAAGCCGGTTTTTCACGCCAACCGTAACAAATTCCTGTTTCCAGTTTTTTCGACAAAATGCTAAACTTCTTCTGTGACGTGCGTTTATTGCCTTTGCGGGCAGCGTTTGGCCGCCGCCCGCCCTTGGTGTGTGATTGGGTGTATTACACCTCGACCCCGGCAAAGGGCCGAATCTCCGGCCCTATCCTTTCTTCGCAGCGTGCAAGCTGTCGCATCCATTGACAAACAAATTCCCCAAGTTGCTGATTGTGTGGCGATTCATTGATGCCCTCCTTGACTGTGTGACAGATTGACTGGTGTACCCGTGGACCATTCGAGAATCTCCCGCACAACCGAATATGGCAGCGGCCCTTTTGTATCGCCGACTCTGACCCGCGCCATGCGCCGCACAAAGACAGATGGTGAAAGACGGTCTCTGCGTGCAGGCGGCCCGCCGTTGGCTTTTATCCAAGCTGGAAAGAAGAGTGAGCGCCTCCCCGCCTTGGGCTTTTCTCCGTCACCGCCGTTGAGCCACATTGGAATGATTCCAAGCGAAGTAGTTTGGGCCTCTATCAAAACGTCGAATAGAAGAAGACAAGTCCACCGTTTGAAGCCGGGTTCCCAGTACCACTTTGCCCGCTTGCAGTAAGCCGGGTAATCTCCCGGCTCTATACGAGGGTAGTCTGCCCATTGGACGGCGGGTTCATACTCCGGCACCAGATGGAGAGCGGACAACTCCGCGTTTGCGGCTGCTCTATCCCGGCGCGGCATTAGACGCGCCCCTCAAGGGCTGGAATTGTTCCACGGTCAATGATTCGCTGAATGGTTTCGTCTGAGATTCTGACGGCGCGGCCAACCTTGACGTAAGGGATGCTGCGCCGCCATACCCATCCGCGCAGGCACTTGACCGATAATCCAAGGCAATCTGCTGCCTCTGGGAGACTCCTGAGTCTTGCTGTGTTTGACCCCGCCATTTTTCCTCCTGAGTGCTTTGGTGATTCTTTGCTTGCTTTCTGCTGCTTTCTAATATATAAACGGAATTGATGGTGAACGCAAGCAATGAAAAGCAATCACAATAACGAAGCGATAACGCACCTTGCGATGCCGGAAAGACAGATTCCGGTATTGATCGATTCCAGCCCTGAGAAAGCAGAGGGATTCGTACCCTCGATTGTCTGGAGCGACAAACCAGTAACCAGTGTTCGGCGCTTGTTGCCGTCATTCATAGACGGCTTGGATAATCCTAGAAAGCGAAAGGAAATTGAGAAGGAACACGGAATCATTGACCGGGCGGAATGGGACCGGCTCAGGGAAATGCTCGCCTTGAAGGATCGGTTGAATGCCGGGGACTGGTCTCCAGTTGTCACCTTCGATACAAAAGAACTGGACCCGCTGCCCGCTCTACTTGACCGATTGAGTCCTGGAGGCTGGTTTATCGAGGAAGACAAAGGCAACTCTGAAAAACGGACGCTCAGATCGGCCTCCGGTGATATGCGGGCCAGCGTCTCATTCGATATTGAACTTGAGAAACATCCGCTTACTTCCCCGGTTGGCGGGGCATTAGTTGGCAAGGACGTTCCGCACATTCATCCGGGCGTAGAACGTAGCGGAAATGATGAGAAGCCGATTCTCGAATTCAAGGGAAAAATCGGTTTTGAAGTCATGACAGTAGCTTTTGCTCTCTCCAAGGCGTTCACAATAGGTTTGAGCAAAACGCGGTTTGTCGTTTGGTGGCACGAAGCCACGAAGAAATTTGTTCCGGGCCTCTACTGCCCGGACGTTGTGACGGCCCTGTATGCACTGGCAATGTGGAGCAGTGGAACTGCCGGGGGATGGGCAATTTGCCAGAGGTGCGGTGAAAACTATCCGAGAAAACGCGCAAAGCAATTCTATTGTGGCTCGAAATGCCGAGTTGCAGCGGCCATGAAACGTCTTAGGGACAAACAGAAATTGGAAGCCAAGCCGGAATTGAAGGCTCCAGCGGAAAGTAACAAACGCAAAGGGGGGAAATAGTTATGTCAGTGTTTCGCTACAAGGGAAGCAAAGTTTGGACAATGGATTTCATCTTCCACGGGCAACGCATCCGAGAGAGCACGGGAACCTCTTCCAAGACGCTTGCAGGGAAGATCGAAGACAAGCGGCGGCGCAAATTGGAAGAGGGCGCGGCTGGTATCAGGAAACAGCAGCAGCCGCGCTTGCTCTCTGTTGCGGCAGAGGAATGGCTGGAGATGAAAAAGGCCACGCTTGCCCCGCGTTCAGTAATTATTGAAAAAGCCAACCTTGCTCATCTGCTCCCGGAGTTGGGCCGCAAGCTGGTTTGCGATATGGAAGCGCGGGACATTTCCCGATACCAGCAAAAGCGGGTTGGCGAAGACGCTTCGCCGAAAACGGTCAATCTGGAGATTGGAACCTTGCGGGCAATTCTAAAACGATTCGGCCAATGGGCGCGGTTGCAGCCCGATGTAAAGATGCTGGCAACGCGGGATGATATTGGACGGGCAATCACCCCAGAAGAGGAGACGGCGCTGTTACAGGCTTGCGGGAAGTCCCGCTCCCGCTCTCTGGTGCCGTTCGTCACGCTGGCGATTGAGACCGGGGCGCGGTACGGCACGATACGGACGCTGCAATGGGGTTGTGTGGACTTTGAGAGTCGCTGCCTGAAATGGGGCAAGGATAAAACGTCTGCCGGAACGGGGCGCATCATTCCCCTGAGTCAGAGGGCAATTGCGGCTCTCAGCTTTTGGGCGACACACTTCCCGGAGCGCAAGCCGGAGCATTACGTCTTTCCGGCAGAGCGGTACGGCGCGGGCGGGGATGAATTCAGCCCCAAGGCTTACCACGTTGACCCGTCCAAGCCTATCGGGAGTATCAAGGAAGCGTGGGAAGCGGCGAGACTGAGGGCAGCCAAGATTCTGAAAGGGGAGACGGCGGAGACGGACTCGGAAGAGAAGATTACGCCGCTTGCTTGCCGATTTCACGATCTGAGGCACACTGCGGTTTCCCGGATGCTTAACGCGGGAATCCCGATTGCCAAAGTTGCCAAGATAGCGGGCTGGAGTGCATCGACAATGGTTTTAATGGCAAAGCGGTACGGACACTTCTCTTTGGACGATCTGAGAGGCGCTGTAGAAAGCATCAGCGGAAACAGAATTGAAGTGGAGTCCCCGGTATTTTCCCCGGTATCGGAAAGTGGTTTTGTAATGAATCGTCCTAACTAATTGATTCTAATGGTGGACGCGGTAGGAATCGAACCTACAACCTGTCGGTTAAGAGCCGAATG
>CAYVGW010000196.1:0-7109 GCA_964450895.1 uncultured Occallatibacter sp. | reverse complement strand
CGGCTGCGATGATCTGCTGGAGGCAAACGGTTGTTATTTACGGATAAGTACTAAAGGCCAGACTGCCCAAGTCTCTCTTCAGGGGCATCAATGCCCCTGCTCCCTCCGAAAAGCCGCCCGCATGAGTATCGCGAGAATGATAGGCGTTTGGCGAAGTTCAAATGCGATTGCCCTGGGGTTGACAAAGATCGCCGCGCCTTTGAGAATCTAAGATCAGTTCTTTCCAAGGATAAACTCCGCGTGACAGTCCAATTGACTACGAATCTGGGTGCAACGCCTCTGCTGGGCCGGGGCAAGGTGCGAGACCTCTATCAGGTGGGCGACGCGCTGCTGCTGGTGGCCACCGATCGCATCTCCGCGTTTGATCATGTGCTGGCCACGGGGATTCCGGGCAAGGGCAAGGTGCTGACGCAGATCTCGCTGTTCTGGTTTGATCTGCTGAAGGATGTGGTTCCCAATCATCTGATCAGCGCCGAGGTGAGCGAGTATCCCGCCTCGTTGCAGCCTTATGCCGAGCAACTGGAAGGCCGCTCGATGCTGGTCAAGCGGGCGTCGATGTTCCCGGTCGAGTGCGTGGTGCGGGGCTATCTGACGGGTTCCGGCTGGAAGGAGTACAAGGCGAACCGGTCGGTCTGCGGGATTCCGCTGCCGGAGGGGTTGCTGGATGGCTCGCGGCTGCCGGAGGCGCTCTACACGCCTTCGACCAAGGGCGAAGCCGGCACGCACGATGAAAACATCTCTTATGCGGCCACGGCAGCGGCGGTGGGCGAGGCCGATGCGGCCGAGCTGAAACGGCTGACGCTGGCCGTCTACCGCAAAGCGGCCGAGTACGCCGAAGCCCGCGGTCTGATTCTGGCCGACACCAAGTTCGAGTTTGGGCGAACGGCCGAGGGGATCATTCTGGCCGATGAGGTTTTGACCCCGGATTCCTCGCGTTTCTGGGAGGCGGCGGCGTGGAAGCCGGGGGGCGCGCAGCCCTCATTCGACAAACAGTTCGTGCGGGATTATCTTGAGACAATCCATTGGAATAAGCAGGCGCCCGCTCCGGGACTGCCCGGCGAGGTGGTTGAGCGCACACAGGCCAAATATCTGGAGGCCTTTCATCGATTGACGGGACGGGAGTTGAATTTATAAGGCATGAAAGAGGCGCGATATGTCGTGGATAGACTGGGTGATCGTGCTGGTCATTGTGCTGACCATACTGAATGGGCTGCGGCACGGCTTTCTTCGCTCGATCTGTTCCCTGGCCGGGTTGGTCATGGGGCTTGCGCTGGCCGTCTGGAATTATGGCTGGCTGGGGCACATGATCATGTTTTCCGTTCGCTATGAGGTAGTCGGCGACGCGATAGCCTTTCTGCTGATTGCGTTTTTCGTGACGGGCGTGGCCAGCCTGTTGGGCAAGTTTCTCTCCAATGCTTTGCACGCGACGGGGCTGGGTTGCCTGGACAAGCTGGCTGGAGGGATTTTTGGTTTTGTGCAGGGAGCCTTGGTGGTGATGGTGGTGATTCTGGTGGCGCTGGCGTTTTATCCGCACGCGCGCTGGATGGCGGAGGCGCGGCTGCCGCGGCTGTTTTTCGGGGCCTGTCATGTGACCGCGCGCATGAGTCCCGAGGAGTTGGCGGATAAAATTCGCCATGGACTCAGCTACATGGAAGATGAAACTCCGCAGTGGATGCACCCTGGCGGAGGAGTGTGATGCGCATCAGTGCGCTGGGCTGAAAATCAAGGCATACTATTTTGAAATGGTCGAGGTGGACGTGAGAAGAGAACTGGACAGCCTGGTGACGCAAATGCACTCCAGCGGCATCCGCTACGAGGACGCCGTGCGCGAGTTCAAAAAGCAATACGTGCGCGAGGTGCTGCTGGCCCACCGGGGCAACCAGTGCAAGGCGGCGGAAGAGATGGGCATGCACCGCAACACGCTCAGCCGCACCATGGCCGAGCTGGAGCTGAGCGTCGCCGAGGTGCGCGCCTCCCTCAAGCGCCCGGTGCGCAGCGAACGGCCCATCTTTGGGACGGTGCGGCAGATCTACCGGCAGGGGTAAGGAAGCGGGAGGGGACCGTGCGATTCAAGGCGAAGATCGATTATAGGCAGTAACCGCGCGCCGTAGGCGCGGGCCGGCTGGCTGCAACCGCGCTTGGCGCGGTTTCCTCAAGCCGACCGCGCAGACGCAGGATGGCGGAACAGCCCAGGATTACCAGCAGCGGGTCCAGCGGGCGCAGATGATACGGCTCCGGGTGGGCAAAGTAATACATTACGGGCAAGAGAAAAAGCACTCCGGCGTAACGGACGGCCTCGTAGGGCCTCTCCTTCTGCGCCAAAAACAGCCCCAACAGCCCAATCAGCGTCATGCCGGTGGCAAAGGGAATATTGAATGGATCGGCCGGCTCCATGGCTAAATAGCGCGCATCAAAGCTCCAGTAGCCGGTCCAGAGATAGGTGGCGCGGCGCAGGCACATCCAGGCGTACCAGCCGGGGTGGGCGTGAATGTAGTCCTTGGCCTGCTGGGCTTTGTGGTCCATGTAGGCCAGTTCGCCGGCGTTGTACTCGGCCAGCTCGCCGGCGTCATGCAGCGGATGCTGGGCGTCGTTGGTCCAATGCAGGCTGTTGCCGTTGTTGCCCATCCACATCTCCAGCCCCATGCTGTCGCGCAGGGGAATCAAGCGGTGGAAGACCAGCGCCTCGCGGATCAGCCAAGGCGAGATGGCCGCGGCCAGCGTGAGCGAGGCCACGAGTCCCGGCAGCAGCCAGCGCTTTCCAGCGCGCGCCAGCCTCCAGGCCGCCAGCAAGAGCAGAAAGGGAATCACAATCAGGATCGACGGCTCGGTGAGCGCGGTGAAGCCGGCCAGCAGGCCAAAGCCGGCCCATAGCCCAAGCCGCGGAGAGCCTTCCATATCCTGTGCCAGGTAGAGCAGCCAGAGTAGGCAGAAGAGCAGCAGATGCGTAGACCAGGCCCAGGCGGCGGAGAAATAAATGCCGTTGGGAAAGACGGCCCAGCCCCAGCCCGCCCACAGCGCCACGCGCGGGCCAAAGCTGCGCCGCGCCAGCAGAAAGACCGGAATGCAGGCCAGCGCATTGATGAGGCAGTCAAAGACGTGAATGGCAAAGATCGATTGCGCGGTATGAATGCCCAAGAGGCGGAAGAAAAACGCCACGATCAGCGGGTAGACCGGGGGCATGATCGCCGAGGGCTGGGTGGAAACGAAGGGGCTGCCGAAGCCCTGGCCGGCCAGCAGCGAGCGCGCCACATTGCCCTGCTCCCAGGCGTGGATGTGCTGCGCATCCATCAGATCTTCAAAGAGATAGCTATTGAAGGGGATGACAGCCAGACGGAGGAGCAGCGCCAGCAGCACCATCCAGACAAGAACCGGCACGGCGCGTAGCCGGCTGCGCAAAGAGCTGCTCAAGGGTTTGATTCTCCTTTTTCCATTCTTCCATAGTTTGACGATGGAGACGGAGGAGAACGCCGCGAATTCATGGAGTTTTGAGTCGATTGTGGTAGCTTAAATAGGGGAGAAACGCAGAAAATGCCGCCAATTTCAGAGTTTATCAAGCATCACTATCGTCACTTCAACGCCGCTTCGCTGGTGGACGCCGCGGAAGCCTACAACGCCTTGCTCGCCTCCGGCGGCAAGATGTTCGTCACCATCGGCGGCGCGATGAGCACCGCCGAGCTGGGCCTTTCGCTGGCCGAGATGATTCGCCAGGACAAGATTCACGGCATCTGCTGCACGGGCGCCAACCTGGAGGAGGACGTCTTCAACCTTGTCGCGCATGATTTTTACGAGCGCGTGCCGCACTATCGCGATCTGACTCCGGCCGACGAGGCCAAGCTGCTGGCGCGCCACATGAACCGCGTGACCGATACCTGCATCCCGGAGATGGAGGCGATGCGGCGCATCGAGAACGAGGTGCTAAAGGAGTGGGTGCGCGCCGACCAGGCCGGCGAGCGCTACTTCCCGCATCAGTTCATGTACAAGATTCTGCTCTCCGGCGATTTGAAGGCCTCGTACCAGATTGATCCCAAAAATAGCTGGCTGCTGGCGGCGGCGGAGAAGAACCTGCCCATCTTTGTCCCCGGCTGGGAGGATTCGACGCTGGGCAATATGTACTCCGGCCACGTGATTACCGGCGACGTGAAGAATGTCCACACGGTGCGGACGGGCATCGAGTACATGATGGAGCTGGCCGAGTGGTACACCAAGACGACCGCCGAAACGCCGCTGGGGTTCTTCCAGATTGCCGGCGGCATTGCCGGGGATTTCCCGATCTGCGTGGTGCCGATGCTGCATCAGGATTTGCAGCGGGAGCACGTGCCGCTCTGGGCGTACTTCTGCCAGATTTCCGACTCGACGACGAGCTATGGCTCCTACTCCGGCGCCGTGCCCAACGAAAAGATCACCTGGGGCAAGCTGGGCGAGGCGACCCCCAAGTTCATCATCGAATCGGACGCGTCGATTGTCGCGCCTCTGGTCTTTGCCTATGTTCTGGGGTGGTAGGCGAGATTCCGTCCCAGGTCCGAAGATCCGGACCTGAGACAGGTCTTGGTCCCCTGCAAATCCGTGTCTGAAAATGGCAATGAAGGATCTTCTCAAGATTCAAGGGTGAAAACACCTGGACTTGAAGTCAGTATTCTTGGATAGAGGTGGAGTTTTCGGTGCAAGCCCCTCAAAGAGCAGGGACTTGCATCGAAGCAATTGCACGGGCAATGCCACTGGCTCCGGAGCGCGCACGAAGGATCTGCATTTTTCCATCGCGGAGAGGATGGAAGGCATCCTCACCCCAGTGCAATCGCATTTGAACTTCGCCTAACGCTCATCTTTGTCGCGATACTCATGCAGGCGGCTTATCGGAGGGAGCAGGGGCATTGATGCCCCTGAAGCGAGGCTTGGGCAGGCTGGCCTTTAGGCCCGGGGCTGAAGCCCTGTGGTTTCAGGCGTAAATTCAGGGGCATAAATGCCCCTGCTCCCTCCAGATGATTTCAAATGCGATTGCCCTGATCCTCACCCAAACAAAAACTCCTTCTCCCGCAGTTCCCTGATCGTATCGCGCAGCTTGGCCGCCCGTTCGAAGTCGAACTTCTTTGCAGCCTCGCGCATCTCCGTCTCTAACCCGGCAATGAACCCGTCAAGCTCCGCCTGGGTGGCAAAGCCCTCTGGCAGTCCAGCCGTCTCCTCCGCCTCCACATCGCCGTACTCAGCCTTCAGAATCGCCGCCAGGCCCATGTCCACCGGGCTAATCACTGACTGCGGCGTAATCCCATGCTCCTCGTTGAAGGCCCGCTGCTTGGTCCGCCGCCGGTCCGTTTCGCCAATCGCCCGCCGCATCGAGTCGGTCATCTTGTCGGCATAGAGAATCGCCCGCCCCGCGACGTGCCGCGAAGCCCGGCCCATCGTCTGAATCAGCGAACCCGTCGAACGCAAAAAGCCCTCCTTATCGGCGTCCAGAATCGCCACGAGCGACACCTCCGGCAGGTCCAGCCCCTCGCGCAGCAGGTTGATCCCGATCAGCACATCGAACTCGCCCTTGCGCAGCCCAGCCAGCAGCTTCACTCGCTCCAGCGTTTCAATCTCCGAGTGCAGATAGCGGCAGCGCACGCCCACTTCAGTGTAATAATTCGCCAAATCCTCGGCCATGCGCTTGGTCAGCGTGGTCACCAGCACCCGTTCGTTGCGCTTCTCCCGGTCGCGAATCTCCGCCAGCAGATCGTCGATCTGCCCCTTCACGGGCCGGATCTCCACCTCCGGGTCCACCAGGCCCGTCGGCCGGATCACCTGCTCCACCACCACGCCGGCCGACTTGGTCAGCTCATACGGACCCGGGGTCGCCGAAACATAAATTGCCTGATGCACGCGATTCTCAAACTCATCAAACTTCAATGGACGGTTGTCCATCGCCGAGGGCAGCCGGAAGCCGTAATCCACCAGGTTTTGCTTGCGGCTGCGGTCCCCAAACCACATCCCATGCACCTGCGGAATCGTGGCGTGGCTTTCGTCCACAAAAAGCAGAAAATCGCGCGGAAAATAATCCAGCAGCGTGGGCGGCGCCTCGCCCGGAAGGCGGCCGCTGAAGTGCCGCGAGTAATTCTCGATCCCGTGGCAAAAGCCCATGGACTTGATCATCTCCAGGTCAAAACGCGTTCGCTGATGAATCCGCTGCGCCTCTACCATCCGCCCCTCGGCCTCCAGCCGCGGCACCCAATCGTTCAACTCCGTCACAATCGAATCAATGGCCTCGGCCTTCTGCTCCGGCTGCACCACATAATGGCTCTTGGGATAAATCGGCAGCCGCGCATACTTCTGCTTTACCGTGCCAAAGAGCGGATCAATCTGCGAGAGCGACTCAATCTCATCGCCGAACAGCTCAATCCGGTAAGCCAGCTCATCGTATGTCGGAAAAACCTCGATCATATCGCCGCGCACGCGAAACGTCCCGCGCCGGAAGTCCGCATCATTGCGCTCATAGAGTATTTCCACCAAGCGCCGGGTTATATCCTTGCGGCTGATCTTCTGGCCTTTTTCCAGCAGCAGCAGCATCCCGTAATAAGCCTCCGGCGAACCCAAGCCATAAATGCAGCTCACCGAAGAGACAATGATCGCGTCGCGCCGCTCGAAGAGCGACCGCGTCGCCGAAAGACGCAACTTATCCAACTCTTCGTTAACGGTCGCTTCCTTCTCGATATATAAGTCACCAGCGGGGATATACGCCTCGGGCTGGTAATAGTCGTAGTAACTCACAAAGTATTCCACGGCATTATTGGGAAAAAACTGCTTGAACTCGTGATAAAGCTGCGCGGCGAGCGTTTTATTATGCGCCAGGATCAGCGCCGGCCGGTTCGACTCCTCGATGACCTTGGCCATGGTGAAGGTCTTGCCCGACCCCGTCACGCCCAGCAGAACCTGGTGCTTCTCTCCCGCCGCCAGGCCGGAAAGCAGTTCGCCGATCGCCCGCGGCTGATCTCCGCGCGGTTTGTAGCTTGTCACCAGTTGAAAGTCCATATCTGGAATTATACTTGAATGGCGAAGAAAAAGAGAATAGACGAGCCGCCGGTCAACAGGGAAATCGCATTTGAAATCATTTGGAGGGAGCAGGGGCATTTATGCCCCTG
>CAYVGW010000195.1:0-7371 GCA_964450895.1 uncultured Occallatibacter sp. | reverse complement strand
GTTCATTGCAGATGTAACTTGCAGCGCAAGTCAAGTTGCTCAGGATGACAGATTTTCAGCTTCACATAGAAAAACCGGCTTCATGGTTTCCCACCCTTGCGACAAAAACAAGAACGTCGCAAGGATGGGGTGCCCAGTCATCAAAGTGATTCTGAGAATATAGAACCCAACTTAGTTAATAGTTCCGCTTTTTTCCGCTGGATTTGCCGCCGGGCTTGACCCTATGGCTGGGTTTGGCGGAGCTGCCGGGCTTGGGTTTGAAGCGCGTGCCGGAGGCTGGCTTGCCAGGGCTGAAGCTGGACTTTGGCTTCCAGCCGGGACCGGCCTTTCTTTCAGCGCGGGAGGTGGAGCTAGGGTAGGGCTTCGCCTTGGTGGGGCGGTAGTCGGATACGCCCTCGGTGCGCGGCTTGTAGGGCTTGGAGGAGCCTCCGGGCTTGGCAAACTTTCCGGGTTTGCTGCTGGGGCGCGCGCCGCCGGGGCGGGGCTGGCCGCTGCTGGTAAAGGATGGACGGCTGCCTTCGGGGCGGGCGAAGCTGGTCCGACTGGGCCGGTCGGGACGCGGGCGGAAGCTGCTGGGCCGGTCGGAAGTAGCTGGCCGATCATACGAAGGCCGGTTGAGGCTTGGACGGCTGGGCCGGGGGCGGTCGGAGGACGGCCGGTCAGAGTACGAGCGGGGTGCGCTAGGACGACTGGAGACTGACCGATCCGCATAAGGTCGGGGTGCGCTGGAGCGGTTAGTGGCTGGCCGACTGGTGGAGGGCCGGTTATAGCTGGAACGCGGAGCGCTGGGCCGGGATGGGCTGGGGCGGTCCGGGGTGGTGATTTCCTCAATGTGGAGGTTGGGCGGACGGATGGGTTCCAAATCCTCGTCGAAGACTCTGGTCTCGCGGGCGGGGAGATCGCGACGGGGCGAAGCGGAGCGCTTGAAGTCTGGCTTGGGCGGAGCGGAACGCTTGAACTCCGGACGGGCCGGGCGAGCTGAACGCTCTGGACGGGAAGAGCTGTCTGGGTGTTCAGTCTTTTTCCATGCTGGCTTCGGGGTGAAAGGGCGGGCTTCGCCGGTTGCGCCTTCCGTAGCGCGCGATGGCCGGTCTTCCTGCTTCCAGGCGGGGCGGCCGGCGGGGCGCTCGAAGTTGCGTGGAGCTGGGCGCGCGGCGGAACGTGCATCTGCCCGGGCGTCTGGGCGGTCAAAGCTGCGTCCGGCAGGGCGATTGAAGCCGAAGTTCTGTGGGGCGCGGTTGTCGGCGCGCGGCGGGCGTTCATCTTCCGAGCGGGAGAAGCTGCGCACGGGGTTGGGAGCG
Organism: uncultured Occallatibacter sp.; assembly: GCA_964450895.1. Classification (GTDB taxonomy): domain Bacteria; phylum Acidobacteriota; class Terriglobia; order Terriglobales; family Acidobacteriaceae; genus Telmatobacter. The sequence continues at coordinate 6,070 of CAYVGW010000195.1, read as the reverse complement.
GAGGTGCGGCCGGCAGCAGGGCGGAAGCCTTCACCGCTGGGGCGGGCTGGACGGAAGAACTTGTTAGCCTCGCCGCTGGCGAAGCGGTCCGTGGGCTGGGGGGGCCGGACAGATTGACCTGCGCCGAATTTCTTCGCCTTGAAAGCGCCTGGACGGGACCAATCGGTCCGAACCGGGTTCCCATCGCCAGCGGACGGCGGAGTGGCGGGTGGAGCGATGCGCGGGCGGCCGCTCGGTTTGGGTAGGACGGTCGGCAGCAGGCCGGCGTCAATCAGGTTGCGGCGGCGCAGGTCCTTGGATTTGGGGGTGCGCAGCTTGCCGTCTGCGGCTTTGCGCAGAGCCTCCAGCTCCTCCGGCTCCAGTTCGCGCAGGTTTCCCGGCTCCTGGTCGAGGACCAGCGGGCCGTAGCCGGTGCGGCGGATTTTTTCGACAAAATGGCCGATCTCCTCGAACATTTTGCGCAGTTCGCGGTTACGGCCCTCGATGAGAACCACCTCGTACCAGGGGTTGTCGCCCTGGCGAACCTGGCGGATGCGGGCTGGGGAGGTGCGGACCGTCTTCGATCCGGGTTTGCCCAGGGCGATGGTAACGCCGCCGCGGAGAATGTCCAGCTCGGCCTCGGTGGGCTGACCGGCTACTTTGACCAGGTAGGTTTTTTCCACGCCGGAGGAGGCCTTGGTCAGCTTGTTGGCCAGCTCGCCGTCGTTGGTGACGACCAGAAGGCCTTCGCTGAGGTAGTCGAGGCGGCCGACGGGGTAGAGGCGCTCCTTCATCTTCTCGAAGAATTGCATGACCGTGGGGCGGCCTTCGGGGTCTTTGACGGTGGTCACAAAGCCGCGGGGCTTGTTGAGAATGAAGTAGCGCAGGCGCTCGGCGCCTTGCAGCAGCTTGCCGTCGACGCGGATGTGGTCGCGTCCGGCGTCGGCCTTGGTGCCCAGCTCGGTGACCACTTTGCCGTTGACCTGGACGCGGCCCTGCTCGATCATCGACTCGGCGGAACGGCGGCTGGCCACGCCGGCGGCAGCAAGGATTTTTTGCAGGCGCTCGAGCTTGGCGGGCGGACGCGGCTTGGGCGCGGTCTCCGGCTCGGCGTCTTCGACAACTTCTACGGCTGCATCGGCGGCCGGAGAAGGGATCGCAACCGCGTCTCGGAAAGAACTTTCCTCAAGAGCTAAAGCCTCCGCTGGAATGGCCGCATCCGCAGCCACCTGATCGGACGCGGGCTTGCTCTTGGCCTTTTTAGCGGCGCGCTTCTTGGGGGCCAGAGCTTCCGGCGCAATCTCAGCGTTCACTTCGGGCGCTTCCAGGACGGCGGCTTCCGGCTCTGCAGCTACAGACTTTTTGGCGCGAACGGTCTTCTTGGGCTTAGACTCAATCGCAGTTGATTTCTTGGCGGCCTTCTTCGTTGCTTTCTTGGGGGTGGTCATGGGAAGAACTCTCGATTTCTGCCTGCTCGGTGACGAGAGGCGCGGCAGGAGCGGCCTCGGCGGGGGTGGTTTCGTTGCGGCCCGCCGTCTCGGCGGTCCCAGGGGTTACGTGTGAATCGGGCTGCGTAGGCAGGGTTTTAATCAATCCTTCAGTCCCTAGTCCCGATGGCGCGTCTTCCAGCTCTTCGCTGGCAGCTTCATTGAACTCCGGGCCGGCTGTTGGGTTGGCTCTCTGCTCAGCCTCTTCGGCGGTCTCCGGCTCGTCGAGCTCGATGGCGGCCAGCTTTTCAAACTCCTCCATCGAAGGCAGCTCGGCCACGTCCTTGAGGCCGAAGCGGAGCAGGAACTCCTTGGTGGTTTTGTAGAGGATGGGGCGGCCGATGACCTGCTTGCGTCCGGCGGTGGCGATCAGCTTGCGGGCCAGCAGAGAGCCGAAGACGCCCGAAGACTCCACGCCGCGAATCTCGTTGACCTCCGGGGCGGTGATGGGCTGCTTGTAGGCGATGATGGCCAGGGTTTCCAGCGCCGGCAGCGAGAGCTTAAGCGCCGGTTTCAGGCTCTTGATAAAAAGGCGGACGGCATCGTGGCATTCCGGCTTGGTGGCCATGCGAAAGCCACCGGCGATCTCCCGAATCTCCACGCCGCGGCTGTCGGAGGCGTAGGCGGCGATCAGCTCGTCGAGGAGCTGGCGGAGGATGGCACGGACCTCGCGGTCGAGCTGCCGGGCCTGACGCTTCTGCTCCAGCTCGGCCTCTTCGGGGGAAACGGCGGGCGGGGCGGATTCAGCTTCCGCTAGACTTGGGGCTACATTCTCCTCGGCTTCCACGAGGGCTGGATTTGGGGTTGCACTCTCCGCGTCTTCCGTAGGGGCGGGCAGATTTTCCGGTGCGGCTTCGGGTGCGGCCTCCGGGGTGGCTTCGAGTGTGGCTTCAGGAGCAGCTTCAGATTCGGCGGAAGTGTCCGATTCTAAGACAGCTTCTGCGCCAAAGGCTGGGTCCGTCTCCAGATTCAGATCGGAATCGGGGTCAAGAACGGCGAAATCATCGCCCAGAAAGGGCTGATGGGAGGACAGACCAGCAGCGTCGGCCTCCTGCTGCGCCTTCCATTCGAGGGCGTCGGCGGCAAAGAGGACGGCGAGCTGAGCCAGGGTGACCGGCTCCTCCGCGGCGTAGATGACTGCTTCCAGCTTGGCTTTCAGGCTCATTCTTCGATAGGTACCTCCAATATCCTACCGGAAGTTGAGAAAAGTTGCTGGTTTTTAACGACTAAGCGGTGGTATAGTCTCCGAATTGGCGACCAACCGTTCAGAATGGGCAATTCTGATGTCGGCAGTTCGATAAGTGAATCGGGCTGTTGGCACCCATTCAGCATCCCTGTGAGCGAATGCGCGAATATCAGCCAATATACCGTACTCAAAGCGGGAAGGGTTACGCCTTACCTTCAGCCGCGTTAGATCCCATCATTCATTTCCTGCGTATTTGTAACGTGACGAGTTGGGGGCTGCCGATATATGGTATATATGCGTATGGCAGAATCCGTAACAGTTCCGATCTCCATCCTCGACGTCACAATCGAGTTCGTCAGGCCGAATTTGCGTCTTGCCATGACAAGAACCGATATCGTCGAAGAGCTTTTCGACCGATTTTGCCATTGGGACATAACGGTAGACGATCTTGAGGTTATAAGCGAGGGGAAGCCCTCGGAGCAAGGCGTCAAATTCAAGATTCCGAAACGAAAGACGACTTTCTTTTTCAGTCCATCTCAGGCACACCTCACTTGGGACGACGCCAATTGGAATACGGCTGGAGAGACAATTGAGATTTTGAATATTGGGCTTGATGTGTTGGCCAAGCACGGCAAGGTTGAGGTACTCAAGTACAAAACGGCGGTTATTCTTCACCTACAACCGAGGAACGCACCTTTCATCGAGATACTGAAACCTTTCGCTTCACCCGCGCTCGCCAAGATTCAGTCCACACCCTTGACTGCGTTCGCAACAGTTCTCCGATGGGAAGGTCGGAGTGTCACCATTGATGGTTCGGCTCAGATTGCGAACGCTGTGTATCTTCGCTTCGAGCGCGATTTTCCTGGCTCTTTTGCTATCCCCGACCTAGCGGCTGAGATTCTCGCAGACGAACAGAAACTTTATTCGATTATTGGCATCGAGGAGGTCGCGCCATGAATGTTGCCTATGAGTTGAACCAGACCTCCGGATATGACTGGAATAGACGCATTGGCGCACGTGTCTATCACCGGCAGAAGCCCGCACCGACGCAGTCGCCCCGACTCCAAGTCTCTGAGTTCGCCGAACTCGAAACTCAGATGGAGTGCTATGAGAATGAGCATCACAAGCTGATCGATAAGATTCGCAGCCTTTATGTCATGCAGGATGACGCTTCCGTATCCGAGTTCCTGCGCCGTCATCGCCAACTCCCGCAGGTTCTCGCTGATGCGGAGCCACATCTTCGTCAATTCTTCAAGGATTCGGTTCTTTCGTTACGCACAACATCGGACGAAGACGGCTGGGAGATGCTCTACGCCTTCGTCCAATGGGCAGGCGAGCCCGGTGATGCCCTGCGTGCCCTCGACGCTTTTGACGATACATGGTGGCTTGCGAACTCCTACCCGGTAGGATCGAATCTGACATTCACCTACAGGCTGATTTGATGGCGACGCAATCGTTCAATTGGTCCGAATACCAAAGGGTAGCCCATGAGCTGAGCACTCATGCAGATGAATGTTACCTGCGAACCTCGATCAGCCGCGCATACTACTATATCTATCATCTCGGTCGGAAGCGTATCGAGGACAATGGCTTTCCCCTCCTCAGAGCCGATGCGCACAAACAGATTTGGGAGAAGTTCAGTAACAGCCCCGACTACCGCTGCCACAAGCTTGCCGAGACTGCAAAGCGCCTCAAAGAAAAGCGAGAACTCGCGGATTACGTTCCATTTTATCCGCGTATCGCTGCGGACGCTCCGTTCGTGGTGTCACTCGCAGAGCAGTTCGCGACAGATCTGGCCAAGCTCGACCCGGCCCTTCCGCGTAATACCGGCGTACAGCGCACAAATTGATTGCGAATTCATTTCCTTTACATCTGCGCCCGATCATCACATTCGGATACATCTATTTCGTAGGCGGTTGGACTAGTTCTCGGAAGCTTCGATGTCGCCTGGATGGATTCTCACTCGTTGCAACCCATTCATCCTGCATCGGAAAGCAAATCTTGAGTTCCGGGCGTATCACCAGCCAACAGGAAAATTGCACCACTGCCGACCTTTATGATTTGGAAATTACCACTCAATAGGCGCGGACGAGGACGTCCGCGCGACAGCCGGCCGGGAGGCCGGCGCTACCGTCCGGCCATTGCTCATTCATGCGGTCAAGGTACTAGCTCTTGCCTTTGCCGTCGTCTGAATCGGCGGGCAAAACCAGCTCCAGCAGCACAAACTGGGTCTTGCCGTCCTTGGATTCATCGAAACCGAAGATAAACTGATGGCGCTTCGATCCGGCCTTCAGTTCCGTATCCTTGCTGCCTATGCCGACGCGTCCATGCAGGCCCTCGGCTGGGGTGTCCTTGTCGTCGTCTTTGCAGGTCAGGCCGCCGGAGGTTACTGTGGGATTGCCTATCGCAACTTCTCCTTGGCAAACCAGCACGTCGCCATAACGCTTCAAGGCCTTCTTGTAAAAGGCGGCAACTTTCTCTTTGTCGTCGCTGGTGGTGTAGTGGACCGCGCGCAGGCGGAACTCCCACTTGCCGAAGGCCAGATGCAAATCCGCCGAGTCGTCATTATCTTTCGAAATGGCAATCTGAGCGCCTGGATAAACAGGCAGCCCCAAGGTCGCGGCGGAGATTTCGCCGTTTTTACCCTGGATGTCGATATTCAATGAATTCACGCGGACGTGGACATCTTTGGCGTCCTTGTCAGAATTTTCCTGACAAACCGCGGGTCCAGCCGTCAGGGCTAGGGCCGCAAGCAAACAGATTGCTCCTCGCACCATGGTGTACCTCTGCGCTTTATTTACGCAATGAGAAAGAAAAAGGTTCCAGGGCAAATGCATCCAATATTCTGACAATCTCCCGGCAAACCAGGGCAGTGTGAGCCAATTTATCCCGCCACCTGGCGGAAGAGCCAGAAGAGGCCGCCGGAGAGCAGGGCGGCGGCGGGGAGGGTCAAGACCCAGGCCATGGCGATATTGCGGATGGTGGCCAGTTGCAGGCCGCTGCCGTTGGCGGCCATGGTTCCGGCGACGCCGGAGCTGAGGACGTGGGTCGTCGAGACCGGCAGGCCGAAGCCGTCGGCGGCGGAGATGGTACACATGGCGACCAGCTCGGCGCAGGCGCCCTGGGCGTAGGTCAGGTGTTCCTTGCCGATCTTTTCGCCGACGGTGACCACGATGCGCTTCCAGCCGACCATGGTGCCCATGCCCAGCGCCAACGCCACGGCCACCTTGACCCACGGCGGAATGAACTTGGTGGCCTGATCCACCTTGCCTTTGTAGCTCTTGAGAGTGGCGTCCTCGGCGGCGGTGAAGACCGTCGGCTTGCCGGCCGCCTTCAGGCTCTCGTCATTCTTCTGCATCAGACGGATGGCCTCGCTGGCCACGTACATATCGTTGCGGACGTTGGCCTGGCGGTTGGC
>CAYVGW010000194.1:0-7372 GCA_964450895.1 uncultured Occallatibacter sp. | reverse complement strand
GCTGCGAACAGTGATCTGGAAGCAGTGGAAGCGGGGAACCGTGCGGTACAGGAAACTATGCGCGCGTGGAATCAAGAGAGACCTTGCGGCACAGGCTGCGGGGAACCCTCGTGGCCCATGGCGTAGCCAACAGTCTCGCAATGAACACCGCGTTTCCGGTGGCGTACTTCGACTCGATAGGACTTCCACGGTTGTTAACCGCTGCGTAGCTCAATCCTCCGAACCGCCGGATGCGGACCCGCATGTCCGGTGGTGTGGCAGGAGCGGAGAGGTGACTCTCCCCCTATGCCGATTCATGTACCGCGGGCCGTAAACGGCGGTGGGGAACTAAAGCCCGGCTTTCTAATCAGACCATTGCGGCCCAACTGAAGTCATGCCCTGGTTACAAAGCGCCCACAATCAATCGCAAGCGAAGCATTGGACAGAGCGTATGTAAAACAAAAGCAGCAAGTTCGCTTCCGCCCTTCGACCTCGCTCAGGGCAGGCTTTCGCGGAGACAAGCAAGTGAGCGAGTTCGCGGCAGTCCATTCCAAACACAACTTGACGAGGCGAGCAGACTGCTTCTAACTGCCGTTTTCAGGTTCAATGCAACACAATCTGCCCTACCGCCCCTCGCTGCGCGCCTCGGCCTTCTCGGTCAGCACCTTGTGGGCATTGTCTTCCAGGGCCTGGGCTTCGGGCAAGAAATTGAGCGCCTTCTGAATCTCCGGGTCCCATTCCACGTGCGCGCGCAAAGACTTCTGCTGGCCAAATTGGATGGTGAAGATTTTCTCCTTGATGCCGATCTTGATCCAATCCAGCACGCCGTTCAAATCGGCGTCGGTCCAAGGGATGTTCTGCGCGGTGAGGTACTTCTTGAACTCGGCCAGAACCGCCGCATCCACCTGGAAGTTCTCGTCCACGCTGCGATGGGCCAGATAGACCGGCGCAAAGTGAAAGAAAGCGTCCTTGAAGAGCAATTCGTCCTGGAAGTGGTTGTTCTTGGGCGTTTCGATCTTCTCGTCGGGCGTGATGCCGCCGCCGCCGTAAACCGTCCGTCCAGCGTCGGTCAGCTTGACCTCGCGACTGGCGGTGTCGGCCGGCGCGGTGCCGCCGTGGCTGTAGTAGTCGTAGAGCGAGACGCCGGCGTAGTTACGCTGGATGAGCCGGCCGCTGGGCGTGTAGTAATGGTAGGTGGTCAGCGCCAGGCCGGTGTTTTCGCTCAGGTTGTAGACGGTCTGCACCAGTCCTTTGCCGAAGGTGGTTTCGCCAACGATGAGCGCCCGGTCGTGGTCCTGCAAGGCTCCGGAGACAATCTCCGCCGCCGAGGCCGTTCCGCGGTTGACGACAACCACGATGGGAAAGCTCTTGCCGCCGTTGCCGTGCGTGGCCGCGTAGTTGCGGTCCGGAAAGGCGCGCCCGCGCTGGCTGACGATGCTCTGCCCCTTGCTGAGCAGGTGGTCGCAGACATCCACAGCCTGATCCAGCAGCCCGCCCGGATTGCCGCGCAGGTCAAAGACCAGCCCCTTCAAATTGTTGAAATGGCTGATCGCCTCGGAGACTTCCTCGCCGGTCGTCTCTTGAAACTGCGTCAGATGAATGTAGCCGATGCCGGGGCGAATCTCAAAGACCAAATCCACCGAGGGGTGGGGAATCTCCGCGCGCTCCAGATTGAAGACCAGCGGATTGGCTTGTCCCTCGCGCACCATCGTCGCCTGCACGCTGGTGCCCTTAGGCCCTTTGAGCGCTTTGGCCACCATATCCGACGAGGTCAGCTCGTTGGGATCCTTGCTCTCCACGTTAACGATCTTGCCGTCCACCGCATAGATGATGTCGCCCGGACGGATGCCGGCGCGGAAGGAGGGCGTACCCTCATAGGGGGTGACCACGTAGACCTTGCCGTTCTGCTGCTGGATGAGCATGCCGACGCCGTAGTAGCGGCCATGCTGCTCCTCGCGCATCTTGGCGTAGGCCTTGGGGTCGTAGAAGTTGGAGTGGGGGTCCAGCACGCGCAGCATTCCGGGAATGGCGCCGTCGTAGATGGCGATGTCGGCCTTGTCGCCGTTGATCGGCTCGGCGTAGTTCTGCTCCACCTGGGCATAGACATCTAAAAAGGCCTTGAGATTGTCGTTCAACTGGCCTTCATCGGCCGCGGACTGCGCGCCCACCTTGCGCTGCAAAACGCTGCCCGCGACGGCACAGACGGCAAAGAAGAGAACCACGGCGAAGAGGGCGCGGCGGGCGCGATGAGTCATAAGTTGGAAAAACCTCCAGAGTGCGGCCATCCAGGCGCTGATTAGAGCGTGGAAACAGCAGTCTCAGGGCTAAAGTATAGCACTGTAGCGTTGGACGCTGGACATAGTCATAGACTTTGTTTGTGCATATAGCGAACTTCGGTGATTTTAACCCACACCCGATTCAACAAACAAAAACTCCCAGGATGTGTCCAGATAGAGCCAGCGCTGGGCGTCAAACCAACTGGTGGGCAGCGCGGGAATGTGCAGCAAAGTGTGGCCGCCCATGCACATCATCTCCGTGCCGTTCCATGCCAGGAAGGTGCGGGAGGCGAGGCCGACTTCGACCGGATGCTCGACGCGGCGCAGGCAGACCGGGCAGCGCTGGCGGTGATCCACGAGCGCCCAGCGCAGACCAAACAGGAAGAAAACGAAGGCGCTGAGCATCTGAATGTTCGCCGAGGAATGCGAAGATTGCGCGGTGCGGAGGTAGGCCAAATCCAGCGAGGAAAAATAGACGATGGGCAGTAACAACGCGATCTTGGCGCAGAAAAAGCTCCAGCGGTAGAGCCGGCGGCCCCAGGAGGTCTTGCGGGGATTCAGGCTGTATTCGCCCAGCGAGACGGAGGTGACGGCGGGCAGGGAGATCAAGGCAAAAGCGATGCCCAGCCAGAAGATGCCCCAGGAACCGGGCTGCCAATCATCGATGTTGTAGCCGAGGAAGCTGGGGCCTGAGTCGTCCTGATCGTAAAGGAAGATCTGCATGACCGGCGCCCACATCTTGTGTTGGCCTGCAGGGGTCAAATGAGCGACGACGAAGCCGTCGCCGCTGGCGGCGAGGAGGGAATCGGGCTGCAAGAGCCAAGCGCCCACTTTTCCCGGCAGGTTTCTGGAATCTTCCGCCACCACTCCGGCCACCCGTGCGCGGCGCTGGCCAATGCGCACCACGCTTCCGGGAATCCGAGGATCGGCGCCGAACTCGATCTTCCAGAAGCTTTCGCTCAAAATCACATCCGGCAGATCGCCGGCGGCCCTCGTCTCCGGGGAGGCAAAGCGCACCGGCAAGCCGAGCAGAGTTAACAGGTTAGGAGAGGCCTGCGCGAGCTTCCAAGGCTCTTTGGGCGTGGAGCCGCTCCCGCTTTCCGGCCGGATGCACTCATCCGTGACGCGATAAAAGGCGAAGCCGTCAAAGAAGCTGTGCTTGCGGTTCTTCCAGGCCAGATACTGCTGAGGCGCAATTTTGGTAGTAATGCCGTCGGCATTCTGGATCAGGATCAGCCCCGGCTCCTGCTGGCGCGACGAAAGCATCCGTTCCGCGCGCACGCCTGGCGAGAGGCGCGCGATCCCATAACTGAAAGCCAGAAGGGCGAAGAGCAGGAGTAGGCATTGTGCGGCGCTTCCACGCAGCGCCGTGAGCAGAGTCTCCACCTTCCAGCGAGGCTCGCTGAGACAGGTTGCATCCTGAAAAGCGCCCAGGCAAAAGCCGACGATCTCGCGCTCCGCCTGCCAGGAGAGCTGCTCCATCGGCGCGCGCTCCTGTCGGACGTGCCATAGCTCCGCCTGCCATTCGCGCAGCCACTCGGCGCGCCGGTCGCTCGGCACAAGAAGCGCGGCGCAGCCGAGAAGAAGCCGGTCGAAGGCGGCAAAGAGCAGCTTGAGCGAAGGCTTCATCGGTGGCTGGCCTCCGCAGTCTGCGTAGATTCACAGGGGATCAGCCGTTCCAGCAACGGGTAGCGCCGCCGCGAGGCTTGGAGCGTCACCTGGCCCGCCGGGGTCAGCTTGTAGTACTTTCTGGGCGGCCTCTGCTCGGCGTCGGCGATGGACTGCTTCTCCCACTGGGAGCAGATCAGTTCGTCCCGCTCCAGGCGGCGCATCGCCGGATAAACCGTACCGCTGGGCAGGCCAGTCATCTCCATGATGCTGAATCCATAGACAAACCCGGCGTCCAGCGCCTGAAGAATCATCGCGGCGGTGTGGGAGAGTTTCGTCTCAAAGGCCATGAGGCATTGTACCTATGTAGCAAACTGCTTGACAAGCCTTTAAGCAGAATGCTACATAGGGGTATGCCCGTTTGCTCTTCTGGAGAGTGCCTGGAAAAAACAAGCGTGGATCTGGAGGTTCACGCGACTGCCAGCCGGGAGGCCGGCGCTACAGTTTCATATCCCGCAGGCCGGCAACGCCTGTGGGGAGCTACAAAGCAACGATTCTACGCAGAGGTTGTAAATGGTTGATTCATTGAAACTCGCATTTTGGGAGTATTTCGCTCCGTCCCTACGGGACTCTGGAGAAATTGCTGGTTGCGCTCACCCCGCGTTGAAACGCGGGGCTAATAACCTTTGCGCCTACGGCGCGGGCGACAGGCAGCCACTTGGCAAGTTGGCGGTAGGAGCCAATGTAACCCCTTTCCACTCCGGAGGGGTGGCGCAAAAATGGCGCCTGGTGGAGCGCAGCGCAATCCGGGGAAAGCCCGCCCGATGATTGCGCTTTGGAGGGGCGCAGTGATCTTACTTATTAGATAAGGAGAGTGCCTATGAAGAAGTTGCTCTTGCTGCCGATAGCGTTCGCCGCTCTCTCCGGCGCTGCGCACTCTGACCGGAAGATTTCCAGCAACTGGCAGATCGAAGTGCAGGCCAGCGGCAGGCTTCGATTCACTCTTCGCATGGAGAGCGATTCGTCGCGCCACGCAACCCATCCAGCGTTTAGGCTGCAAATCCCCGTGGTTTCACCCTCAGTGCGCTCAATGATTTTGTTTCAGATCGGAGATCGGCCTCATGCTTGAATTGCAAAGCCTCTATCGAAGTTTTCGCGATATTCCGGCCATCGAGGATGTCAGCTTCCGTGTCGCGCCGGGGGAGATTGTCGGCTTTCTCGGCCCCAACGGCGCGGGCAAATCGACCACCGTCAGGATCATTACCGGTATTTTGCGGCCCAATGATGGACGCGTCTTCTTTCAGGGGCGGGAGATTGCCGAGGATTTGGCCGGCTTCCGCGCGGCGCTGGGCTATGTGCCGGAGGAGGCGCATCTGTACAACTACCTCTCCGGCCTGGAGTATCTGCAACTGGTGGGGCGTCTACGGGGTCTGAGCGAATCTTTGATCGAAGCCAAGGCGACGGGCTTGCTGAAGCTGCTGAATCTCGACTCGTGGCAGTATTCGCCGATCTCTTCCTACTCGAAGGGAATGCGCCAGCGGGTGCTGATTGCCGCCGCGCTGTTGCATGATCCCAAGCTGCTGATCTTCGACGAGCCGCTCTCCGGGCTGGACGTGGTCTCCGCGCGGCTCTTCAAAGACCTGCTGGAACTGCTGGCAGCCGAGGGCAAGGCGATCATTTACATCTCGCACGTGCTGGAGGTGGTTGAGCAGATTTGCAACCGCGTGATAGTGATTGCCAAGGGGCGGATTGTGGCCGACGCGCAGCCGCAAGAGCTGGCCCGGCTGATGCGGCTGCCTAATCTGGAAAGCGTCTTTGCGCAACTGGTGCAACAGCAGGAGACGCGCAGCGTTGCGCGGCAGATGGTGGAGGTGATGCACGCTCATGGCTAATCTCTTTCAGCGCCTTCTCATGCAGCCCGAGCCGCTCTCGCTCAACGCGCAGTCCGAGCTGGGCGCGGTGCGGGCGCCGCAGCGCAGCCAATTCTCGCTGCTGCTGCGCCACTTCCTGGAGCGCTTCTTCAATCACGAGACCGCCTCGCCCGGCGGCGACGCCAAGACGCGCATGGTGCAGATCGCCTGCGCGGCAGGCGTTCCCGGCTTCTTTTATGCGCTCTATCTATGGCCGCTCTATCATCCATTTTTCGGCTGGCCGCCAAAACCGCCCTCGTATTGGACGCAGGTCGGCCATCACTTCTTTTTCATCGTCTACTCCTTTGTCACCATCGGCATCGCCACGGTCTTTGAATGGGATATGTTTTTCCCGGATTTACTGGATATTTTTGTCCTGACGACATTGCCGATTCCCAATCGCCGGCTGTTCCTGGCCCGCGTCACGGCGATTTCCGTCTTCCTCTTCGGCTTTCTCTTCGATGCGAATCTGCTGGGGCTGATCTTCCTTCCCGTGGTCGTCGATCCGAAGAATATCGCCCTGCTCTTTGCCGCCCATCTGCTGGCGGTGGCTGCCAGCGGCTTCTTTGCGGCCACCTTCATCCTCGCTCTTCAAGGCGTGCTGCTCTCCCTGCTGGGCGAACGCATCTTCCGCAGAATTTCGCTACTGCTGCAGGGATTCTTGATTGCCGCGCTGCTGATGCTGCTTCTGCTTTATCCGCTGCTCTCCGGCGTAACCTCCGCCGCTCTCGAATCCGGCGGTGCATTTGCCCGCTGCTTTCCGCCCTTCTGGTTTCTGGGCATCTATCAACGGCTGATGGAAGGCTCCTCCGCGCTGCCCCTCTACACGCCGCTTGCTGAAATCGGGTGCGCCGCCCTGCTCATCGCCGCTGGATTGGTTGTACTCACCTACCCGGTGGCCTATCTGCGACGGATGCGGCAATTGGTGGAAGGCCCCGGTACGCGCGACACGCGTAACTGGCTCGCATGGCCGCTCTATAAACTGCTGCACGCGACCATCCTGCGCGCGCCCAACTGCCGCGCCGTCTTTCACTTCATCGGCCAGACCCTGCTGCGCGTGCCGCGCTACCGAATCTATCTGGTGCTTTACGGCGGCGCGGGGCTTTCGCTGATCGTCGCGCTCATCCTGCGCATTCATGTGTCGCATCAGCAGATGAGCCTCGGCTTTAGCCATGACGGTCTGCTTGCCGCCACCGGAATCCTGGCCTTTTGGACCATAGCCGGACTGCGCATGGCCTTTCTTTCGCCCGGCAACCGGCAGGGCGGCTGGGTCTTTCGCGTGGCGCAGGGAAGGCCGCCGCAGTTTTTCATCGCACTCGATCAGCTTCAAGCCGGCCAGCTCTGGGCTTTCCTCTGGAGCTTGATTTTGACCTTTGGCTTCGTTTTGGCCACGCGCGCCGTTGCGCTGCCGGAGATGCGCCCCTGGACGGCAACCGCAAGCCAACTACTCTGCGCCTTCGGCCTTTGCCTTCTGCTGACGGACATCCTCTTCTTCAACGTGAAGACGCTACCCTTTAGCGGAGAAAACTCACGTGAAGAGACGAATATCGCCTTTTCGATTCTCAAATACTCGATCTATCTTCCTATTGTCGCGCTGCT
>CAYVGW010000193.1:0-7500 GCA_964450895.1 uncultured Occallatibacter sp. | reverse complement strand
AGCATCAGCATGTATCCCAAGCTGTGGGAGGCCACGGGCATCGGCTACAAGGATCTGATTACCAAGCTGATCGAGCTGGCCCTGGAGCGGCAGGCCGAAAAGAGCCGGACGGTGTACAGCAGGGAATAGTTCTCAGTTCACAGTTCTCAGTTGTCAGTTGTACGCAACTGGGAACTCTTCGCTATTCTCCGGTGTCTAAAGAGAAAGTGAAGAGTGATAATGAATCTGGCCGCAGGTTGAGCGGTTTCAATACCGGCCACTGAGAACTGAGAACTGAAAACTGAAAACTGTGAACTGAGAACTGAAAACTGTGAACTAAAAAGGAACTTCCATGACCCTGCTCGACGCGCCAGAGTTTGATTATGTCCGGGATCGCCGCCGCCGCAAGACTCAGCTCACTTCAGCGATCGTGCTTTTTGTCCTTTTGATCGGCTTCTGGCTGGCCGCCGGCCATCCGGTGGATTACCCCTGGTATTGGAACAACCACCTGCGCGGCAGAGTCGAGGTGAACGCCTTCTTCACGGCCGTTGAAAAGAATGACATGAACGCCGCCTACGGCATCTGGACCCACGATAGAGATTGGCAGCAGCATCCGCAGCGGCACTCCGGCTACACCTTCGACCGCTTCCTGAAGGACTGGAGCCCGGAAAGCCCGGACAATGAGTACGGCGCGATTCATAGCCATCGCATCGCGGCGGCGGCCATGCACGGCAATGTGCTGCAGGTGGGCATCTTCGTCAATGAGCGCAAGAGCAAGGCGATCAATCTGGACTACGACCCCAAAGACCATTCCCTGAACTTTTCCCCGGAGGATGTGCAATTTTTGGAGGGGCCGGGAGGGATTTCGTAGGCAGAGGCTCTTCCCAAGGCAGAGATTAGGGTTCAGGGATCAGAAAAACACGCCGGTTGAGGCGAGTGGATTCCCAGATCCCAAAAGCGGGGGCTGGGGCGCCCCATCTTTTTTGGGTGGTCAGAGCTGGGCCACCCGCCGAAGATGGAGCCTCTTTCTTATGATGCGTTGCGCGCGGCGGTGATTTCTGTCAGGGTAGCTTCCAGGCTGGCAGCGTCTTCCACATTCAATCCGGGCTTCTGCGTAGCATCGATCTGCTTGAGCAGGCCGCAGAGCACCTTGCCGGGGGCCATCTCGATGAAGGTATTGGCGCCGGCATCGATCAGCGACTTCATGCAATCCACCCAGCGCACCGTGCCGGTCACCTGATGGGTCAGCGCATCCAGAACCTCGGCGGCGGTGGTGACCATCTTGCCGCTGACATTGGAGGCGACGGGGAAGTTGGGATCGTTGAGCTGGAAGGCGCCCAGAACCCGCGCTACTTCCTCCTGGGCCGGCTGCATCAGCGCGCAGTGGAAGGGAGCGCTGACGGGGAGCATCACGGCGCGGCGCGTGCCTTTGGCCTTGGCGATCTCGACGGCCCGGACGACCGCAGCCATGGCGCCGGAGATGACCGTTTGCGCGGGCGAGTTGAAGTTGGCCGGGGAGACGGTCAGTCCGGTCTCGGCGGCAGCCTCCGCGCAGGCCTCTGCCACCTGCTCAGGGGTGAGGGAAAGGATCGCCGCCATGCCGCCCTGGCCGGCAGGGAAGGCCTGTTGCATCGCCCGTCCGCGCGCCTTCACAAAGCGCACCGCGTCGGCAAAGCTGTAGGTTCCGGCGGCAACGTGGGCCGACCATTCACCCAGCGAGTGGCCCCCGGCCAGCTCCGGCACAATGCCGTGCAGAGCCAGCACGCGCAGCGTGGCGATGCTCGCCGTCAGAATCGCCGGCTGGGTGTTCTCCGTCATCTTGAGATCTTCGGCAGGCCCCTCGAAGCAGAGCTTGGAGAGCGGGAAACCAACGGCCTCGTCGGCCTCGGCGAAGGTCTCGCGGGCTACGGGAAAGCGATCGGCAAGCTCGCGACCCATGCCCACGGTCTGCGAACCCTGCCCCGGAAAGAGAAAGGCGATTTTCATAGTCATTGCAGAGTAATTGTAACGCTTTGCGGCTTGCCTTCCAAACAGTTCTGAAGTCTTTTCCTTTGGCTTTGGACTTCAACTGGCTATCGCGGCGCCATAGAGATGGGCGCGCACACCTCGTATGGCGATCATCAGCTTTCGTTGGCCGACGGGGCAATCCTTGAATCCGTATCCCCGATAGAACTCAACCATCTTGTCGTCGATTGCATCCACAAGGATTGCAGCTAGTCCGCCAATTTCTGATGCTTCTACCGTCCGGAGAAAAGCGTCCTTCAAAAGTGCGGTGCCGATTCCGCGTCCCTGCATCTTCTTGTCCACGGCGAAACGAGCGAAAAGCATCACGGGCACTGGGTAGTTTGCAGGCATTGCCGCCCGGATGCTGGCAGGCGTGTCTTCCAGCTTGATCGAACTGTAGACCAGCGAGTAGTAGCCCATCACCACATCGTCATGATGAACAACATAGGTCCGCGATGAATCGGCGTTCTGGTTTCTTAGTGCGTCTCTGCGAATGAAGAGGTCCAACGAGTTCTCGCCGCACTTGAAATGGCGCGTTTGATGATGAGCTGCCAGCTTTTCGACCGGTGAAATAGTGAACGAAATATCCATATATTTTTTCTCCGGATTGGCATTCAATTTCGTCCAATCCTGTTCGAGCCTGTTTAATGTAGGGAGGTATCTGTTGATCCCTTCAGTGTTGTGTAATCCAGCCGCAGAAGAATCGACGTTGAGTACCTATGGCCGCGAAAAACTTCGGCAATTGATGGGGTTACCAAAGACTCAGCCTGAAGAATATCCTCATCGAATCTCTACCATTTGTCAAGCGAAAAATTATTGTAAAGCCAATCGAATCATTATTCTGCGCCTCATTGGTTTGATTGGGCGCCAAATTTATGACTGGATTTTGAAGTGTAGAGAAAATGGAACTAATACAAAACAAAGGAAATAGAAAAAAGGAAAATTCATAGTTTGAGTAGCTTCAACGGTCTGTTTTGTCATACACTGTGAGTACGGGAGATGTTCTATGGCGACGATGCCACGTCCACTGAAATCGCAACGGATCAACGCTCGGATCTCCGACACCGAAGAGGCACTCTTGCGCCGGGGCGCGCTCCACAAGGGGCAAACCCTGACGGAATTCGTTGTGCAGAGCGCCTGCGCTGTCGCGGAGTTGGAACTTGCCGAACAGAAGGAATTTACGCTTCCTCCGGCTCAGTGGCAAGCCTTCCTGGCGGCGCTTGACAAGCCAACTGAGCCAAGTCCTGCCCTCCATCGTTTGTTGACGGAACCTAGCGTCATCGAATTGGCGAATCGAAAGTAAAGATCAGGATAGTCGGCCAATCGCCCTCAGTTCCAGCGGCTGCGGTCGTTGGCGTCGTCGTCGATCTGGCGTCCCTGGCCGTCGAAGCGGACGTTGCGGCCCTGGGCGCGCATATAGACCTCAAATTTGCGGGCTGCGCGGCGGCGCTTCCAGCGGTAGTAGCGGTTGCGCGCGCCGTACCATAGCTCGCTGAGGCGGGGAGCGATCCCCCGGCGCGGCGCCAGGCGGATGTAGAGAAGTCCGGCCAGCGCGCCGCCGAGCTGGGCAAAGGCATATTCCTTCTGCGCGCCAAAGAGCATGGCCAAAATGACCAGCACATAGATCGCCACCAGGTAGCGGGCCTTGATGCCCATGGGCAACGGAAAGAGCATGAACTGCACATCGCCGTAGAGCAAGCCGATGGCCACCAGCAGGCCGAAGATGCCGCCGAAGCAGCCGATCAGCGGATTCCCGCTCAGTGAGTGCCCCAGTGCGTGGCTGCACTCATAGATTGCGATGGACGCCACGGCAGTTCCCAGCACGGAGGTGAAGTAGAGTCCGGTCACCCATTCAGGCCGGTGATAGGTCTCCAGAAATCCCGCCACAAAGAAGAGGCTGAGCAGTTCCAGGAGTGTTCCGCCAATGCCGAAATGGAGAAAGCTATAGGTGAATGGCTGCCAGAGGCGACCAGAGTGGAGAAAGGCCTCCGGCGAAAAGCCGAGCAGGTCAGGAATTGTCCGTTCCACCGGATACGCCAACCCGGCCAGCAGCAGGACGAAGTAGGCAGCCAGATTCCAGAGTACCAGCCGCCGCGTGGCTCCGCGGAAGTCGGGAAAGGCGAACGAAGTTGATCCGAATCGGGGCATAGTCTGTCTAAGCGTAAACCCGAAGGCGGAGCATTGTCTTGGGGAAAGGGGGCGGCGCGGCTTGCCGGGGTGGCATTGGACCTCCCGAAATTTGAAGACGCTCCCGGAACGGAACCTTGCTTGGATTTCCAGACGCGTCCGGCTGCGTCTATCGCATAGCGTATTCTTCGGTTTAGGCCTTTCGGGCAGAAATGGGAGCAGGCCCCTTGACCTGGAGACGGTTTTTAGCCAAGAATAGCGGGAGTTGCACTGAAAAGTTTCATCATCCCGCAATGCGATTTCGAGTGAATGAGAGGAGGCTGCCATGCCAAGCTGCCCAGAATGCGAAAATAATCTTGACGTTGAAATGGACGAAGTGGAAGAAGGCGACATCGTCGTCTGTGACGAGTGCGGAACCGAGTTCGAGGTGGTAGGCATTGAACCGCTGGAACTGGTGCAATTGGGCGCCGACCTGGACGAAGACGACGAGGATTTGCTCGACGAGGATGAGGAGGAAGAGTGAAGTTGAATCGCACGAAGTTGGCGGCCGGGGCGGCTCTTGCCGTTTTGGCTGCTGTTTTGGTTCCTTTGGGAACACGCGGCGGCGCTGCGCCCTTTGCCGCCGAGGCGCAGAACCTTGGCTTGCGCGTGGTTACGGGCTTTGTCTCGGAGGCGGATGGCACGCCGGTGGTGGGCGCGACGGTCTTTTTGAAAGACTTGAAGTCCAAGAATATACGCAGCTTTTCCTCCGCGGATAAAGGCCGCTTCCGCTTTGCCTCGGTGAATATGGCCGAGGATCATGAGCTCTGGGCGGAAAAGGACGGCAAGAAGAGCGCCGTCAAATCCATCAGTTCCTGGGACGCGCGCAAGGAGATCGAGCTTGAATTGAGGCTGAAGTAGAAGCGCGGCGGCGTTATTCCTGCTTGAGAATCACGTCGCCGTTGATGGTCTTGATCTCCACATGATTCAACCCGCTGCCCACGCGGCCTTCGGCGTAGATGTACTTGCGCGGAGTGCCTTGTGAGGTGTCCCAGTCAGCGGATTCGCGCTGGCTGAGGCCGGCATGCTGGATGATCTCGAAGCTCTTGTTCGCGTTCTTGGTATAGGCCAACTGAATGCGCACATCCATGGGAAAGTCCTTGGGGACGGTCAGCGTGATGGCGCCGCCATTCGAACTCAGATGCACATCGCGCTGCGCCGTCGAGGAGCCCACCAGGCGCGCCGTAATATCGCCGCCCATGGTGGTCGCCTGGAGGGGGCCGTTTATGCTCTTGATGGTGACGTTGCCGCCCATCGTGGTGGCGTCCACGTCGGCTTCGGCGCGGTCAATCGTCACATTGCCGCCCATGGTCTTCACTTTGGCGAACTCGCCCACGCTGCCCAGATGAATGTCGCCGCCCATCGTCGAAAGGGCGGCTCCCTGCGGCGCATCTTCCACATCGATCTCGCCGCCCATCTTGCTGATGCTGAGCGCGCCTGTTGGCGAATGGGATTCCGCTTCCAAGCCTCGATGATGCGACCTGCAGCCAAGCAAGCATGTTGAGACAGCGCCTGTGAGCACGAGCATCAGCACGACAGATGGTTTGTGAATCGTCATCGCATGGATCTCCCGGTGAATCTTTCGTGAATTCCCGATAGACGTTACGCTGTTCCCATCGAAAAAGTTCCATGAAAGCCCGGATGAATGAGCGCAAGACCGGGAAGCAACTCCCGCGCCTTTACCCCTCCAGCTTTTTCGTCACCAGCTCATTCAATAGCGCCGGATTGGCTTGGCCCTTGGAGGCCTTCATCACCTGCCCCACAAAGAACCCGGCCATCGTCTTCTTGCCGGCGCGGTACTGCTCCACCTGCTTGGGATTGGCCGCAATCACCTCATCGATCATCGCCTCAATCGCCGAAGTGTCGGTGATCTGCTGCGGCTTCTCGCGCTCATAGACCGCCGCGAAATCCTCGCCCTTCTCGAAGCACACATCGAAGAGCTGCTTGAGCTGCTTGGAGCTGATCTTGCCCTCATCGAGCAGATCGGCGGCCTGCACAATCCCGGCCATCGAGACCGGCGACTGCTCCTGTTCGAGGCCCAGCGCCTTCAGACGTCCGCCCACTTCGCTCAACAGCAGATTGGCCACGCGGCGGGGGGTGCGCGCAGTCTTGGCGGCAGCCTCAAAGCGGTCGGCAAAGGCCCGCTCGGCGGTCAGCGTGAAAGCATCCTTGGGGTTGATCTCGTACTCGGCGACCATGCGCGCCCGCCGCGCCTCCGGCATCTCCGGCAGCTCCGCTTTCTTGGCTTCGATAAACTCGCGCGTCAAAATCAGCGGCGGCAGATCCGGCTCCGGGAAGTAGCGGTAATCATGCGCCTGCTCCTTGGAGCGCATCGAGTACGTCCGCCCCTCGGCCGCATTCCACAAACGGCTCTCCTGGGTGATGCGCCCGCCCGCCTCGATCACCTCGATCTGCCGCTCGATCTCGTACTCCAGCGCCAGACGCACAAATCGGAAGCTGTTGACGTTCTTGACCTCGACCTTGGTGCCGAACTTCTCTTGCCCGCGCGGGCGCACGCTGACGTTGGCGTCACAACGCAGCGAGCCTTCCTCCATGTTGCAATCCGAGACGCCGCAATACAGCAGAATCTCCTTGAGCCGCGTCAGATACTCGAAGGCCTCGTCGGGCGTGCGCATATCCGGCTCGGAGACGATCTCGGCCAGCGGCGTCCCGCAGCGGTTCAGGTCCAGCGACGTGTACTTGGCGGAGTCAACCAGCCCGTCGTGAATGCTCTTGCCCGCGTCCTCTTCCATGTGCAGGCGAGTGATGCCAATGCGTTTGATCGCGCCCTCCGCCGTGGGCACGTCGATCCACCCATGCTCGGCGATGGGCTTGTCGAACTGCGAGATCTGGTAGCCCTTGGGCAGGTCCGGATAAAAGTAGTTCTTGCGCGCGAAGATGGAGCGCTCGCGCACCTGGCAGTTGATCCCCAGCGAAGCCAGCGTGGCGAACTCCACGGCCTGCGCGTTCAGCACCGGCAGCGCCCCCGGCAGCCCCAGGCAAACCGGGCAGACATTCGAGTTCGGCGCAGCCCCGAAGCGATTGGCGCAGCCGCAGAAGGCCTTCGAGGCGGTGAGCAACTGCACATGAACTTCAAGCCCGATCACGGGCTCGTACTTGGCGAGGACTTCAGGCGAAAGCGTAGCGGCGGTCATCTTGTCTTTGATTTTAACGCGGAAGGTGCATACGCCGCGACTGAACTGCTACTCCGGATGTGTGCGCATATATGCCTTCAGTTGCGCGAGGCTCCAGTGCTGCTGGATACTTCCCGTCGTTGCATCAACCACATAAGCTTCAGGAGGATGTCCCGCGCGTAGTTGAAAGTTTCCAACGGCGGTTGGGTTGATGATA
>CAYVGW010000192.1:0-7589 GCA_964450895.1 uncultured Occallatibacter sp. | reverse complement strand
AACGCCCTTACCGGCGAAAAAGTCGCCATCGTCTCCGCCAAGCCGCAGACCACCCGCAACCGCATCGCCGGAGTGGTCGAGGTTTCGGCGACGAAGGGCGCGCGGCAAAATTCGCAACCGGCGGCGCAGATCGTCTTTGTCGATACCCCCGGCGTCCACAAGCCCGGCTCGCACCTCGACCGCCGCATGTTGCAAGAGGTCTATGAGGCATTGGAGACCCGCGACCTCGTTCTCGTTTTGATGGACGCCACCCGCCGCGTGCAGTTGGAAGAGGCGGCAAAACCTTCTAATGACCTTGAATCCCAGGTCTCAGAAGCGAGACCTGAGGCACCCAGTGAATCTTCTGAAACCGATCGGGTGCTTGAATCCCAGGTCTCAGAAGCGAGACCTGGGGCACCCAATGAATCTTCTGAAACCGATCGGGTGCCCCAGGTCCCGATTTTGGGACCTGGGAACGCGGATCTCCAAGTCGGATCTCCCAAGCGCGAGCGCGCCAACTGGGCCAGCGAGGACGAGTTCCTCTTCGGCTTGATCCGCAAGCTCGACTGCCCGGTCTTTCTGCTGCTCACCAAGATCGACCTGGTCGCCAAGGACCAGCTTCTGCCGCTGATCGACACGCTCACCCGCCACTTCGGCTTCGCCCAGGTCATCCCCATCAGCGCCCGCAAGCGTGACGGCATGGACATTCTCCTGCGCAAGATCGTCGAGGTGCTGCCCGTGGGCGAGCGCTTCTACCCCAAAGACCAGTACACCGACCAGCCGCAGCGCTTCATGGTCGCCGAACTGATTCGCGAGAGCATTCTGGTCGCGACCGGAGAAGAGGTGCCTTACGCCTCCGCCGTGGTCATCGAGCGCTATGAAGAGCCGGAGCCTCAGCCGCCGAAGAAGAAGGGCAAAGCCCCCGCCCGCCTGCCGCTCACCCGTATCGCCGCAGCCATATACTGCGAGCGCGACGGCCAGAAGGCGATTCTGATCGGCAAGGGCGGCTCCAAGCTCAAAGAGATCGGCTCCAGCGCACGCCGCCAGATCGAGTCGCTGATCGGAACCCGCGTCTATCTGGAACTGCACGTCATCGTCGAACCCGGCTGGCGCGAGTCGCAGGCCTTCGTCGAGTCGCTCGACTGGCGCAATCAGCTTGAAAAGCTCGCCGAATCCCAGGGCACCGATAAGTCATCAGACACTTAGGGAGAATTTATTGGGAGCAGCCCGGTTCGCTGTTGCAAGTTACGATGAGAATAAACTGCCGCCAGCTTGCTAACTCGTCCTTTCCGCGAATCGGAAGCTAACTTGCTAAATGATTTCCCAAATCGTCCGCATTCATCGAATGAAGAACGAGTACTCTCGCCAAACTGGCCCTGTTCGTAAAGACAGCCCGATTAGGCGCAGCAAATTATGCGGAGAATAATCGATCCGCAACAAACCTCACCCCGGAGGGGTGAAGGAAAATAGCCCCGGATGGAGCGCAGCGCAATCCGGGGAATGCCAGCCTAGCAAGGATCGCGCCCCGTAGGGGCGCTGCGAAATCCTGCTATTCACCAGGAGGAAGTTATGCCGACAGCGCAGATCAGAGTAACTCCGGAAGATCTCTCACATGTTCCGCATGGCCACGAGCGCGTTCCGGAGGCAGGGATTCTGGTCATCTTCGGCGCGTCGGGAGATCTGACCCGGCGCAAGCTGCTGCCCGCGCTCTTTCATTTGGAGCAGGCCGGCCTGCTGCCGGAGAACTTTGCCATCGTGGGCGTGGCGCGGCGGCCGCTGGGCGATGAGTTTGCCCAGGATATGCGCAGCGGCATCATCGAGTCCGGCGGCGTGGATGCAAGCGACGCCACACTGGACCACTTCGTGCATAAGATCAGTTACTTCCCGCTGCGCTTTGATGTAATCGAGGACTATGCCGGACTGAAGATCGAGTTAGACCGCATCGCCAAGGAAAAAGGCATCGGCGGCAATCGGCTCTATTATCTGGCTACTGCTCCCGAGCACTTTGCGCCGATCATCCAGAATCTCGGCGCGCAGGGTTTGGCGCATCCCGAGCAGGGCAAGGCCGCGGTGGTCATTGAAAAGCCCTTCGGCAATGATCTGGAGTCGGCGCGCGCCTTGAACTGCCAGGTCAATGCCGTCTTCCAGGAAGAGCAGGTTTTTCGCATCGATCACTATCTGGGCAAGGAAACCGTCCAGAATATTTTAGTTTTTCGCTTTGCCAATGGAATCTTCGAGCCGATCTGGAACCGGAATTACATCGATCATGTGCAGATTACCGTGGCGGAAACGCTGGGCGTCGAAGGGCGCGGTCCGTTTTATGAGAAGGCCGGAGCGCTGCGCGACGTGGTGCAGAATCACGTCATGGAGTTATTAAGTCTGGTCGCTCTGGAGCCGCCTTCGAGCTTTGAGGCGGAGAGCGTCCGGCGCGAGAAGTTAAAGGTCTGGCGAGCGATTCCTTCCATTCCGATCTTGGACGTGGTGCGCGGTCAATACGGCGCGGGAACGGAAGACGGGAAGTTGGTTCCGGGTTATCGCGAGGAAGCGCGAGTTAGTCCGACCTCCGGCACGGAGACGTTTGCTGCGGCGCGGGTGGAGATAGAAAACTGGCGCTGGGCGGGAGTTCCGTTTTACTTGCGCGCAGGCAAACGGATGCAAAAGCGGGCTACGGAGATCAGCATTCAATTCAAGCAGCCGCCGCTGCTGATCTTTGACAGAATCGCCCATCAGCAGGCCTGCCAGGTGATTCAGCCTAACTTGCTCACCATTCGCATTCAGCCCGATGAGGGCATCGCGCTGCGCTTCGGAGCCAAGGTTCCCACGACTATGGAGATGGCCGTCTGCCCGGTGAATATGGACTTCGACTACGCGGCAGCCTTCGGCAATTCCAGCGCCAACGGCTACGAGCGGCTGCTGCTGGACGCGCTGCTGGGCGATCAAACGCTCTTCTCCCACCGCGACGGCGTGGAAACCACCTGGGCGCTCTTTACGCCGATTCTTGCGGCTTGGGCGGCAAAAACACCGGAGAAGTTCCCAAACTATGAGGCCGGCTCCTGGGGCCCCGAGTGCGCCGATCATCTGATCGCCCGCGGCGGACGGGCGTGGAGGAACGATCTTGGACGGAAAGAGTAAAATGTCAGGATTATCCGCCACAGAATCAAACCGCTCGATGGCATGATACGGATTGGAGGCTTCAATGAAGCAAATTCCCGTCTCTTCCGAGTCCCCCACGGGTTTGTTTCATGGCTCCCGGTCTTGGAAACTGGCTTTTCCAGGCGGCGGAAATTACTCCGCCGCTTCCTTGTTTGCCGCCAAATGAGTCTATATTGAAGACGAATCGAGCTTTTATGCAAACCCTGAAAATTCTTTGCAAACGCAACTGCTTCAGTAAAACCGCAACCGTTGGCGCAGTGGTTATCTTCGCGCTGGCGGCCCTCCCCATCGCCCCGCAAACCGCCCCCGCCCCGCCGCAGGATGCCCCGCCTCACCAAGGAAAGGTCATCTTCTCCCGCTCAACGGACGAGAACGGCCAGACGACGACCCCAATCAGCTCGCCCGCCTCGCCAGCAACTGGTGCTTTGGCTCCGTCTCTAGTCAACGCCGAAGGCACACTCGCCCCATCACAGGTGACCTTCACTTCCTATGGCTTGGACGTTCACCTGCGTCCCGCAGAGCAGCAGATCGCCGTGCGCGCCCTTATCACCGTCCGCAACGACGGCAAGGCGCCACTTGTTTGGTTCCCGCTGCAACTCTCCTCTTCGCTCCATTGGGAGCGTATTCGCGCGGAAGGCAAAGAGCTATCATTTCGGATGGATACGCTTAACTCTGACGCCGACCACACCGGCCAGTTGCATGAAGCCTTCGTCGCGCCGGCACAGCCGCTGGCGCCCGGCCAATCGCTGGAACTGGACGTTTCTTACTCCGGCCTGATTACCGCCGGCTCGCAGCGTCTGCTTTCCATCGGCGCTCCCCAAGAGACGGCCCTGCGCTCCGACTGGGACCAGATCAGCCCCGCCTTCACCGGCCTGCGCGGCTTTGGCAATGTTGTCTGGTATCCGGTCTCCAGCGACCCCGTTCTTTTGGGCGATGGCGCACGGCTCTTTGACGAGATCAGCAAACAGAAGCAGCGGCTGACCGGTGCGCGCTTCCACCTGCGCCTCACCGTCGAGTTCCCGCACGGCCAGGCCCCTACCGTCGCCCTGGTCAACGGCCACTCCGTGCCCCTCACAGTCACCGAAGCCGCTGCATCCCTGGATCTGAGCCAGGAGGTGGCCGGCGTGGCCACTGCCGACTCCGGCAGCTCTACCCTTGGCTTCGAAGCGCCCTGCCTCTTTGTCGCCACGCGCACACCCCACCCCGGCGCCAACCTGACCGCCTGGACCCTCCCGGAGAACGATCTCGCCGTGCAGTTCTGGACCACCGCGGCGACAGCGGTAACGCCCTTCCTGCAAGGCTGGCTCGGTCAGCAGCCCCGCTCCCCGCTCACCCTGCTGGACCTGCCCGAACCGCAGGACGCACCCTTCGAGTCCGGCTCTCTGCTGGCCGCGCCTCTTCATGAGCCGGATGCAAAGGATCCGCCCGCGGCGTTGAACGGCATCCTTGTCCACGCCCTCACCCACGCCTGGATGACCACGCCCATCGGCCCGCCGCCCCCCGTCTGGCTCAACGAGGGACTCGCCACCTTCATGGGCAGCTTGTGGGTGGAAAACCAGCATGGCCGTGAGGCCGCTCTGGGCACCCTGGAGGCCAATCGCGCCGCGCTGGCCCTGGCCGAGCCGGAGAGCCCCGGCCAAAGCTCCGGTCAGCCGCTCGCCCAGGCCTTCTCGCCCGTTTACTACCGCACCAAGGCCGCGTACGTCCTCTGGATGCTGCGCGATCTGGCCGGCGACACAGCGCTCTCCGCAGTTCTCCGAGCCTACGACCCGGTGCGGGATGTGCAATGGAATCTCAATTCAGCCGCAAATTCAAGCGCCGGAAATGCCGCCAAAGTTGGATATTTTGAAAGTTCACTCACTGATAGCGGATATAAAAACGATCTTTCCTGGTTTTTCTCGGATTGGGTAGACGCCGACAAGGGCCTGCCCGACCTGAGCATCAAAGGCGTCTTCCCCGCAGCCGCATCAGCGGGCAACTGGCTGGTCGCCGTCCACATCGCCAACACAGGCTACGCCGCCGCGGAAGTCCCAGTCACGGTGCGCGCCGGTTCCGGCTCGGATGCAACCTCCGTCACCCAGCGCGTCCGCATTCCCGCGCGGGGCGAGCAAGTCCCGCGTATCCTCATCCAGGGCAAGCCCGCTTCCGTGCAGGTAAACGACGGCGGCGTCCCAGAGACGCAGGCCAGCGTCCACCTCACCCAGTTGGCTGAATCCCCCGAAGCTCCACCCGGCTCCAGCCAGTCCAATCCGCCAACCCGCTAACTCGCTATTTCCGCGAAGCGGAAGCTAACTTGCTGAAAAGGTTCCTCATGCCGATTTCGCGTCGAATAGCCTGCTCTTCGCTCGCTGCAATCCTGCTGTTCCTCTGCGGAGCAATCCGGCTGGCCGCTCAGTCCGCGCCCACGCCGGAGCAGCTCGCCCAGCGCGCCGCCGCCGAAAAGGATCATCAACGCCTGATGGATCTGCTGGGCATCAAGACCCTCCGCCCCGGAGCCAGCCACGATCTAACCTCCTCCAACCCCGTCAACTACGACGAGTCGAAGGCCAATATCTACCCCCATCTGCCCGACCCTCTGCTGCTCAACAACGGCATGCGCGTCACCACGGCCCAACAATGGTGGACCCTCCGCCGCCCGGAGATCGTCGAAGCCTTCAGCCGCGAAGTTCTCGGCCGCGCCCCCGCCCATACGCCCAAAGTCACCTGGGAGCTGGTCAGCTCATCACAGGAGCTGGTCGGCGGCATCCCGGCTGTCACCAAACGGCTGGTGGGCCACGTGGACAACTCCGCCTACCCGGCGATCTCCGTCAATATCCGACTGAGCCTGACTCTTCCCGCCAATCCCTCCGGCCCGGTTCCCGTCATCATGGAGCTGGCCTTCAGCGATGAATTCATGGCCGCCATCTCCAAAAGCATCCCGGAGATGATGCCCGGGGGCCCCGGCAATGAAGGCCCAAGCTGGCAGCAGCAGGTGCTGGCCCGCGGCTGGGGATACGCCGTCCTTCAACCCGCCAGCTTCCAGGCCGACAACGGCGCGGGCCTCACCGGCGGCATCATCGGCCTGGTAAACCTGGGCCGGCCGCGCCAGCCTGAAGACTGGGGCACGCTGCGCGCATGGGCCTGGGGAGCCAGCCGTGCGCTGGACTACTTCGAAACTGACAAGGCCGTCGACGCCCAACAGGTCGGCCTGATGGGCCACTCCCGCTTCGGCAAAACCGCCCTGGTCGCCATGGCCTACGACCCCCGCTTCGCCATCGCCTACATCAGCTCCTCCGGAACCGGCGGCGCCAAGCTCTACCGCCATGTCTTCGGCGAGCAGTTGGAGAACCTGGCCGCTGCCGGCGAGTACCACTGGATGGGCGGCAACTTCCTCAAGTACGCCGGCCCGCTTACCCCCGGCGACCTGCCCGTCGACGCCCACGAGCTGATCGCCCTCTGCGCCCCGCGCCCCCTTTTCATCGGCGGCGGAGCTCTCAAAGGTGATGGCTGGGCCGACTCGACCGGAATGTTCCTCGCCGCCTCCGCCGCCGGCCCGGTCTACCGCCTCCTTGGCCAGAAGGATCTGGGAACCACCACCATGCCGCCCATCGAGACCCCTCTCGTCACCGGCGAAATCGCCTTCCGTCAGCACACCCGCGGCCACACGCCAGGGCCGAACTGGCCCGCCTTCCTCGACTTCGCCAGCCGCTATCTGCACACACCATAGAAACTCCCGGTGCCCCACCCTCGCCGGGAACCTCACGCCGCCCATCTGCGTATTCCCTCCACAGTGTGAGGAGACCCCCTATGAGCAGCCAGCCCTATCCCAATCCGCAAGCCATCTTTTACCAGCAGTACGAAGCCGTCCGTCGCGATGAAGTCATCGGCATCCTCCTGGCGCTCTTTCTCGGCGCCTTCGGCATTCACCACTTCTATCTCCGCCGTACCGGCCTGGGTGTCCTCTATTGCTGCTTCTGCTGGACCGGCATCCCGTCTTTCCTCGGCTTCATCGAGTGTTTCTTCATGCCCGGCCGGGTGAGGGAGTTCAACGCCATCCAGGCGGCCGGGATCGCCGCGATGCTGGGAATCCCCGTACCCGGTTGGGGCCAGCCGCTGAACGTGACCGTCAACGTGCCCCCGGCGGCGCAATCCGGCGCGCTCGCGGCCTGCCCGCGCTGCGGCGAGACCAACCCGCAAAGCGTGCGCTTCTGCTCCAACTGCGGCGCGCAACAGTAGCGCAAATTCATGAAGAGTTTTGGTAGCGCCGGCCTCCTGGCCGGTTGTAACGTGGACCTCCCGCTCCGCGCCGCGGCGAGTGGCCCACATCTCCCTCAGCCAACAAGAAGAGCTGCCCCAAGTCTGGATTTTCAGACTTGGCAGACAATAAACCTCAACGTCCTGCCGAGGATTTGTATTTTAGAGGGAATGTTTTGGTAGCGCTACCGGGAATCGAACCCGGGTTTTAAGATTGAGAATCT
>CAYVGW010000191.1:0-7619 GCA_964450895.1 uncultured Occallatibacter sp. | reverse complement strand
AGATCGAGGGGATCGGGCCGCGCTATTGCCCGTCGATCGAGGACAAGATCGTCAAATTCCCCGACAAGACCCAGCATCAGTTCTTCCTGGAGCCGGAGGGGTTGCACACCCACGAGGTTTACATCAACGGAATGTCCACCTCGCTGCCGATGGAGGTGCAATTCCAGATCGTTCGCTCGATTCCCGGCCTTGACCAGGCGGAGATGCTGCGCCCCGGCTACGCCATCGAGTACGACAGCATCGACGCCACCGAGCTGGACCGCGCGCTGCGTGTGAAGTCCTTCACCGGCCTTTATCTGGCGGGACAGATCAATGGAACCAGCGGCTACGAGGAGGCGGCGGGCCAGGGAATCATGGCCGGGATCAACGCGGCGCTCTGGCTCAAGGGCGAGCCGCCCTTCACCATGGACCGCAGCGAAGGGTACATCGGCGTGCTGATCGATGACCTGATCTCCAAGGGGATCAACGAGCCATACCGGATGTTCACCTCGCGGGCGGAGTTCCGGCTGCATCTGCGCATCGATAACGCCGACCGGCGGCTGACCCCGCAGGGGCGGCGGCTGGGGCTGATCGGCGACGAGGCCTTTGCAGAGTACGAGCGCAAGCAGGAGCGGTGCTCCGCGCTGATGCGCTTTTTGACGGCTGGTAAGGTCAATGCGGAAGGGCTGCTGGCGGCTGGGTTGAGCGAGCTGACGGCAACGGCGGGATTGACCTGGGCGCAACTGCTGAAGCGGCCGGAGGTGGGGATTGAGGCGGTGCTGGGGGCGGTGCGGGAAGAGCTGAAGGCGGAGCCGCTGCTGGCGGAGTGGGCGGCCGAAGATACCGCAGGTCCTTCGACTGCGCCGTTCGCAAAGAACGCGAACGGCTCCGCTCAGGATGACAGTGTTATTTTAATTTCAACAAAAAATGCAGAAGAAGATAGAACGCTGAGGAGCAGCCGCGCGCGTAACGAGGCCCGCGCCGTGGAGACGGAGATCAAGTTTGCCGGCTACCTGGAGCAGCAGAAGAAGTCCATCGCCAAGCTGAAGGCGGCCGAAGAGGTTCTGATTCCGGCGTGGCTGGATTACGCCGCCATCAGCGGGCTTTCGCGGGAGATGCGCGAGAAGCTGGAGCGCGTGCGCCCGATGACCATCGGCCAGGCCAGCCGCATCTCCGGCGTGACCCCGGCTGCTCTGGGGCTGGTGCATGTTTCGATCCGGCTGCAAGGAGCCAGAGAAAAAGCGGTATAGTACTTGTGAAGTTACAGGAGCTGATTCTGATGCCGGTGGATGAAGTTTCCTTACATTTGATTCAGATGGAGCGGGCGGCGCTGGACCGCTGGGGACGGGGCGATCCGGACGGGTTTCTGGAGATCTCCGCGGCGGAGGTGACCTACTTCGATCCCTTTTTGCCGGAAGGGATTCACGGGCTGAACGCCTTGCGGCAGTATTACGCGCAGTTGCGCGGCAAGATCTTTGTCGAGCGCGACGAAATAATCGACCCCAAAGTGCAGGTCAGCAATGACGTGGCGATCCTGAGCTACCGGTATGCCTCCTGTGGGCGCGGCGGCGACGAGATGCGCTGGAATGCGACCGAGGTCTATCGGCGCGGCGAGGACGGCTGGCGCATCTTGCATTCGCATTGGTCGTTTACGCAGCCGGAGATCGCCGATTTGCAGGCGTGAAGTTCAGCGGCGTTCCAATGGCTCCGTTCCCGCGCTGATCATCTCAATGAATCGCTTATAGGCGAAGACTCTGCTGCGCCGCTGACCGGTAATCTCATGAACGATACCGAGATCGATAAGCCTTTCAAGCCCAGCCGTGACTGCCGTAAATGTTCTTCCTACGCTACTGGCTATGGAACGAATGGGGCAGATTGGATTGGTTTGCATGTAAAGGTGGACTTGCGTCGCGGTTCCCGCCGTTCTGCCCAACTTCTGAATCTTCGCGGCATCTTCCTTGAAGAGTCGGAGCAGGTTGGATGCGGTCTCGCAGGCTTGATCCGCAGTCTCCTGGATGCCTTTGAGAAAAAACTCCAGCCACTCCTCCCATACGCCCTCGGTACGCACTTTTTGCAGCAGTTCGTAGTACTGGTCCCGATTGGATTTCAGATAAAGGCTCAGATACAGCATCGGCTGGCGCAATACGCCGCATTCGCAAAGCAGCAATGCGATCAGCAGCCGCCCCAATCTCCCATTGCCATCCAAGAATGGGTGAATCGTCTCGAATTGCACATGGGACAGGCCAAGTCTTACCAGCAACGGCAGCCGGTCTTCGTGAAGAAATCTCTCGAATGAATCCAGGCACTCCATCAGGCGGTCAGGCGGAGGCGGAACAAAGAGCGCGTTTCCCGGACGGCTTCCTCCGATCCAATTCTGGCTTGTCCGGAATTCCCCTGGCGTCTTCTCCGAACCGCGTCCTTGATAGAGCAATTCGGCATGAATCTCGCGAATCAGGCGCAAAGAGACCGGAAATCCCCCGTGAATCCGCCGTAGGCCGTATTCGATCGCGCGCACATAGTTCGAGGTTTCCCTCAGGTCATCGAGGGGAACGCCGGCCTCCAGATCATTCTCAAAAAGAAGCAGTTCGGAAAGCGTGGACTGTGTCCCTTCGATTTGTGAGGAGACGACCGCTTCTTTGCGGATGTAAAAGTAAAGAAATAAGTTAGGATTGGGAAGCACGGCCATGGACCCATCCAGACGCCCCAAGGCCTGATTGGCGCGATCAAGCAGCGAATGCAGGCCGGAAAGATCGATGGGGGGATCGGGAGGAAGCGGAGCCGGGACAAATGCTCGAACCGTCTCTCCAGGTGTGCTGGTGGTGAGATAATTTCCGGTAATCCGATCATGCGCCATATCCGTTATTCCAATTTCGATCATAAGGCTAATCGTTATTCCATTCAAGAGCGTTTTATTGGAATAAAGATTTTCCTTATTCAAGATTATGGAATAACGCCTGCTCTCCGTACCGTATTGAGGGAGCGCAGCCCTCGATCTTCCATCTGCGATTAGCTACTTGTCCTTGTCGCCCTTGCCGAAGAGCAGCGGGATGTGGAAGGGCATCTCGGCGCCGGACTGCTTTTTGGATTTGCCGCTGGGTTCTTCGGGAAGGCGGGTGCGCTGGGAGTTGATGCACATCCAGCCGCCGCGCGTGCGCTCGAAGACGTGGGTGAAGACGCCCTTCTCTTCGGCTGGAGCGATGCCGCCGGGCTTGCGATGCAGAATATAGGTGCCGTTGGCCACTGCGATGTCGCCCATCATGCGTACGGTGATCACCTTCTGCACAAGGTGGAGGGTCTTGTCATCCCCGGTGATCAGCAGGGCCAACTGCTGGTTGCGCGTGGTGATGTCGCCGCCGGCCGATACATCGACAAACAACGGAGAGAGCACCAGTTCCAGGGCGTACTGGTCGCGCTGGTTGATGGCATTGTCCCAAGCGTCTTCAATCTTCTGGAACTGCTGGACCTCGGTGCTATCGGCGGAGGTGACGGCTACCGGGGCGGAGGCCGGACTCTGCGCAACAGAAATCGAAGACAAGAGCAGGAAAGCGAAATATACGGCTGAAAAACGGGTCATAGGCACCTTGAACAGTGGTCAGTTTACAGTTCTCAGTTCTCAGTTGACCACCTGCTTCACCGGTCTGCAAGAGGAGGTAGCAAGTTTGGCATTCTCTCCTGGAGGGAGAAGATGAAAACAGCCCCGGATGGAGCGAAGCGCAATCCGGGGAATGAATGGTGTCCACAAAGTCTCCTCCGTCCCGTAGGGATGGATTGAAAACTTCACAAAAACGAACATCTCAATGGGAACAACAATTTGCATCCCAAAATGGATGTATTTTCAAATTGTTTTGCACGCAACACAAAGAACTGAGAACTGACTACTGCGATGATACCTCTTGGACTCGGCAAGCAGCGCTTGGGGAGCGTGAAAAAGCAACTTATGTCAGCGTTTGCAGCCGTTCCGGCTCGTGCAGCGTGATGAGGGAGTCTTCAATGGAGATCCAGCCATCCTTGCGGAACTGTCCCAGGGTGCGGGTGACGGTCTCGCGGGTGGTCGAGGCCATGGAGGCCATCTCTTCATGGGTCAGCAGCAGCGGGAAGCGGAAGCCGCCGCCATTCAGATGTTCGCCGATCTGGTGGGCCAGCTCCAGCAACAGGCGCCCCAGGCGGGCGGCGACGGTCTCTGCCAGCGCGATGCGGCAGGCATCCTGCAGGGCGAAGCGGTACTCCTGGCAGATGCACTGCACGGCGCGCATCTGCGCCTCTTTATGGCTGCGCAAAAAGTTGAGAAAGCTGTCGCGCTCGACGGGCCGAAGCTGGGCCGCGGTCAGCGTCTCGGCGGAAACTTCGTAGAGGCCGTGCGAGAGGACCGCGTAGAGGCCGAGCATGGAGCCGGGCCCAGCCACCCGGACGATCATCTGTCGATCCTTTTGCTGGCCGGCGGTCAGTTTGAGGTAGCCGCCGCAGATCAGGTAAAGGCAGCTCGCATCCTCTCCCTGGGTGAAGAGATGAGTCTGCGCGGGTACGGAAATGGGGCTGGAGACCAGTTCAAGATCGGACAAGACGGCGCTGCCGAGGGAGCAGAACCAGCCGGGGCGGCGATTGCCGCAGACCGCGCATCCCACCGGAACCTGGCGGCTGATGTGCTTCTGCCGGGGTTGCGCTGCTGCCGAGTTCTCTGTGTGCGTCATGATCGTGCCCCGTCCGCCGCCGGTTCTGTCTCTCTGCCTCATCCGGGGCCTGGTTCGCTATCGCGCGGGCCAGTCCCAGGCAAAGAGGTGAAAACGCTGCATGCCTCCAGGAAAGAGAGCCTTGCCTGAAAAGAGTTTGCAGGAGCCGTAGCCACCATGGATGTGATGGGCCTCACGTCCCTGCAAGCCACTCACGGCCAAGGCGTTTCTGTCCATTTCCTCCAAATTCATCTCTGTCGCCCTTTCGGCTTTATGGTCAGCCGCAACCCCGTCGGCATAGGCGCGAAACTGTAGCGCTGGCCTCCTGGCCGGCTTTAGCGTGGACCTCCCGGTCCACGCATGCTTCCTGTTGGAGGCGCGAAGGTGTCTCAAATGGCACTGTCGCAAAGTCAAAGATTGTGTATTTTGCCGAAGAACGGCATTTTGGTTTTTGGACACTTTTGCTCCTAAATTGACGCGGTGCATGAGGTTAGGAATCCAGGTCACTTTGAAACAGGAAACGCCAGCGTCCATCGATGTTTTGAGGGTATGTGATGTACGTCACCGCAACATGGATGACGAAACCGTAATCTTCCGGTCATGTAGTGATGCTCCGCACAGAGCAGCGACTACGAAAGCAAGCGTGGCGCTTCTGTCTCCAAACGGCATTCCAAAGGAGGAATCCGTAGCGTTTTAGGGGCGGAGCCGGTAAACTTTCTGAGAAAGCTGCTATAAGAGCATCCGAGGCGGTATTTTTTATGTTGAGAGCAAGGCCTGTAACGCATTCGCCAATCCATGCGGTCCCGGGTAGGATACCGGGTCTGCGAGCGTTTTTGATGTTGTTGCTGGGCGTGGTTGTCTTGAGCGCTCCCGCGTTGAAGGCGCAGGGCGACAAGCCCGCCGCGCCGGCCAAGGAGGCCGTATCCTCTGTCCCCCCCGTGCCTTCGGATTTTGTGGGTTCAGAGACCTGCGCCACCTGTCACGATGAGGTTGCGAAGAAGTTTGCCACCAACCCGCACACCAAGATGGCCTTGTTGCACGGCAATAATGGCGTGACGTGCGAGAACTGCCACGGCGCGGGCAAGGCCCACGTGGAGGGCGGCGGCGACGTGACCAAGATCTTCAATCCCGCCAAGGCTTCGGCCAAAGAGGTGGACGCCAAGTGCCAGGGCTGTCACGCGGGAACGCATCCCAACTTCGATCGCTCTCCGCACGCCAAGGCCAATGTGAGCTGCATCGGCTGCCACAGCATTCATGCCGGCGGCGGCCAGGAGCATCTGCTCAAGGCCGAGCAGCCCAAGCTCTGCTTCCAGTGCCATAACGACGTGAAGCCGGCCTTTGCGATGCCCTTCCACCACAAGGTGAATGAGGGCCTGATCACCTGCAACGACTGCCATGACGTTCACGGCACCTTCGGCAACAACAACATCAAGGCCACGGCCGATCAGAATGCGATCTGCACCAAGTGCCACACGGAAGTGCGCGGGCCATTCGCGTACGAGCATGTCGCGGTCAAGGCCGAGGGATGCCTGGCCTGCCACTCGCCCCATGGATCTCAGAACCCGCGGTTGCTGAATATGCCGAATATCAACACGTTGTGCAACCAGTGCCATAGCCCGGTAGCGGCCGGCACGGTTCACGGGATGAATTCTGGATCGGCCGAACTGCAGCCTTGCATTAACTGCCACACCATGATTCACGGGTCCAATATCGATCCGTATTTCAAGAGGTAAGAGTGCCGTGCCGCGCCTTCTGGAGAGATTCCAGGGCGCGGCTTTGGTCCTGTGCCGGTTTGGCAAATGATTTTGGGGAATTGATGTCAGTCACAACGTATTTTTTGAAGTGAGGCTTCTTATGAAGACAAAAGGCAGTTTTTCAAGGCTGTCTAAGCAACAGCCCTCTCCCGCAATGACTCAGCGCATCGCCGCTGGCATCGCGATCACTTTATTTCTGATGGTGACGGGCATGGCCGCCGCCCAACTTCCAGCGCCGGACGCCAAAATGGATGTTCCGGACGGGTATAAGGCCCATCAGACTTTGGATATCGGCGGACACGTCGTCGGCCTGTCCGGCAGCGGGGCCATGTACGACACGCTGGTCAACACCCAATCCGGACCGCGGGTTCTCGGCGAAAGCTTCGAGTTGCGCGCGCTTCCCGGCAACACCCACTCCCTGGTTGATTCCCTGCACGCCATCGGCAACGGCTTTGGCGGCGATCCCAACAGCTTCGCCAAACTGACCTTCGAGAAGGGCAAGCTCTACGAGTTCTCGGGAACTTTCCGCCGCGACCGCCAGTACTTCGACTACGACCTGCTGGGCAATCCGAATATCACCACGGGGCAGTCGATTCCCATCGGCCCCTCCGCCACCTCCACCACTTCGCTGGCCTGGCCGCAGGTGAACCATTCCTCGGTGATGTTCAATTCGGTGCGCCGCATGACGGACACCAACTTGACTCTTTTGCCGCTTGCCAAGGTTACCTTCCGGGTGGGATATGCGCAGAACGTCTTCCAGGGTCCGACCCTGAGTCCAAGTTATACCATCGCCAAGTACAACGCCCTGCTCCAGGAGTATCAGCGCAACAGCACGGACGACTTCACGGGCGGTATTGACTGGAAGCCGGTGCGGGGCACCAAGCTGAGCTTCGAGACAGAGATCACCCACTTCAAGACAGGCTCCTACTTTACGCTTGATCCGAATGGATTCACGGTGCAAGAGGCGAACGGAACACCGGCCTATCTGGGCAACTGGGACAGCCAGACCGCGTATGGGATCGCCGCCTGCAACAAGACCAGCATGATCAACAACACCACCATCCTTTATCCCAACGCCAACGGGATGCCGATCATCGATCCGGCTTGCGATGTCGTTACCAGCTATACGCGGACGCAGCCGACGCGCATTCTCACCCCCACGGGGATCTTCCGGCTGCAAAGCTCCAGCATCAAGAACGTAACGATGAATGGAGATCTC
>CAYVGW010000190.1:0-7665 GCA_964450895.1 uncultured Occallatibacter sp. | reverse complement strand
CATCTCATCAAGCCAAACCCGCACTGCATATAGCAATTAAGATGCGTTTGCCCTGATACAAATACTCGTAGACCCAATACCGTCCGCCCTTGGCAACTATGATCGAGCGGTATAGATTCTTGCCCAGGCGCTTTTTGAAGACACCGCCACCCAAATCATCGGCTTGACCTAGCATCACTTGGCGGATGGCTGTGCAAAGTTCGGCATCCGCGATGTGCGCCTTCTGCGCAGCCTTGGAAAACCAGGCTGTTTTGAAAACCCGTTGCGATCTTAGCTCCAGGTCGTACATATTCGTAGAATAGCACCAGGTGCTACCGAATTCGCAAGGTTTTTTCAGGCCTGTGGCCGCCGTCGGGCTTCCCAACTCATATTTCAAAAGCCGGGAGACGGTCAATCCTCAGCCCACAGTCCGTATCGGATTGATGTACTTCAGCCCGGAAAAGTGTTTTTCGTTGTCGGTAACTACAATGCAGTCGTTGGCTTCGGCGATGGCGGCTACGATCATCTCCAGAGCGCTGCGCGGCTGACCGGTTTTCTCGCCCTCGGCCATCAGGCGCGCCCAGATCAGGCCAGCCTTCTCGTCGAAGGGAAGAATACGGCCGGCAAACAGGGCTTGCGGACCCTCCGGGCCACGGAACCACTTCTCCAACTGAAGACGCTTCTTACCTGCCGGGGCATCAAGGATGCCGAACCAAATTTCCGCAACCACCAGGGAGGCGATGAACAAATTCTCGTCGGCCTGCTCCGCCATCCAGGCCAGAAGCAGATCGGAGGGAGCGGGCTTGGTGACGTTGCTGAGGATGTTGGTGTCGAGCAGGAAGCGCATTATAGGTTTACCCTCCGGCCATCAATGAGCGGACGCTCAAATTTGAGATCGGCGCCTACAAGAGGGGAACGGCGCAGCGCGGCAAGAATGCCGCCCTTGTTGAGCGGTTGCGCCTGGATGCAGCGATGCACCGAAGCACGAATCTCCTGGGCCTCGGGGCTATTTTCCGCCAACTGCCTTGCCAGCAAACGAATCAGTTCGCGATCCGCCGAGAGGCCCAAGACTTCAAAGCGCGCCATTCCGCGCTGACTGAGGCGTTTGCGGTAGTTGGCGAGCGCACGCGATTGAGGAGAAAGGTTCATGACGGCCTCCAATCTATATCCAGTAATATACCCGGAAAGCTGTGAAAGAACAAATCGGAATTCGGAATTGCCATGGCCTTATTCTGTATTCCTCATTCCCGTCTTCAATTTCCTTTACAATCAAGAGAATATGATACGTTTTTCAACGGCCGGGGAGTCGCACGGGGAGGCACTGATTGCGCTGGTTTCGGGATTGCCGGCGGGCGTGCCTGTGGATTTGGAGTTTGTCAACCGCGAGTTGTGGCGGCGTCAGCAGGGCTACGGGCGCGGCGGACGCATGAAGATTGAGACTGATAAAGCCCACGTGCTGAGCGGCGTGCGCCACGGACAGACGATTGGCGGACCAATCGCCGTCGAGATCATCAACCGCGACTGGAAGAACTGGGAGGCCAAGCTGCCTGTGGAAGCCGGCGACGCGGCGCTGCATCAGGCGGTGGCCTCGCCTCGGCCAGGCCACGCGGATTTGGCCGGCGCGCTCAAGTACAACTTTCCCGACGCACGCTATGTGCTGGAGCGGGCCTCGGCGCGGGAGACAGCGGCGCGTGTGGCGGCGGGGGCCTTTGCCAAGCTGATGCTGCGCACGCTGGGGATCGAGGTGCTGAGCCACGTGATCGGCGTGGGGCGCGCGGCGCTGGAGCGCGCGGCGGCGTGGGAGGAGATTGCGGCTTTGGCCGCCCGCGACGAGGTGGTTCTGGGCTGCGTGGATGCGGCCACCGAGGCGCGCATGAAGGAAGAGGTCGAGGAGGCGGCGCGGACCGGCGACACGGTGGGCAGCGTCTTCGAGGTGGTGGTGCGCGGCGTGCCGGCCGGGGTGGGCACGTACGTCAACTGGGATGAGAAGCTGGACGGGTTGCTGGCCCAGTCGGTAATGAGCATTCAGGCGGTCAAGGCGGTGGAGATTGGCCGGGGCGTGGTCGGCGCGGCGAGCTTTGGCTCGGCGGTGCATGATCCGATTCATTACGCTGGCGAAGCAACCGGCAGGTCGACGCGCTTTACCCGGCCACAGAACAATGCAGGCGGCATCGAAGGCGGCGTCTCGAATGGCGAGGAGATCATCGTGCGCGGCTACATGAAGCCGATCTCGACGCTGCGCAAGCCGCTGGAGTCGGTGCGCTTTGACACCCGCGAGAAAACCAGCGCCAGCTACGAGCGCAGCGACATTTGCGTCGCGCCGGCGGCGGGGGTGGTGGGCGAGGCGATGGTGGCGCTGACCCTGGCCCAGGCCGTGCAGCAGAAGTTCGGCGGAGATTCGGCCGGTGAGATGCGACGGAATTTTGCGGGGTACATCGAACAGATACGCGCGTATTAACCGGAAATTCGATTCGCGGTACACTGAGAGAGGAGGGCGGCAATGGTCGAACTTAACTTCAATCCGCAAGTCGGCGAGCAGGTTCAGGATCCTCGATCCAACGATCTATATGAAATTGTCGACCGGCACATCAGCACTGCTGCGGGCTTGGTGCTGAAGCTCCGGAGGCTTCGGGATGGAAGGCTGCTCGATAACATTTCTCCTCTTTGGGTTGATTACCCCATCGACGAACGGGTGCGCCGTGAGCTGAAGGAAATCCTGCCCAAGTGCAATTCCATTCCGCAAGACTTTCAAGAGGGCAGGTTCGACGTCGAAAGGGATCCGATGTATGACGGAACCCCCCGGATCATGGTCTATTTTCATCTAAAGCCGGAGGTTACTCCATCCATTGCGAAAGCGCGAGTCTGGAGTGATTTTTATGCCCAACTCCGCGAGCAGCTTCAGCCGCTGATGGATTCGGACACATGGCTTCAGTTTACGGCAAAAGAAGATCGGAGCGTTCTGAGTGCCGTTAGCTGATGATTTGATCGATCACGCATCGAGGTTGCTTGCTGTCCCGCCTGTTACAGGCGTGGATTGTCGTCGGGCAGTGTCGGCTTCTTATTACGCGGTGTTTCATTTGCTCTCTGATGCGGTTGGAACTCATGTGAGTCCGTCGAATCCTCCAGGAATGAGCGGGAGATTTCAGCGCGCATTGGATCATCTTCCAATGCGAAATGCGATGGTTCCGTTTTGCGATTCGAAAAAATGGAATGATTTTTCGACCAAAATTGGTATCCCTTGCACTTATTCACCAGATTTGGCAAAAATTGCGCAGGCATTTGCGGAACTACAGGATGCTCGGCATTTTGCTGATTACGATACCCTTGATGTCAAGAATACTGTAGACCTTTCATGGGCTACGGATTGTCTCGACAAAGCCAAACTGGCCTTCGATGCGTGGAACCGAGTCAAGTCCACCGAAGCATCGAAACTGTTTCTGGCCGCATTGGCGCTAGGCGTCAATTGGGCGAATCGCATTAAGTAACAGTAGAAAGTCATCCAAATACGACCATGATACTGAAAATTGTCAAATATCCTGATCCGGTGCTGGCGCGGCCCGGTGAACCGATCACCGAGTTCAACGCCGAGTTGCGCAAGCTGGTCGCTGACATGTTCGAGACTTGCTACGACGGTCAGGGCATCGGCCTGGCCGCCCCGCAGGTGGGCGCCTCGAAGCGCCTGCTGGTCATCGACCTGAGCGTGGGCAAAGTGCCGGAAGACAAACTGGTGCTCATCAACCCGGAGATTATCTCCACCGAGGGCAAGCTCTACGAAGAAGAAGGCTGCCTGAGCTTTCCCGACATCCGCGAGAAGGTGCAGCGCCACGCCAAGGTGCGCATCCGCGCGCAGGACGAGTACGGCAAGTGGTTCGAGATGGACGGCGAGGATGTGCTCTCGCGCTGCTTCCAGCATGAGATCGACCACGTGGACGGCGTGCAGTTCATCTTCCGCATGAGCGCCCTCAAGCGCGATCTGGTGCTGCGCAAGATTCGCAAGCTGATCCGCGCGGGCGAGTGGTAGAGCGATGAAACTGGTCTTCTGCGGGACTCCGCAATTCGCCGTGCCCACGCTGCGAGCGCTGCTCGACGCGGGCCATGAAGTTGCGCTGGTTGTCTCGCAGCCCGACCGCCGCGCAGGCCGCGATCAGCAGTTGACCGCGCCGCCTGTGAAGCAAGCCGCGCTGACCGCGGGCCTTCCCGTCGTACAGCCGGAAAAGATTCGCGCTAACGAAGAGTTTCGCGCGCAGCTTGAAGCCATTGCGCCGGATGCGATTGTGGTTGTCGCGTACGGGCGGCTGATTCCGCCGTGGATGTTGGCGTTGCCGCGGCTGGGCTGCATCAATCTGCACGCCTCTCTGCTGCCCAAGTATCGCGGCGCCGCGCCGATTCAGTGGGCGCTGGCGCGCGGCGAGGCGATTACCGGCAATACCACGATGCTGCTGGAAGAGGGCCTGGACACCGGGCCGATCCTGCTGCAACAGGCCTTCGCCGTTGCGCCGGAGATGACCGCGGTGGAGTTGTTTGAGGAACTGGCCATCGGCGGCGCGCCGCTCGTAGTGCAAACGCTGGCTGGCCTGGACGACGGCAGCATTCAGCCCACGCCGCAGAATCATGCCGCGGCGACGCTCGCCCCGATGCTCACCCGCGAAGACGGACGCATGGACTTTGCCGCGCACACCGCTGCCGAGCTGAAGAATCGCTGGCGCGGCTTTCAGCCGTGGCCGGGAGCTTTCACTTCGCTGGGCGGCAAAAAGCTGATTGTGCATCGCATGGAAGTCAGGGGTCAGGGATCAGGGATCAGGGGTCAGAAAACGGAGGATGCTTCACTGAGTCTTCCGAGTAAGGCCGAGCATGGCCAAATTCACATCGAAGCCCATCGCCTGCTTGTCGCCTGCGCGCAGCAGAGCTGGCTGGAGCTGATGGAAGTACAACTGGAAGGCAAAAAGCGCATCGCGGCTAGTGATTTCCTGCGCGGAAATTCGCTGGCGCACGGCGCGCGGCTGGGAGCGGCGGAATGACCGCGCCCAAAAAGGCTGGCGCAAAAAAGGCCGCGCCGAAGGATCGAGCGGCGGAGATTTCAGCGGCGCGCAAAGCCGCTTTCCACATTCTGCACGCCGTCGAGCGCGGACAGTCTCACTCCGATGACCTTCTGCGCGGCAAGGCGGTAAATGCGCTTTCAGCGGCAGACCGCAATCTGGCCACGGCGCTGGTGC
Organism: uncultured Occallatibacter sp.; assembly: GCA_964450895.1. Lineage (GTDB taxonomy): Bacteria > Acidobacteriota > Terriglobia > Terriglobales > Acidobacteriaceae > Telmatobacter. Next base: position 2,473 of record CAYVGW010000190.1, on the reverse strand, counting down.
TGGGCGTGCTGCGCTGGCAGATTTTGCTCGACCGGCAGATTCATGCGCTGCTCTCCCGGCCCGGCGCGAAGCTGGACGCGGAGATTCTGATTGCGCTGCGGCTGGGCGCCTTTCAGTTGCTGCACATGGATCGCATTCCAGCCCACGCGGCGATTAACGAAAGCGTCGAAATCGTCAATCAATCCGGCCATCGCTTCGCTTCCGGCATGGTTAACGCCGTGCTGCGCAAGCTGGCGAAAGCGCCTTGGGATGCAAAAAAAATTGAAGGCACGCCAGCTTTGTATCAGGGCACAACTTTACAAGTTAAGGACAAACTCGATCATGCGCCTGTTTTGAATCAGGGCACGACTTTAGTCGTGCCGCAAAAGCCGCCAAAACATGATCGGGCTTTAGCCCCTGATGGAAGTTTCTCCGAAGCCGAGCAAGCTCATCCTGCCTGGATGGTCGAGCGCTGGAACGGCTTCTATGGACTGCAAGCAACCCGCGCAATCTGCCGCCACGGTCAAAGTCAACCCGTCCTTACGGTGCGCCTCGCTGATCCAGCAATCGAAGCCGAGCTTACCGCTACCGGAATCCAACTTGAAGCCGGCGAGCTGTTGACCGCCGCGCGAACGGCTGTCTCCGGCGATGTGACCACGACGGCGGCCTTCGGCGAGGGCCGTGTGCGGCTCCAGGATGAAGGCTCGCAGTTGGTGGCGGAGATTCTTTCCCATGCCCTCAACCAAAACGTAAAAAGCATCCTTGATGCTTGCGCGGCGCCGGGCGGAAAGACGCTGATCCTGGCCGAGCGCCACCGCCAAGCGCGCATCGTTGCGCTGGAATCCAGCGCGCCACGGCTGGAGCAGTTGCGCAAGCGCCTTGCGCCTCTCGGCGAGCGGATCGAATGCCGCCTGGCCGACGCAACCGCGCTGACGGATGAGGCGGCTTACGACCTTTCTTTGGCCGACGTGCCGTGCAGCGGCACGGGAACGCTGGGCCGCAACCCGGAGATTCGCCACCGGCTGCGCCCGGACGAGCTTCCACGCCAGGCCGAGCGCCAGCGGGCGATTCTCTTGGCTGCCTTGCGTGCGCTGCGCCCTGGTGGACGCGCTGTTTATTCCACCTGCTCGCTGGAGCCAGAGGAGAATGAGCAGGTCGTCGCTGCGGTGCTGGCGGAGACGCCGTTGGCCCGTCTGCTTCCGCTGGCGGACCGCATCGAAGCGTTGCGCATGGAAGGCATTCTCACGCCCACCGGCGCGGGTCGCCTGCAAACCAGCCTCACGCCGGAAGGCTGCCTGCGCCTGCTCCCCGGCGCATTTCATACCGATGGATTTTTCATTGCGATGATCGAGCGCGTGGTGCAAAGATAATATCCAACTTCAATCTCTATCGAGTTGGATTCTCTATGCCTGAAGATGCAATCGGTTGTTGTGGCGCATTCTGCGGGGGCTGCCGGAATGGCGGGAGCAAGTGCCCCGGTTGCACGGCGGGTTACGCAACAGGCGAAAGAGAGATTGCCAAAGCGAGATGCAAGATGAAAGTCTGTTGCATCGGCAAGCTGGGAGGCCATTGCTCTTGCGCGGAGTGCGCGGAGTTCAAGCGCTGCGCCATTCTTCAGGATTTTTACGGAAAAAACGGCTATAAATACAAAAAATATCAAGAATCGGCGGAGTTTATCCGCGCCCATGGCCGCGCAGCTTTCGTGCAGATCGCGGAAAAATGGAACGGACCGTACGGAAGACTCAATTAACGCCGCAATCGGATTCCGTCCTGCGCCGCTACTCCCTAGTCCCTCAGTCCCTTAGTCCCTATTCCCTGCTTTTCTCACTTCTCCACGGTGAGCTTGACCAGGTCGCTCTGCTGGACGAGCGCGCCGGCGGGGGGCTGCTGGGCGATCACCGCTCCGGGGCGGAGCGGCGGTTTGGGCGGGGCGTCTCCGGCGCCGATCGGCGCAATCGGCAGATCGACAAACCTGGGCGCGGATTTGATGCCGACCTTGGTCAGCTCCGCCTGCGCGCTGACCACCAGCAGGCCGGTCAGGTCGGGCATGACGAAGCCGTCGGGCGCTTCGCTGCTTGGGGTGGCCACCAGCAGATTGATCGCCGGGCGGCTGATGCCCTGGGCGTGCGCCGGCGGGTCTTGCGCAATGACCGTGCCCTCGGCAGCGCCGCTATACGGCAGATGCGCGGTAATGCCCGCCTCCAGGCCAACGCGGCGCAGCTCCAGCGCGGCGATGCGCTCATCCCTGCCGACGGTCTCCGGCACTTCGACCTTCTGCGGCCCCAGGCTCTCGGAGACGCGCACATGCCACTCGCGGCGCACCACCGATCCGGGCGGCGGCGATTGCGTCAGAATATGCCCCGCGGCCACGTCGCCGGAGTAGTAGCGGTTGTCCACATCGAGGTCGAGGCCGAGGCCGGAGGTCTGGCTGCGCGCCTGGGCCACGGTCATCCCTTTGAGCGCGGGCACCTGCACCTCCGCGCCGTGAATGGCA
>CAYVGW010000189.1:0-7741 GCA_964450895.1 uncultured Occallatibacter sp. | reverse complement strand
TGGGATGGCATCCGCAGGAGAGCTGGCCCCACTCGGCGGTGGGCCCGTGCACGAGGTCGGCCCAGTCAGAGAAGGTGCTCATGAAGGAAATTGGGAACCAATCGCGCGCCGGCTCGCCGATGCCCACCTGCGACTTGACGTCGTGCGCCATGTGCGAGAGGGTGTAGCGCTGCGCCACGCGGCGCTCCTCGGTGATGTCTTCGTCGCGGCCCGTGAAGCTGACCGGCTGGAAGCTGAGGAAGCTGATCTTCTTGGGATTGTCGAGGGCGAACTGGATGATGCGGCCCACCTGCTCGTTGTTGATGCCGTTGATGATCGTCGTCACCGGCACGATCTCCACGCCGGCTTCATGCAGATTGTTGATCGCCTGCAGCTTCACGTCGAAGAGGTTGCCCACCTTGCGATGCGAGTTGGCGGCGTTGCCGATGCCGTCAAACTGAAGATAAACGTAGCGCAGCCCGGCCTCCGCGGCGGCGCGGCAAAGCTCCTTGCTCTTGGCGAACTCAATGCCATTCGAGGCGGCCTGCACGGAGTTGTAACCGACCTTGCGGCAGTAAGCCACCGCGTCCAGAAAGTAGGGCGACAGCGTCGGCTCGCCGCCGCTGAACTGCACGCTCATCTGCCGCTTGGGCTTGATGGTGATGGCGTTGTCGAGCATGGTCTTGATCTCGTCCCAGGTGAGTTCGTGGACGAAGCCGACCTGATTGGCGTCCATGAAGCAGGGATCGCACATCATGTTGCAGCGGTTGGTCAGGTCGATGGTCAGCACCGCGCCCCGCCCATGGGTCATCGTCGAGGTGCCGTGGTTGTGCAGCCGCTTGTCATTGTGGGCGCGCACATCGCGGCCCGGAAAGCTGTCTTCCAGATGCTTGAAGAAGGGCGCGTCCATTGACATGATGTCTTCAAAGTGGCCGTGCTTGGGGCAGTCCTTGACCATCCAGATTTGGCCGTCGCGCTCGATGATCTGGGCCTTGATCTCGCCCACCTTCTCGTTGAGCAGCACTTCATACGGCAGCTTGCCGTCCAGAATCTGCTTGCGAATCTCCGGCACGCACTTGGGACAAAGCGAGTCCGTGGTCCGCGGCCAGCCCAGCGGCGGCTTCTCTTTTTCCCACGACTTTTGCAGCGGCTTGTCGGACCATTTGGGTGTGAAGGACGGATTAGGGCTGATGCGATTCAGCCGCTCAAAGACCGCCCACGCGCCCTGCGCCGCGTAAACAGCGGCCTTTTCGACATACTTGACTGCTTTTGCCATGATTGCAATCTCCTTGAATGGTTTGGTTGCCAGCGGCGAACCCGCGCTGGGCTTTTACCCTGGCAGGCCAAGCTGCGGGCCTTTTCATGGGTATGAAAATCCAGTACTAGAGTAACCGGAGGGCGCCGTCAAGCGAAGGCTTTTGCAGCCAAGTGCGACATTTGGCAGCGAACGGGCGTCTGCGCGAGGGGAACGGGTACGGAATGATCCAGACAGGGATCGAGGTCGGAACTGGCTGGCGAATCAACTACAGGATGCAAGGAGAAAAATCCCTGTCCGGTCAATCAATTCATTTGACTGTATTCCAATCCGGCGCGTATCGTTTGGGCGTGATCCCTGCGGCGCCTTTGGCTGTGCTGTAGATCGCAAAACGGCTCAAGCCGGGCCGGAAACTCCGCCTCACCGGGCCTGGATTCAATCGAAAAGACGCTATTTCGGCCTGCCTTGGCCGTCGTTTTGCGCGCCGGAATCAGGTTTTATCACAGGAATGTCAACGAAAGAGGTGCATATGCTCTTCTCCAGAATGACTCATTCAGCAATCCCTGCTGCTCTTATGACACAACCAGACAAGACAGCGATGCTTTCGTCCCCACTCAACCTCCGCGCACCGTCAAACCGCGCCACGCTTGCCCTCACGCTTGTTCTTCTGCTGCTGGCGGCTGCTCCGGCCTTCGGCGTGTCGGCCGCGCCGTCGAACTTTCCGGGAGGACTCCTCAACTACCAGACGCCAGTGGGCAGCGGCTTCAGCGGCCCATGCGGCGTGGCCGTGGACAAGGCCGGCGATGTCTTTGTCGCAGATCCGGGCGCTGCCAAGGTCTATGAGATCGTTGCCGTCAACGGCGCCGTCTCGGCCAGCAGCACAGTCAACCCTATTGGCAATCGAACCTTCAACCAGCCTTGCGGCCTGGCGGTGGACGCCTCGGGCAACGTCTTTGTTACCGATAAGGGCACCGGTGGAGGCGAAGTCTATGAGATTGAAGCCACCAACGGCGTGGTCTCGTCCAGCAGCAAAGTCGTCACAATCGACAGCTTCTACGGCCCCATCGGACTGGCCTTTGACGCCAGCGGCAACCTGTTTGTCGCAGATTATGACGGCAAAACTGTCTATGAAATCCCCGCCACCGGCGGTGTGATTGTCATCAACACGAATGCGGTTCCAGTGGGCAGCGGCTTCAAAGGGCCGTTTAGCGTCACGGTGGATGCGTCTGGCGATGTCTTTGTCGCCGACAATTACTATGCTGGCGGATACATCGGAAATGTCTACGAGATCGTCGCCGTCAGTGGCGTGGTTTCCGCCACCAGCACCGTCAATCAGGTGGGAAGCGGTTTCATCTTACCGTCGGGCGTGGTGCTGGACGGCTTCGGCAACCTCTATGTCTCCGATAGTTTCTCGGGCAAACTCTACGCCGTGGATGGCGCCGGCGGCTTTTCCTCCAGCAGTTTGGTCTATACCATCTCCAGCAGCTTTTCCTATGTGTATGGACCCTATGGCTTGGCCATGGATGGCAACGGCAACATCTTTGTCGCTGACAATTGGGGAGCGACGGTCTACCAGATCGCCACACGCGCCGTGAACTTCGGCTCGGCCGCGGTTGGCGTCCGCTCTGCCGCGCTGCCGTTGAGCTTCATCGCCGCGTCGGGTGGCGAACTGGGCAGTTGGTCCGTGGTGAACGATAACGCCAGCGGCAATGCCTTCGCCCTGGCAAGCGGGACAACCTGCATACGAAATAACACCTATTCCAAGGGCCAAAGCTGCACCATCGCGGTGAACTTTACGCCCCGCCAAGCCGGCGTATCCTCCGGCGCGCTGATCCTGAAAGACGCCAGCGGCACGCCGGTTATCACCGCCTTTTTGACCGGAACCGGCACGGCGCCGCAGATCAGCTTCATGCCGGGGAGCCAGTCGGCAGCCCTCAACGGAACCAAATTCGGCTGGCCCGACAGCATCGCCGTGGACGCCGCCGGCAATCTCTTCATTGCCGACCCATGGACTACTTCCATCTGCGAACTGGCCGCCGGCAGCAACGCCTGCTACTGGCTCGGCGACTTCAACGCACCGGAGGGCGTGGCCGTCGATGGCGCGGGAAACATCTACGTCGCCGATGTCGGTGACAACAACAATCCCGCTGTCTATCTGCTGGTCCCGGGCAACGGCGGCTATTCTCAGTTCACATTTGCCAGCGATTTCAGTGCTCCCACCGGCGTGGCCGTGGATGGCAGCGGCAATGTTTATGTCGCCGATGACGGCGCCGGAGCGATCTACAAGCTGTCGCCCAACTTCGACTACAGCTATGTGCAGACCACCATTGCCACCGGCCTGGCAAACCCCTGGGCAGTGGCCGTGGATGGCAGCGGGAACCTCTTCGTGGCCGGCAACGGCACGGCCAGCAATCCCGGCCATGTTTATATGCTGACGCTGACAGGGAACGAGTACACAGTCAGCACGCTGGGCAGCGGCTGGCTCGATCCCAACGCCATTGCGGTGGACGCCGCCGGTGCAATCTTTGTTGCCGATGACGCCGATTCCGATGGGAAGGGGTTTGTGGACGTACTGCATCCGACGGTCTCCGGCGGAGTGACCACCTATGCCCAGGACACCATGGTCTCCTCCAAGCAAGTTGCCGATCCTGAAGGCATCGCTCTGGATCAAAAGGGGAATCTGTACGTCGTCGATGGCTTGTACGGCACGGAAAACGCCTACAAATTCGACTACGCGGACCCGCCCAGCCTGAGCTTTGCCGGCACGACGGTCGGCGTGACCAGTGCAGATAGCCCGCAAACCGTCTACGCCCTCAACATCGGCAACGCCCCATTGAACATTGCGGCGGTTGGCTTCCCGGCCAGTTTCCCGCAGGACGGCTCCGCCTCTTCAGACTGTGCAGCCGGCGCCTCGCTTGCTCCAGCCACCGCTTGTTCCCTGACCATCGACTTCCTGCCCCGGGCGGCGGGAACCAATGCCGGCGTGGTATCGCTCAAGGACAACTCACTCAACGCCGCCGCCGTCCAGCAGAACATCCATTCGAGCGGCGTCGGCGCGGCCACGGCTGCTGTCCTCGGTTCACCCGTCGCGGGCGCAACGCTGGCTGCCGCTAACCAGACTTTTACCTGGAATTCCGTCGCCGGAGCCACCGGTTATACCCTTTACCTGGGGACCACGGGTGTGGGCGCTGCCAACCTGCTGGACGCTCACACGGCCGCCACCACCGTCACTGCCGCCAACCTGCCAACCAACGGACAGCCGGTCTATGCGCGCCTCTGGACCAACTTCAGTGGCGTCTGGACTTACAACGACTACACGTTCACCGCGGCTTCGCCGGCGGCGTTAACCTCTCCCACGCCAGGCACGGCGTTTACCGGCGCCAGTGTGACCTTCACGTGGGCGCCCGTTGCCGGAGCTACCAGCTATAGCCTTTACCTGGGGACCAGCGTGGGCGCAGGCAACCTGCTGGATGCTCACACGACGGCCACCACCGCTACAGCCACCAACCTGCCAGCCAACGGCAAACCGGTCTATGCGCGGCTGTGGACCAATGTCAATGGCGTCTGGAGCTACAACGACTACACTTTCACTGCTGTTTCGCCGGCGGCGTTAACCTCGCCTGCGCCCGGAACGGCGTTTACCAGCACCAGCGTGACCTTCACCTGGAACCCCGTCGCTGGAGCCACCAGCTATACCCTTTACTTGGGAAGCACGGGCGTGGGCGCGGGCAACCTGCTGGACGCTCATACCACGGCCACCACCGTCACAGCCGCCAACCTGCCCGCCAACGGCCTGCCGGTCTATGCGCGCCTCTGGACCAATGTCAATGGAGTCTGGACCTACAACGACTACACATTTACCGCAAAGTAATTCATCCTCAAGCTGGACGGGCGGCAGCGATCAGGCTGCCGCCCGTCCACGTTAAAATGAAAAAATGCTGCGAGTGAAGCTGTTGGAAAAAGGGGCGCGCGCCCCCGTGGTGGCCCATCCGGGCGAGGATTTGGGCTATGATCTGTTTGCGCTCGAAGACGTAGTGCTGGCTCCGCGGGTTACCGTGAAGGTGCGAACCGGGATCGCCGTCGAGGCGCGGCATCCGGCCACCGGCGCGCCGCTCGGCCTGCTGGTGCGCGACCGCTCGTCGATGGCCGCAAAAGGCGTCGCAACCACCGCCGGAGTGATCGACGCCGGCTACCGGGGCGAGATTCTGATCCTGATGACCAATCTGGGCGATACGGTCATCGCGCTGAAGGCCGGCGAGAAGATCGCACAGATGATTCCCATGCCCGTCCTGACGGGAATCGTGGAAGAGGTCGATAGTCTGGAAGACTCCGCGCGGGCGGAGAAGGGCTTTGGGAGTTCGGGACGATAAAGGTTTGTGCTCTCCTACTCAAAACGCAAAAAACGCGTTTTGAATGGGGCACAGTCCATTGTGGGAGAACCTGGAGTGAAAAAACAGGACCGGGCCAACAGCCGTCTCACTCTCCCCTCCCAATCGCCTCCAGAATTTTTTGATCTTCCTTGCTCAGCGCCGCCCCCGCCAGCAGGTCCGGCCGGTTGGCCAGCGTCTTGCGCAACTGCTGCTCGCGCCGCCATTTGCGAATCGCTTTATGATCGCCGTTGAGCAGCGCCTCCGGCACCTTCAGCCCGCCAAACTCCGCCGGGCGCGTGTAGTGCGGATAATCCAGCAGCCCGCCCGCCCCGTGCTGCGAGCGCGGAACGCCCTCCTCATCGGTGGTAATCTCCGCGTCGCTCACGCCAAAGCTCTCGAACTCGCTCGACGCCTCGTTGCCCAGCACCCCCGGCAACAGGCGCATCGTCGCGTCCACCACCACCGCCGCGGCCAGTTCGCCCCCGCTCAGCACATAGTCGCCGATGGAAAGCTCCGTGTCGCAGTACAGCTCGTTGATGCGCTCATCCACGCCCTCATAGCGCCCGCAGATCAGCACCACGCGCTCCTCGGCGGCCAGCTCCCGCGCCATCGCCTGCGTAAACGGCCGCCCCTGCGCGGAGAGCAGAATCACCCGCGTGCGTCCTGTTCCCTGATCCCTGCCCCCTGATCCCTGCTTTGCCGCAATGCCCAGCGCGGCCATCGCCTCGGCCAGCGGTCCCGGCTTCAGGACCATCCCCTCGCCGCCGCCAAAGGGCCGGTCATCCACGGTGCGGTGCCGGTCGTGGGTGTAAGCGCGCAGATCATGCACGTCCACAAAGACCCGCTCCTCGGCCAGCGCGCGGCGCAGAATCCCGTTCTCCAGGAAGCCCGTGAAAAACTCCGGAAAGATCGTAATAATCTCGAATCGCATACATCTTGATGATAGCGGGCGATGCAGCCGCACGCCCGACTGAGGTCATACATCAAGCAGGTATCTCATGGAAAGTCAACAAGCAGTTCGCGGACCATTTCGCTGGTTAGAACCGGCGCATCCGGACCCGCATCAAGCGCAACAAAGCCGGTAATCGGGTCTTTGATGATTCTGGGCGTTAAATGTTTCTTCTTCGGAACCGTCACAACAATGCGGTCGTCTTCAACGGCAATGTCCAGTAAGTCGCCAGCGCGAATGCCCAGCTTGCGGCGAAGCGGTTGGGGAAGCGCGATTTGGCCTTTCGTTAAACCCGAACCTGCATGGCAAGAAAATCTTACCGCCGATCCGGCTTCACAGCAAGGAAAAGCGGCCATTCGACTAGGGGAATCGCATTTGAACTTTTACGGAACTTAGGGCCCAGGTCTACGAGAAATTTACATAGTACGCGGCTTTTGACGCTTTGTAACAAGGGCACGGCTTCAGCCGGGCCGCAAAGGCGATGAAAGAAATGCCGGGCTTTAGCCCCTGCACATTTGCTTCTGCCACTCGCAGTTTAGCAGCGGCTAAAGCCGGATTCGATTTTGACTCTATTCGGCCCGGCTGAAGCCGTGCCCTTGTTACAAAACCATATTTGCTCCGCTGCCATGGGCGGACGATAAACTTCCTGACACATTCAAGTTTCATATGCGATTGCCCGTGCCCATCCGGCAAACCAGCCAACTGAACTAACCGAGGAAGATCATCGCCAGATGATTGACCACAAAGGCCGCGCCCCAGGCCAGCGCCAACATATAGAGAAACTGCGCCGCCGGCCACTTCCAGCTATTCGTTTCCCGCCGCACCACGGCCATCGTCGAGGTGCATTGCATGGCAAAGGCGAAGAAGATCATCAGCGCCAGTGCGGCGCCCAGCGTCAGGTCATGGTTCAGCGCGGCGTGCAAGCTGAGCCTTTGCGTGCCGGGATCTGCGCCGTAGAGCGTGCCCATGGTGCTGACCATCACCTCGCGCGCCAGCACGCTGGACAGCAGGCCGATGCCGATCTTCCAGTTGAAGCCCAGCGGCGCAATCGCCGGCTCGATGAAGTGGCCCAGCCGCCCGATCAGGCTATCGGCCAGCAGCGGCGCGGAAAGCTCCCCGCCTGCCGTATGCAACACCGGCAGATGCGCCAGCACCCACAGCGCCAGCGTCACGCACAAAATGATCGTC
>CAYVGW010000188.1:0-7850 GCA_964450895.1 uncultured Occallatibacter sp. | reverse complement strand
CCACTGACCACTGTCCACTGACCACTGACCACTGTCCACTGTCCACTGTCCACTGACCACTGTCCACTGACCACTGTCCACTGTCCCATGTCCAACCCGGAGAAAAATCCGCCCCTCGCGCCGCTCGCCGTCCCCGCCGCCGGCGCGCTCACCCGCCGCGTCCATCCTGACCCGCCCCATCCTTACCGCTCGCCTTTTGCCCGCGACGCCGCCCGCGTCCTCCATGCCCGCGCCTTCCGCCGCCTGGCCGGCAAGACGCAGGTCTTCGCCCGACTCGCCGCCGACTCCCCCTCCGACCACTTCCGCAGCCGCCTGACCCATACATTAGAGGTTGCTCAGATCGCCCGCACCGCCGCCCGCGCTCTCGGCCTCAACGATGAACTCGCTGAAGCCCTCGCCCTGGTCCACGACATCGGCCATCCGCCCTTCGGCCACGCCGGAGAAAAGGCCCTCGACCAGTGCCTGCGCGCCCACGGCCTGCGCTTCGACCACAACCTCCACGCCCTGCGCATCGTCACTTGGTTCGAGGAGCGCTCCGCCGCCTTCCGAGGACTCAACCTCACCCTCGCCGTCCGCGAGGGCATCATCAAGCACTCCCGCGACTACTCCATCGCCGCCCACCCCGAGCTGGCCGAGTACCTCCTCGACCAATTCCCGCCCTTGGAAGCCCAATTGATAGATTTGGCCGACGAGATCGCCTACACCACCGCCGACCTCGACGACGGCCTCGACTCAGGCATCCTCTCCGTCGATCAGGTCCGCCAGGGCGTCCCGCTCTTCCGCGCCTTCCACGACGCCGTCCGCGCCGATTATCCCTCTGCCCCGCCCAAGCCGGCCATCTACGAGGCCCTCAAGCGACTGCTCAACGCCCTGGTCACCGACCTGATGGAAGAGACCACCCGCCAGGCCGCCCAGCTCGGCCTGACCACCCTCGAAGAACTGCGCCGCGCCCCGCATCGCATCGCCGCACTCAGTCCTGAGATGGAAGCCGCCCGCGCCCAAGCCAAAAAATTCCTCTACGCCAACCTCTACGGCTCTCCGGAACTGGAAGAAGCCCACCTCCACGCCACCGAGGTCGTGCAAGAACTCTTCGCCGCGCTGATGAACGATCCCGCCCTCATGCCCGACGACGACCAGGCGCAGATTCCCGCCGAGGGCCTGGCCCGCACCGTAGCCGATTACATCGCCGGCATGACCGACAGCTACATCGAGCAGCTCTGGTCGCGCTGCGGCGGAAAGTGAACGTCGCAAACAGCCGCTCTGCCGCACAAAGTTACAAGAGGAATGAACTGCCGCTAACCCGCGAACTCGCGATTTCCGCGAAGCGGAAGCTAACTTGCTGTTTTTGTTATTGATCCGGCCTGAAAGGATTGCGATACAAAAAATCTGTCCTCCTGAGCGGAGCGAAGCGGAGTCGAAGGACCTGCGGTTGCTTTTCGAAGCGAAGTCGCAATGCAATCGTGCCGGATCAATCGCTGAATTAGGCGGTTAATCGACGCAATTCCTCTATTCCAGGCTTGAGCGACGGAGTACAGTGATCAGGAGGGTTTTCGCCACTTCTTACCCACTGATGCAAGACAATCGCTGCAGGAGGAATCATCTGATCCCAAGGACGATTTGGATGCTTGCAAGTTTTTTCTTCATCGACGGCTTCGCCATTCAGGTTCAGAATCCACGTCTCAACCGACCATTTAGGAATCAAGCGAGCGATGTTCGCGCTTTCAACAGTATAACTGCGCACGCGCTCATCGTGCGATTCAGTAATGCGTTTGCGGAATTCATTCAGGCGATCCGGAACCGTTCTATGATCGGCATCGATCACCACGATCAACCATTTTTCCGGTCTGCGTGCATCGGGTAGCTTGGAACGGCGAATGAGATGCGCCAGCACCTCTTTTGCATAATGCTCAGTCACCCATTGAGCACCGCTGCATCGGCCATTTGCCATCTCGGCGTCACGGATTTCCTTCCGATGCAGATTCGGGTGTCTCTCTCGCAAGTAGGCCCGCACCAGACGCGCCTGACGCATATCTTCCGCCAAAATTATAACCGGTGCGGGATTACTCATTCTCCCATCCCCGCGCTACTACCTCTGATGGCTGAAGCACCCCGTCATAATCTGTTTTGAACTTTTCCGTCCGCACATGGCCATTCTCCTCCCGGAAAAAGCGCAGGCCATATTCCTGAGACCACTGATTCAATATCTCCGGGTGGTGGGATATAAGAATCAATTGTCCATTGCCATTCTCGACTGCTTCTTCTGCGGCCAATAGCCACGGTTGAATCTCACGCAAGGAGATAAAATTGTCCGGTTCATCGAGAAATACCGTGTGGCCCTTGGCAATGAGGAAATGGAGAATCATGTAAAGCGCAATCAAGCAGCGTTGACCGTCAGAAAGCTCATGAAAATTGAACGAAACCTTACCATCGGGTTGGTTGAATGTAACAATCAACTCCGTACATCCCGACCCGGAATCCACGTAATCCAATGAAATAAATCCATCCATTACTTCTTGAATGGAAGCTAAGATCTGGCTTACACTTGCGCCATCAATATCAGCCTCAACATAGTGTCTATACCAATCTCCAATGTTTGACATATCACGAGCGAGTCGCGGTCGTCCCTTCATGGATGTTGGCTTTTCCATGACATATGGATCGATGTCTATGCAGTGCAGATTCTCCGTCATCCAGGTATAAAATACTTTGGCTTCATGGGTTGCACCGGTGCGAAACATAGAGTCATAATCATCTTGCCTTCTAGTCTTAATAAGGCGACCATCAACTTTAAGTGTCTCGACAGTGGGGGTGGGTCGAAAATCACTCTGGCTATTGAGTTCCAGATGATAAGAGTATTGCTTACCTTCCAGTTCCACTTCGATTTCAAATGTTTGAATCGGACAGTTTAACCATCTAGTTCTTTGCCGCAAAAAATCAATTTCGACAGACGTTTTATCTTCATCACGGAAAAAGCCTTGGAGCAGCCTAAAGGCCTCCAACAGCGACGATTTCCCGCTCCCATTGGCTCCCAGCAGCAGTTGCTTCCGCTCCGGCTTGTACTCGAAGTTGACGAAACAGCGAAAGTTGTCGATATAAATGCGTTTCAGCATGGCAGAATTATACGTCGATTGCCCGGCCTCCGTCGCTTTACGTATGAATCCCAAGCAGGTGGCGCGTCTATGATCCGACGATTGAGCCGGCTGCCCCTGTACCCTTGAAACATCTGTTGGGCTATGGTTCAGCCGGGTGTCCCATCCTTTTCGCGCACTTTGCAAAAAGGGTGGGAGTCCACGAACCCCAACCAGCGTTTTTCTGATCCCTGATCCCTGACCACTGACCACGGTACAGCGGCCAATCCGATAGAGTGAAAGCAGCGCCATGGCCGAATCCCGCTCCATCGACCTTCACAACTGCACCGTCGCCGAGGCGATCCGCGCGTTTGTGCGCTTCTACAACGCCTGCGTCCGCTCCGGCTATCGCGGCCGCATCGAGATCATCCATGGATACGGAAAATCGGGCAGCGGCGGCGTGATCCGCGAGGAGTTGCGCAAATACCTCAAGGCCCACGACGAGATCTTCGGCGAGTTCCTGCCCGGAGAGAACCTGCGCAATCCCGGCGTCACCATCCTTTATCCCAGAGAAACCCAAGCCGCCATGCCTCCCTGCCTGAGCGGCGGCTTCTCTTCCGTGCAGCCCAAGCGGCCCTTCCGCAAACCCTCGTAACCGCCTCTCGCCGCGTCCAGCGCGCCAGAGCCGCCCAGCCGGTTGTACTCTTATAGTTGTGGAAAGATCCCTGAAGCAATCCTGCCTTCGGCGGGCTGCGCTCAACTTGTGCGCGGCGCTGGCCCTCTTGCTCGCCTCGACCCTCGCTTCCGCCCAAGCCGCGCCAGAGCAGCCCTCCGGACCGCCCATCGGCGGCGGCTTCTTCCCGCTCAAAGAGGTCCATCGCGGCCTCGTCGGCACAGCATGGACGGTCTTCACCGGCAGCCAGCCGGAACCCATGCAAGTCGAGATTCTCGGCGTCCTCAAAGGCGCGCGCGGTCCCGGCCACGACATGATCCTGGCCCAGTTGCACGGCCCCAAACCCGAATATACCGGCGTCGTCGCCGGCATGAGCGGCAGCCCGGTCTACATCGGCAATCGCCTCCTCGGCTCGCTCTCCTACCGCATCGGCCAATTCAGCAAAGACCCCATCGCCGGCATCACGCCCATCGAGCAGATGCTCGAGGTGCGCGACCTGCCTGAAAGCAGGGATCAGGGACCAGGGACCAGGGATCAGGCTCCGCAAGCGCCGGCGCAAAACTCCATGCAGCCGATGGAAACGCCTCTGGTGATGGGCGGCTTCCATCCAGAAGCCATCAAGCTCTGGCAGCAGAAGATGGCCGGAACTGGCCTGGAGGCTGTCGCCGCCGGCGGAATGAGCGGCGCCTCCGATGCGCCCGCCGGCGCCGCGCCCTCGGCCAAGGCCATCGCCAGCGTCATTCCCGGCTCGGCGGTCAGCGCGCTGCTGGTCCGCGGCGACCTGGAGATCGCCGCCACCTGTACGGTAACCTACGTCGATCGCAAGCAGTTGCTCGCCTGCGGCCATCCGCTCATGCAATCCGGCTCCATCTCGCTGCCCATGACTACCGCCGAGGTCGTCGCCACGCTGGCTTCGCCCCTCAACGCCTTCAAGATAGTCAATACCGGCGAGCCTATCGGCGCCTTCACCGAGGACCGCGACTCGGCCATCCGCGGCCTTTTCAACGCGCCAGCGCGCATGATCCCCATGCACATCCATATCCACGGCGATATTGGCCCAGAGGCTCAGTCCGTCAAGGAGCGCCATCTCAACGTCGATGTCCTCGACCTGCCCGCCCTCACTCCCCAAGCCGTCATGGTCGTTCTCTACGAGTCCATGCTCCAGTCCAACGAGAGCTCGGCGCAGACCAGCTACCACCTGACCGGCAGCATCGAGCTGGTGGGCTATCCGCCCGCGCCGCTCGATCTCTGGGCTTCCGGCGGTGAATCGAATGCCGCCATGGAGACAGCAGTCACCGTCGCCGAGCAGTTCGCCCATCTCTACTCGAATGGAACCCGCCAAGGCGCGGTGCGGGCCATCCATCTCGATGTCGAGGCTATCCCTCACCGCGTGGATGTCGAACTGGAGTCGGCGCGGCTCATCTCCGGCAATATCGTCCACGCCGGCGACACGGTGACCATCGAGGCGACGCTGCGTCCCTTCCAAAAGCCGGCCAGCAATCTGCGCATTGCGGTCAAGCTGCCTGCCCGCCTGTCAGCCGGCAATCTGCGGCTGCTTATCTCAGATTCTGGTACGATGGAGCGCGCTCTGGATCAGCCACGCCTGCCCAATCACTCTCCGGACATTGACTCAGCGCTAGCCCAAGCCCTCCACCGTCTCCCCCAAGACCGCATCTATGTCAGTCTCCTTGTGCCCGAGACGCAGGCCGGTCTCCACGGACAAACCCTCTCAAGTCTGCCGCTTTCCGTCGCCAATACCCTCGAACCGCAGCGCGCCGCGCAGGATGCTAGCCTGAACGGCGAGTCGGTCGAGCTGGAGGCCGATGCTCCGGCCGGGGGTGTCCTCAGCGGTTTTCAACTGCTAATCCTGCGCATTGAGCCGGGAGGCGGGTTAAACTAGGGAAGGTATCGTGTTTTTGGGCCAGCATGGCAGAGCGGCGGTTGGGTAGTCCAGCCTCTCTGTCTGCCATTTCGTTAAGATTCAGGACGGTTTCATGAGCCTAATTCAAGGACTTGCAGTGCATGCGGCGGGAGCGGAGCTGTTGCCGTTCAAGTATGACCCCGGCAAACTTGGCGCGCAGGAGGTCGAGATCGCCATCTCTCACTGCGGCATCTGCCACAGCGACCTTCATCTCATCTCGAATGACTGGGGCATCAGCCAGTATCCCTTCATTCCAGGCCATGAGATCATCGGCAAGGTGACGGCCATCGGCGCGGATGTAAAGCTGATTACGGTTGGCCAGCGCGTCGGCCTCGGCTGGCAGTCCAACTCCTGCGGCGTCTGCGAGTGGTGTACCCGCGGCATGGAGAACCTTTGCCCCTCCGCCGAGGGAACCTGCGTGCATCGCCATGGCGGATACGCCGACCGGGTGCGCGCCAATGCCCGCTTTGTGATTCCCGTTCCCGATGCGCTGGAGAGCGAGCAAACCGCTCCTCTGCTCTGCGGCGGCATCACCGTCTATAACCCGCTGCGCACCCACGGCATCAACCCCTCCTCGCGCGTGGGCATCGTGGGCATCGGCGGCCTGGGCCACCTGGCCATCCAGTTTGCCCGCGTCTTCGGCGCGGAGGTCACGGCTTTTTCCACCTCGGCCGCAAAGGAAGAAGAGGCCCGCGCCCTGGGCGCGCATCACTTCGTCAACAGCCGTGAATCCAAGGCCTTGCGCGAAGTGGCCGGCACCCTCGACTTTGTCCTCAGCACCATCAACGCCGATCAGGACTGGGGCGTTTACGTGGCGGCCTTGCGCCCCACCGGCACACTTTGCTTTGTCGGCGTCCCGCCCTCGCCGGTCAGCGTCCACGCCTTCCCGCTCATCAGCGGCTTGCGCTCCATCAGCGGCAACCCCACCGGAAGCCCTTACCGGCTGAAGGAGATGCTCGACGTGGCCGCGCGCCACGGCGTCAAGGCCACCACCGAGTCCTTCCCCATGGCCCAGGCCAACGCCGCCATCGAAAAGGTCAAAAAGAACAAGGTCCGCTATCGCGCCGTCCTGGCCAACTAATGCTTCTATTGCGCGATCGTGAAATTGGCAGAAAGTTGCGCCGGCCTCCCGGCCGGCTGTAGCGTGGACCTCCCGGTCCACGCCGCACACTGCACAAATACGAAAAATGCCCTGAAGAATTGATCCTCCATCCCTGAAACGCTCCGCCTCCGCACCGGAGCGTTTTTCATTGTGACACTTGCGAAAGTGTCACAATCGCCCCCCACGCCCGCTCGCCGCCGCCCTAAGATCAGACCTTGCAGGAACAATACAAGGAGACCCGATGATCCGCTGGCTGCTCCAATCCGCACTCTGCCTCATCCTCTGCCCCCTCGTCGCCGCGCAGCAGGTTGCGCCTCAAAGCCCCGCGCCTGCTCCGGCAAAAGCCGCGCACTCAAGCAATGTCCGCATCAAGAAAGACGCGCTCATTCTTTTACGCCCCGAACAGGGCTTCAGCTCCGCGGATGCTCGAGCCGGTGACAAAGTTCGTTTCACCCTGATGAATGATTTCGTTGCTGAGGGACAAATCGTCATTCAAGCCGGCACAACTTTCTACGCAGTCGTCACCTCTGCGCGCCCCAAAGATGCTCACCATGACGGCAGCTTGAGACTTTCCTTCACAGAACCCGATCTGGGGAATGGAAAGCCGCTTCGCCTCATCGACGGGAATGCGAAAGAACGAAAAGAATTACGCAACGAGGAGATATTTTGGTTGACCTACGGGACGATCATTCTCGCGCCCATTCTCGTGCCGATGTTGCTAATCATACTGATAGAATCCGCCCGCCACTCGCACAAAACTTCACAGGGAAAAATTCAGCTAGCGCATCTGGACCAGTCTTACGCCAAAGACGAAATCGCCAAGTTCTACGTTCAACATACGGTAAAGATCTGTGCGGATCAATTGCCCGCTCCAAATGCGTCAATGCAAACTCAGTGAAGGTCCACGAAATCGAATCAACCTATTAACGGCAGTTGGGAGCAGATCTGCTCGCCTCGTCGAAGCGGGTGCCCCACCCTCGCTGCGTTCTTGTTTTTGCGGCTAGCAGCCTGTGGTGAAAGTCTGGTTTTGAAAGGGCACGACTTCAGTCGTGCCGCAAATGCCTGATGTCGTGATCGAAGCGGGTG
>CAYVGW010000187.1:0-7861 GCA_964450895.1 uncultured Occallatibacter sp. | reverse complement strand
TTGAGAAAATTGCTTCTTCCGCTCCCTCTCAGACTCCGGTTTTGAACTGCCCCGCACCTCGCCAAGAGGTTGAAATCCTCAATGTTTGCAACCCTTTTCATTTGAAACAGTTGGCCATTCCGACCGCACGTATCCGCTGTTTTTAGGATAAAAAGCCAGATGAGCCTCTTGCAAAATTGTCTTCACGGGATTGCCGATCATTATCGTCCCCAGGCGCATCATCAATCCAGGTGAAATGAAAAGAGCGCTGCCATGTTTACTCATTTGCCAACAAAAAATTCGCCAAATTGTTTACCGAGAAGTTACTCACCCCCCCCCCTCTCTGCCTGATCCAGCCCCATTTCTGCCGCTCTGATTCAAATAACATCTATGATAACAACTACTTACATTTTTTGCAGTTAATTATCTAGTAACTGAAAACCACCGGTTTTCTCGCGTTTTAAGGCTAAAACCACTCAATTATGCCCGAAAAAATTGCAAATTTCCCCTCCAAAGTGCCCCGATTTGACAGGAAAATTGTCCATCTAAAAAGTGAATCGCATACGCCTTATCTTCGCCTATCCGCGTCATCAATCCGGGCTGCTGAAGGATCGGCCTCACGAAACTCGTACACGGACGCTTCTCGCAAGCGTCAGGGATTTTTGCTGGAGGCTCAAGAGCGATTTTTTTCTTTAGACGCGCAGCACGCGCATGCCCAGCGCTTCAAAGGGCGCGGCCGCCTCATCGCCCGCGCCTTTGTCGGTAATCAGCAGATGAATCTCCTTGGCCGGGCAAATGAAGGCCGGACTCACTTTGCCGAGCTTGCTGGAGTCGGCCACGACAATCACTTGTTTGGCCTGTTTGATCATCTTCCGAAAGACCAGCGCCTCGTCGGCTTCCAGCGTGGTGGCGCCGCGCTCGGAGCAAAGGCCCGTCACGCTCACAAAGACCTTGTCCAGGTAAACATCATCGAGGAAGGTCAGAGCCGCGTGGCCGGTCAGCGAGAACGACCACGCCCACGGAACCACGCCGCCGGTCAGGCTGGTGCGAATCCCCGGCTGGTTGCACAGCTCCATCCCAATATTGATGGCGTTGGTCACCACTTGAATCTTGTCCCGGTGACGCAGGCTGCGGCCGATATGCGTGGTGGTGGTTCCGGCCGTCAGGCCCACCGTCTCGCCCGCCTGCACCAGTTCCGCGGCCGCCAGGCCGATGCGGCGCTTTTCGGCGGCAAAGCGCTGCTCGCGCGCTAAAAACGAGCTGTCGTACCGGAACGGTTCATAGAGCAGCGGCTCAACCAGCTCCGCGCCCCCGTGCGTGCGCCGAATCAGCCCGCGGCTCTCCAGCCGGGCCAGGTCGCGGCGGATGCTGGGCGCCGACGACCCGGCGACGGCCAGCAGCTCTTCGGTGGTGGCGCTGCCGGCGCTCAGCAGGAATTTGATGATCTGCTCGGATCGGCGATGGATGGACTCGGACATGGCTTCTAAATTTTACTCCGGGAAAGCCTGAATGAAGGCGCGGATTTGAGCATTTTCTCCCGGATTTTTCGTCGGTATTCTGAAGGTATACCCACGAATATGAGCATTTTGCAGGTATATGATCGATCCGGCGAGTAAGCCTAACCCACGTCGGACCATCCCCGGCAATCTGGCTGCCCTGGCTCTCGCTTCCGAATGAAATAGAGTAGCGCCGGTCTCCAGACCGGCTGTCGTGTGGGCGTCCTCGCCCACACAAGTTTCATCTCCCCAGGGTCGCAACGCCGCTGGGGGTCGCTACAAAACAAAGCCCGCACGAAGCGCGTTTCAGCGCGCATCACCACCGGAAGGCGGAGAAACCACCGTGAAAGTAGCTCCCTGGCTGGCCAGCGAACTGCCTCCGATCCAGACCGTGTACTGGGTAGCTTCGATTGTGGGGGAACTCTCCAGGTTGAAGAAAGAAAGTTCGTTGAAGCCCAGAGGGAAGCTGACCTGTCTCGATTCGCCCGGAGCCAGGGTGACTCGCTCGAATCCTTTGAGGCTTCGTACCGGCTGCTCGATGCTTGCGCCCAGATTGCGCACGTAGCACTGGACGACCTCGGTTGCCGTTCGATCCCCCGTATTCGTCACAGTAGCCGTCGCTTCCAGCAGAGGCGTACTTCGATTGGCAAGGGCCTGTGGCAGCGGGATGCTGCTCTTCGACACCTTGACGTCCCGGTAGGAAAAGCTGGAGTAAGAGAGTCCATGGCCAAAGGGGAAGAGCGCGCTGTTGGGCAGATCGATGTAGCGGGAGACGAAGCGTCCGTCGCCGGTGGGCGGCTGGGTGAGGTCGATCCCCGTGGGCGGCCGTCCGGTCGGAAACTGGTTGTAATAGAGCGGCTCCTGGCCTACGGCCCGGGGGAAGCTCATCGGCAATTTGCCGCTCGGCGAAACGTCTCCATAGAGAACGTCAGCCAGGGCGTGACCGGACTCGGTTCCAGGAAACCATGCCTCCAGAATTGCCGGAATATGTTGAGCCGCCCAGTTGAGGACCAGCGGACGCCCGGAGAAGAGGAGCAGAACGACAGGCTTGCCGGTGGCGGCGACGGCCTCCAGAAGCTGCTGCTGATTGCCCGGCAGATCCAGATTGCTGCGCGAACCGGCCTCTCCGCTCATACGGTTCGATTCTCCCAGAGCGAGGATCACCACATCGGCTTGTCGGGCTGCTTCGAGAGCTTCCGGGAAACCGCCTTGCGAGGAATCTTCGATTTCGGTTCCCTTGGCGTAAAGCAATACACCCCCCACTTGCTGAGCGCGCTCCGCCAGCGCCTGACGCAGGGTAATGGTCTCGCGATCCTGGCCACCCCCCCCCCAGACGCCGGTCATCTCCGCCGCGTTGTCGGCCAGCGGACCAATCAGAGCCACCCGCTTGCGAAGCGCTGAAAGCGGCAGCAACGGTGCGCCGCCGGCGAGTTTGTCGTTTTGCAACAAGACAAACGACTCTTCGGCTGCTTTGCGGACCAGCGGCCGGTGAGCTGCAACCGCAGCGGTCACTTCGGCGCCTTCTGCATAGGGGCGTTCAAAGAGTCCGGTGGCAAACTTGACCCGCAACACCCGCCGCACCGCCTCATCGACCACACTCAGGGGAAGCTGGCCAGAGCGGATGAGTTCCGGCAACTGGGTATCGTAGAAGTGCGACATCATGTCCACATCAACACCGGCGGTAATGGCCTTCCGGGTGGCCGTCGCGGCATCCAGCGCAATACCATGATTCATGAGCTCCATCACGGCGGTGTAGTCGCTGACCACGAACCCGTTGAAGCCCCACTCCCCGCGCAGGATCTTTCCTAAAAGAAATGGATTGGCGCTGGAAGGGACGCCGTCGAGGGAGTTGAAGGCGCTCATGATGGTGGCGGCGCCGGCCTCCACAGCCGCATGGTAAGGCGGCAGATAGACTTGGCGTAGAGTGATCTCCGACATATCTGTCGTGTTGTATTCGCGCCCGGCCTCCGCGGCGCCATAGGCGGCGAAATGCTTGACCGAAGCGGCGACATGGCCCGGCTTGGAAAGGTCATCACCCTGATAGCCGCGGATATAGGCCCGCGCCATGGCCGCGCCGAGATAGGCGTCTTCGCCTGCGCCTTCCACGGTTCGGCCCCAGCGGGGATCGCGGCTGATGTCCACCATGGGGGAGTAAAACCAGCGTACGCCCGCCGTGGAAGCCTCTTCGGCAGCGATGTGAGAGACTGCGGTGACAAGTTCCGGATCAAAGCTCGCTGCCAGGCCCAAAGGCGCTGGATAAATGGTGCGAAAACCATGAATGACATCCGCACCGAAGAGCAGGGGAATGTGCAAACGGCTCTTATCCACCGCCAGATGCTGATAGGTGTTGGTGCGCTCGGCGCCCACGGTGTTGAGCATCGAACCAAGCCGGCCCGTGGCAGCCAGTTGCATGGAATTCACAGGATTGGCGGAGGCAGGGTTCAGCGCGTCCATTGCGCCAGGCTTGCCGGCCGCGGGCGGCGTTCCGCTCGTCTGTACGACAGAGGAATCGCCAGTATCGTTGTATTGAACGAGCTGCCCAATCTTTTCTTCCAGCGTCATCTGGCCGAGCAATCGCTCCACGCGCGCCTCGATCTTTGGATCTGCGATCTGGGCGTTGGTGGGAGGCTCCACTTGATGCGCGGCGCGAGGTGAGACAGGCGCGGCGGCTTGCGCCGCGGCAGACGGTTCCCATCCAGTCAAAGCCAGGCAGAGTGCAGCGCCAGCGAGAATGGAGCGCATGCCAGAATGCGCCCCGTGAACGGCAGCGGTTAGGATGTCGAGATCAACAGCATTGCAACCTATCGAATTCATTCGCGACACAAGAATTCTCCGCGGCATAGTCTGTGGAACGCGCGCCAATTGCCAGCCGGCGCACGGTGCCCAAAAATGACGATGATGCTCGTGCAATTCCGGCGGTCAAACGGTCTTCGCCATGCTCCGGCGCCGGAGGTTGCCGACGGCAGCGCAATCGTTTGCGCTATGTGAATTTTATATCATCCTCAAAGATAATCAGTCAAATGCGAGACAGATGCGCGTGGTGTCGCTCACCTTCATCAAGCCAAACCTTGTCCATGGCGACCTGCGCCCCTCCCCACCCTACGCGCATGATTGCGGCTTTTCCCGGACAGGTACGGCTTCTGCTGCCGTTCGATCTCTGGCTGCATTTGACAGGCGAGAACCGTGAATGGTATTGATTACCAATGCGCAAACGATTGCGTATGCTTGTCTCATCGCTCGATGGTCCCCCTTTCCGCCGCCATTTGCCGCCGGTTCCAGGGAAAGAAGGAAGCCGCGCGGGGGCGCCTGGATTCCAGAAACGACAAAGTTCTTTGGGAAAGCAGGTACTTCGATCATGAATCCGCTGCGCACCGTGCTTGTCGCCGCTTTCCTTGCTTTCACGGCCATGGGATACCCCGGATGGGGCCAGACCGCCAACATCAGCATATTCATTGATGCAGACGCACCGGCGACGCCCTTCCCGCACTTCTGGGAGCAGATCTTCGGGTCGGGCCGCGCCGTGCTGGCGCTCCGCGACAACTACCGCAAAGACCTCAAGGAAGTTCACGACCGGATTGGCCTCCGGTACGTCCGCTTTCACGCCATCTTCCACGATGAAGTGGGAGTCTACGATGAGGACGCGCAAGGCAATCCGGTCTTCAACTTTTCCTATGTGGACCAGATTTACGACGGATTGTTAGCCCAGGGAGTGCGGCCGTTTGTGGAGATCAGCTTCATGCCCCGCAAGCTGGCGGCGCGCGAGGCGATTCATCCCTTCTGGTACAAGCAGAATGTTTCTCCGCCCAAGGATTACGCCAAGTGGGACGAGCTGGTCCGCGCCTTTGGACGGCACTTGGTGGAACGGTACGGAATCGACGAGGTAGCGCAGTGGTACTTTGAGGTTTGGAACGAACCCAACATCGATTTCTGGGCCGGCGAACCCAAGCAGTCCACCTATTTTGAGTTGTACGATCACACGGCGCGCGCACTCAAGGCCGTGAATCCTAGGCTGCGCGTTGGCGGCCCAGCCACCGCAGCCGCTCATTGGATTCCCGAGTTCCTGGCCCATGTGAGCAAGGAGCACGTGGCGGCGGACTTTGTCTCTACGCACGGATATGCCGACGATACGGTCGAGGATCTCTTCGCAACCCATGAGGAAATTCCGATGCACGACCGCGTCTGCCGCGCGATTGATAAAGTACATGGCGAGATTCGCGCCTCGGCTCTGCCCACGCTGCCGCTGCTGTGGACGGAGTGGAACGCTCCCTCGTATGACAAACTGGATGCACGCAACAACTGGTATGTCGGCCCTGCATTGGCCAGGGACATCAGCCAGTGCGACGGCGCCGTGAAGATGATGTCATGGTGGACCTTCGACGATGTCTTTGAAGAGAGCGGCGTCACCCAAGAGCCGTTCGACGGAGGCTTCGGACTCATCGCCGCCGGCAGAATCAAGAGGCCCAGCTTCTATGACTTCGCGGTGCTGCATTCATTGGGCGAGGAACGGCTGGCGAATCCGGCCGGCAACCTGCTGGTGACGCGCCGCCAGGACGGCGCGCTGGTGGTGGCCGCGTGGAACTTGGTGGATATGGACCAGTTGGCCCACGGCGCGCCGCTAACCTTGCGGCTCAACTTCAAGGGAGTAGCTCCCCGCGCGAAGGCGACCATTCAACGAGTCGATGAGACCCACGGAAACCCCATGCCGGCCTACCGGGCCATGGGCAGCCCGCGCTATCCGACGCAAGCGCAAATTGAAAGCCTCAACCAAGCCTCCTCTCTGCCCGCCCCCGAGTCGCGGAATCTGGAATCAGGCGCCCTGGAGATCACCCTGCCGGTAAATGGACTGGCGGTGATCGAAATTCCAGCGCAAAAAGTGAAAAAGGAGACGCGATGAATGCGCCAAACGGCAGGCAAATCAAGGCTCCCGGCTTTGAAGTGAGCCGGCGGCAGGCGCTCAAGTCGATGGCCGCGGCAACTGGATGCGCGATGGCGGCCGCGGCGGGATGCGGCGGAGGCGGGCAGACGGCGGCGCCTCCCGCCACGCCTACCCCTCCCTCTTTGCCCGTGGGTGTTTTTAACCCCACTGCGGCCGGCCTGAATTTTCTGGATGCCCTGGAAGCGCAGGGCTGCCTTTACTTCTGGGAGCAGGCCAGCCCCCTGACCGGGCAGGTGCTGGATCATGCGGCCAACAATCTAAGTGGACAGATCGACCCCGCCACCACGCTAGCCAGCATTGCCGCCACCGGCTTTGGACTCACCGCGCTGTGCATCGCCGACCAGCGCGGCTACTTGCCCAGCGTGACCCATGACCAGATTGTCGCGCGGGTACAAACAACGCTGAATTTTCATCTCAACACCCTGCAGAATGAAAACGGATTCTTCTACCATTTCAACGATGTGAACAGCGGCGAGCCCGTTTCCGGCTCGGAGGTCTCCAGCATCGACACGGCGTGGTTCATCTGCGGCGTCCTGGCGGCGCGCGCCTATTTCAACGATGCGACCATCACCTCCCTGGCCACGCAACTGTATGAGCGCGTGAACTGGCCCTGGATGCTGAATGGCGGAAAGACTTTCGCCATGGCCTGGTATCCAGCCACGGCGGCCAATCCCGGATTTTCTTCTTCGCGCTACGATACCTATTGCGAGCTGATGGCGCTCTACCTTCTGGCCATTGGTTCGCCCACCTATCCCATTGCGCCCTCCTATTGGTCGAACTTTGCGCGTCCGGCACTCACCTACGAGGGTTACAGTTACATCAGCGGCAACAGCGATCCGCTCTTCACCCATCAGTGGTCTCATGCCTGGTTCGACTTCCGCTCCATGAGCGATGCCTATGCCAACTACTTCACGAATTCCATTGATGCAACACAAGCCCACGAGACGTTTTGCCTCATGACTTATCCGGACTGGTATACCGAGAGTTACTGGGGCATAACTTCCTCGGAGTATGTGGGCGGATATACCGCCTGGGGCGGGCCGCCCGCGCAGGGACCAATCGACGGAAGCGTGGTTCCCTGCGCCGCCGCCGGTTCGCTGGCTTTTTTGCCCAACGAGTGCCTTGTGGTTCTGGAAGCCATGCGGTCTAACTGGGGCGCGCAGGCTTGGGGACGCTATGGCTTTGTCGACGCCTTCAATTCCAATTCTTCTCCAAAATGGTATAACACGGATTGTCTGGGAATCGATCTGGGCATTTCTGTGCTGATGGCGGAAAATCTGCGCTCCGGGCTGGTGTGGAAGAGTTTCATGAGTAACCCGGAGCCGGTAAGCGCCATGCAATTGGTCGGATTTCATTAGCAGACTGTGGTAAAAGTCAGGCTGTGAGGCGCTTCCGGCTTTGAAAGGGCGCGACTTCAGTCAGGCCGCAAGACGTTGAATAGGATGATGAG
>CAYVGW010000186.1:0-7874 GCA_964450895.1 uncultured Occallatibacter sp. | reverse complement strand
AGTCGGGCCGCAAGACGCTGATAATAAAGGATGGGCTTCAGCCCCTGCGGGATGGGATTTCGGATTTTTCGACTTTCAACATTCTCCACCACCGGCGTTTCTGACCTAACCGGTGCGGGCGAGGACGCCCGCACGACAGCCGGTCTGGAGACCGGCGCTACCTGATTGCTGTTTCTGATTCAGTTGCTTCAGGGGCATCTACACCGAGAAACTGCCGTGTCTTACAAACGTCTTACAATGAAAACATGATTTTAGAGAGCTTTCCCGTTGGCCCGCTGGCCTGCAACTGCACCATCCTGGGCGATGAAGAGGCTGGCGAGGCCATCGTCATTGATCCCGGCGACGAGGTGGGGCGCATCGCTCGCCGTCTCACCGAGCGCGGCCTTCAACTCAAGCAGATTCTGGTCACCCATGCGCACATTGACCATGTGGGAGGGGCGCTGCGGCTCAAGCGGCTGACCGGCGCGCCGATTCTGCTGAATGAGCGCGATCTGCCGCTGCTGGCGGCGATGGCGTCGCAGGCCGGATGGCTGGGCATGGAGACGCCGGAGACGGCTCCGCCCGATGAGAACCTCGCCGATGGCCTGGTGGTCGGGTTGACGCGCTATCCGGCGCAAGTGCTGCACACCCCCGGCCACTCGCAAGGCTCGGTTTGTCTGCACTTTGCGCCGCTCAGCCTGCTGGTGGCCGGCGACACGCTCTTTCAAGGCAGCATCGGGCGCACCGACCTTCCCGGAGGCAACTTCCAGCAGATCATCGACTCGATCCAGACGCGGCTGATGGCCCTGCCGGACGAGACCCGCGTCCTGACCGGCCACGGCCCGGAGACGACCATCGGCGCGGAGCGCAGCGGCAACCCGTTTCTCTTTGGGCGGTCGGGGGCGTCGTTCTGACGGCTTCAGGGCAATCGCATTTGAAATCATCTGGAGGGAGCAGGGGCATTTATGCCCCTGAATTTACGTCTGAAACGACAGGGCTTCAGCCCCGGGCCTAAAGGCCAGCCTGCCCAAGCCTCTCGTCAGGGGCATAAATGCCCCTGCTCCCTCCGAAAAGCCGCCTGCATGAGTATCGCGACAAAGATGAGCGTTAGGCGAAGTTCAAATGCGATTGTCCTGGCTGACGGCCTGCTTTTGAAGCGCTATTCACAGCCTGAGGAGTACAATTTACGCTAAGCGTTTCTCCGGCTCAACTGTGAGCGGAACAGGCCGCGTGAGCGCAAATTCAATCGTTTGAACGTGGAGCAAGAACTTCCCCATGGCACGCATTTATCCTTTTCGCGCTTGGCGCTACAATCCCTCGGCTGTCCGCATCGACGATGTGGTCACGCAACCGTACGACAAGATCTCTCCGGCGATGCAGCAGGCCTACTACCAGCGCAGCCCGTACAATCTGGTGCGCATCATCCTCGGCCTGCCGGAGCTGTTTGACGCCGAGCGCGGCGAGAGCGTCTATAGCCGCGCGGCGCGCGACTTCCGCGCATGGCGGGAGCAGGGCGTGCTGGCGCAGGAGAAGGATCCCTGCATCTTTGCCTATGCGCAGCGCTTCAAGGTGCCGGGAACGGAAATCGTCAAGGAGCGGCGCGGCTTTATCGCCCTCGGCAAGGTCCACGACTACTCCGAGAAGGTTGTCTTCCGCCATGAGCAGACGCTGAGCAAGCCCAAGGGCGACCGGCTCAACCTGCTCAAGGCCACGCACGCGCACTTCGGCCAGATTTTCATGCTCTACTCGGACCCGGCTGGCAGCGTGGAGAAGATTCTCTATGACGGCGCGGGCCCGGCTGAGGTCGAGGTCACCGACGAGTACGGCGTGCTGCACCGTCTGTGGAAGGTCAGCGATCCGGCGGCCATCCGCATGGTGACCACCGCGATGGACGACAAGAAGCTGATTATCGCCGACGGCCATCACCGCTACGAGACGGCGCTGAATTACTCGAAAGAGCACGCAGCCACGGAGCCGGCCAAGACAGAGACGAGCACCAGCCAATTGCCGCAGCCGGCCTATCCCGAGGCGGCGGTGATGATGACCTTCGTCAACATGGACTCCGACGGGCTGGTCATTCTGCCCACGCATCGCGTGGTGCATAGCCTGCAGAACTTCGATCCGTCGGCCTTTGTGCGCGCCGCCGAGGAGTTCTTCACGGTGACCGCGCTGCCCACGGCGGATGCGGCCGAATACATGAACACGCTGAGCAATCAGCAGGGGACGGCCTTTGTTGCGGTGACCGGCGCGGGCGCATACCTGCTGCGCTCCAAGCCGGAAGTGATCAACGCCGCGCTGGCCGATCTGCCGGAACGGCAGCGGCAGCTTGATCTGAGCCACCTGCACTCGATTGTGCTGGACCGGCTGCTGGGCCTGGACGCGGAGAAGGTGCGCGAGCAGACGAATATCCGCTATCTGCGCGATGCCTCCGAAGCCGTTGAGCAAGCCCGCCGTGGCGAGGCCGATGTGACCTTCCTGACCAACCCGGTTTCGATGGAGCAACTGAAGGAAGTGGCCTTTGCCGGCGACGTAATGCCGCAGAAGTCCACAGACTTCTTCCCCAAGCTGCTCAGTGGTCTCACGATGTACGCGCTGGACTAAGCACCCGTTTTTGCGCTGGACTAAGCACCCGTTTTTGTGCTGGATTAAGCACCCGTTTTTGTGCTGGACTAAGCACCCGTTTTTGCGCTGGACTAAGCACCCGCTTATGCGCTGGATTAAGCACCCGTTTTTGTGCTGGACTAAGCGCCCGCGCCGTAGGCGCAGTGGTTATTAGCCCCGCGTTTCAACGCGGGGTGAGCGCCACCAGTATTCATCCGGAGTCCCGTAGGGACGGCGCGAAATCCGCCAGGAGAAATTGCAAAGATGACCAGCAAGAGGCATAGCAAGTGGTTGCTTTTCTTGGTGATTTGTTTTTCGATGGTTTCCCTAATGGGCTTGGTTTTGCTGGCGCAGACTCCAGCCCCTTCCGCTGCCGCTGACACGCCTGCTCCAATTGCTTCCGCCAAGCCAGCGGCTCCAGCGCAAGAAGCACCTCGACCTCCAGTGACCATCCTCGAAGACACGCTGATCCGCGTGCAGACCATCGAGCCGGTGAACAGCAAGCGGGTCAAAGAAGGCTCGCCGGTGCTGTTCATGGTGAACGAAAATGTTTACGTCGGGGATGTGTTGGCGATTCCGCGCGGCGCAATGGTGCGAGGAAGAGTCATTGAGTCCAAGAAGGCTGGAAGGCTGACGGGAAGCCCGGAACTGGCCCTTCAGCTTACCTCGCTGGAGTTAGGCGGGCGCAGTTACCCTCTCGACAGCTACCAGTTCAAGGTAAAGGGCACGAGCAAGACCCGTCCGACGGAAAACAAAGTGATTCGCGGCGCGTATGTGGGCGCGCTGGTTGGCGCGATGACCGTCAGTGAGAAGGGTGGAACGGACGCGGGAAGGGCGGCGAGTGTGGGCACGGACGCGGCCATCGGAGCCGGTGTGGGCACGTTGGTCTCCGCGGCCACGCCGAGTCCCGGAATCTGGATTCCCTCGGAGGCGGAGGTAGACTTTTATCTGGCCGCTCCGGTGACCGTGACGCCAGTGAGCGCCAAGGAGGCGGCGCGGCTTTCACAGGGCCTGCACTCCGGCGGCCCAAACCTCTACTTGCGTGGCGATGCTCCTTAGTGCGAAGGTGTACGAGGAGTTATAGAAGCCAATGCCAACCATCAGCAGGTTTTACGGAATTCTGATTCAGATGTATTTAGGCGATCATCTTCCGCCTCACTTCCATGCGTTGTATGCTGAATTTGAAGCGTTGATCGAAATTCACACGCTTGAGGTTATTCGCGGAGAATTGCCTGGTCGGGCCATGGCGCTCGTGCTGGAATGGGCGCAGCAACACCGTGATGATCTCAGGAAGGATTGGGAACTATGCGCACAGAATCTAACACCTGTGAAGATACTCCCACTGCCCTAGAGGATGAGATTGCGCCCCGGTCGCCTTGGCGGGTCACTGAAGTCGAGGCGCTTCCGGAGTTTCGGCTACGGGTTGTGTTTGCCGATGGTCTTGCTGGGTTGGTGGACCTATCTCGAATGGTGCATTCCCCGAAGGCCGGTGTCTTTGCCGCTCTAGCTGATCCGAATCTCTTCGCGCAGGTCAGGCTGGAATTCGGAACCGTTGCATGGCCGAATGAGCTGGATTTAGCTCCCGATGCGATGTACGACGCAATCCGGGAGCATCGGGTTTGGATGTTCTAAGAACGAGGTTGTTTTTGCAAGTTACGTTGACAGTTCGGTCTCTCTTCGCTGCTGATCATGCCCCCAGAAATTTCGGTCTGGCTGGAGCGCTTCTATTCTTGGCGCTATTTGGTCGCCTCGCCGCCGCGCAGCAGGCGCCCGCGGCTCCGCAGGCCCGGTTTGTTGTGCTGCTGGACGCGGCGCATGGCGGTGTTGATGCGGGCGGACATCTCGCCGGCAATCAGTTGGAGAAGGCCTTCACGCTGGCGTTGAGCGTGCGTCTGCGTTCGCTGTTGACGGCGCGCGGCATTCAAGTGGTGACCACGCGCGACGCCGACCTTGCGGTAGAGTCGAACCGCAGAGCGGAGATCGCCAACCACGCGCAAGCGCAGGCCTGCCTGAGTCTGCACGCGACGGAGAGCGGCTTGGGCGTGCATCTCTTTACCTCTTCGCTCGCTCCCGCCGCGCCGGCGCGCTTTGCGGCATGGAAGACCGCGCAGGCTGGCTGGGTGACGCGCTCGCTGGCGCTGGCCGGGGTGCTGAACTCCGCGCTCCAGCACGCGGGAATGAGCGTAACGCTGGGCCGCGGCTCTCTTCCGGCGCTGGACAGCATGACCTGCCCGGCGGTGGCCGTGGAGATTGCGCCGGAGATGGGCGCAGATAAAACAGCGGCCGCAGGGCTGGACGATCCTGACTACCAGGCGCGGGTGGCGACGGCTTTGGCTGCGGCGATTGTCGAGTGGCGCGTGGAGGCAAGGCAGCCATGATTCCTCGCCATCAGAAAATCATCTTTGGCATTCTGCTGCTGGCCTCGCTGGTGATGGGCGTCCTGCTATGGCAGTTACGCGAGCGCGCGCATCGGCGGCTGATTGCCGGTCAGGATTCTGCGCCGACCAGCGCTCCAGAAGTTGCGCAGGCGGAAGAGGCGACGCTGATGGTGGCCAACGATAGCGACGGCTCGCTGCGGTCGCAGCCTCACTCCCTGCCGCTGCCCGCCGATCCCGGTTCCCGCGCCCGCGCCGTGCTGGGCAAGCTGCTGGACCTCTATGCCGCTCCCGACGCCACGCATCCCGTTCCCGGCGGCGGAGGCTCTGTCTTGCAGGTCTTTCTGCTGCCTGCGCCGGCGCTCAGAGGCTCGGCGTCGGCAACAATCGCCACGTCGCAGAATCAGCCGCAAACCGGCCCGCAACTGGCGGTGGTCAACCTGACCGGCAGCTTTGCCGCCAACCACCCATCCGGCATCGCGACGGAGACGCTCACCTTGCTTTCGATCTGCGGCACGCTGCACGCCAACCTGCGCCGCGTCACCCAAGTACGCTTTCTGGTGGACGGCCAGCCGCGCGAGACGCTCGCCGGCCACGCCGATTTGACGCGCGCGTATCTGGTTGGAGATGAAGCACCGCAAGAGGGAGCGCAACCATGAGCGGGCGGCGGCGATTTGACCGTTTCCATTTCACCATCTTCGCGGTATGATGAAGGAGTAGCCATGCCGAAGCCGATTCGCAACTCGACCCCGCCTCCCACCTTCGAAAAGATGGCGAAGCATCTGCGTATCTCCAAGACACGCCAGAAAGAGTTGTTTGCTTGGGCGGAGGCGGCTTGGAGGCGCATAGACGCTGAAGATCAAACCAATGCCAATGTGAAAGCCGATCCGCAAGAGATGCCCAAGAATGCCTCAGCCGCCCATTGATCTTAATGCTGTCTTTCTCAACATTCCTTATGATGAGGAATTCCGTAATTTATACATTGCATACATTGTTGGACTTTACCAACTTGATCTCGTCCCCCATCTTGCCTCAGAGATTCCTGGCGGAGAACGCAGACTGAACAGAATCCTTGCACTGATCCGAAGTTGCCGCTATTCCATTCATGATCTCTCACGGGTGGAACTGAGCAGCGCATCTTCGGCGGTCCCCCGGTTCAATATGCCGTTGGAATTGGGTATGACAATTACATGGCAGATTCTTAACCCCGATCAATATACTTGGTTCGTTTTCGAGTCCGAACCCTACCGGCTTCAGAGGTCGGCAAGCGATCTGAATGGAACCGACCCTCACATTCACAAAGGGTCCGTCGAAGGCGTCCTGAGCGAACTTCGTAACGCTTTCTGGCGTGAAGACGCACCGCCGGTTCGGAGAATGCTTCAAGCTTACCGCATCGTTGAGAACAGTGTTGAAAACGCCTTTTCCAAAGCCGGAACACGTCACCTTTACGCCAAAAGTGTTTTCAAAGAACTCTGCCGATATTCCGTAGTTCTTGCCGAATGGGACCGCAGGATGAAACAAAAGGGGCCATCTGCATGACCCCCACCATTGGCGTCTTCGATTCCGGATTTGGCGGTTTGACCGTGCTGCGTGCTTTAGTCGCGCGGCTGCCGGAGGTGCGCTTTGCCTTTTTGGGCGATACGGCACGGCTGCCGTATGGCTCCAAGTCGCGGCGGACGATTGCTCGCTACGCTGCACAGAGCGCGCAGTTTCTGGTCCGCGAACAGGGCGCGGAGTTCCTGGTCATCGCCTGCAACACGGCCAGCGCCTTGGCGCTAGACGCCATTCAGGAGGCCGTGCCAGTGCCGGTTCTAGGCGTGATCGAGCCGGGCGCCGAGGCCGCGCGCGGCGCTTCCCGCACGGGGGACGTTTTAGTCATAGCCACAGACGCCACCGTGCAGAGCCACGCCTACGCTGCCGCCTGCCACGCCCGCGGCCTCCGCGCGCTGGAAAAAGCCTGCCCGCTGTTGGTTCCGCTCGTCGAAGAGGGCTGGACCACCTGCGGTGGGGCAGACGCGGCTTGCGCCACAGGAGAATTGAACCAGCAGGCGAAGGTCACCGCCGAGGTGATTCGCATCTATCTGGCTGAATTGACCGCTGAGGCCGCCGCGCAAGGCATGAATCCCGACACGCTGGTCCTGGGCTGCACGCATTACCCGCTGCTGCGCCCGTTGATCGAGCGCGCTGTTCCGGCAGGGATGCGCGTCATTGATTCCGCTGAGGCTGCCGCTGAAGCTGTCGTGCGGCTTTTCGTTCCGCAAATACAAGAAAATCCTTCGCCGGGCGCGCAGCTCCGCTGCTTCGCCACCGACTCCGTCGAGAAGTTCGAGCGGCTCGGATCGCGTTTTCTTGAGCGCCCCACCGGCAAAGTCGAGCTGATTGACCTCGGAGGCTGATATTCTATTAAGACGGTAGGTGTCCGGTATCCCCAAAATGCGGACCCTGGAGGAATGAAGCAAGAATGATCAATTTGGCGGGTAAGACAGCCGTTGTCTTCGGACTGGCGAACAAACGTTCCATTGCCTGGGGCATTGCACAACAACTGCACGCGGCCGGGGCCACACTGGCCATCTGCTACCAAAACGAGCGCATGAAGATGGAGGCGCAGAGCCTCATCGACGAGCTGCCGGGAGCCAGCGGCTACCAGTGCGACGTGGCCAACGACGCGGAGATCGAAGCGGTCTTTGACGTCTTCAAGGAGAAGTTCGGCAAGCTGGACATTCTCGTCCACGCCATCGCCTACGCGCCCGCCGAGGAGTTGCGCGGCGAGTTCATCAACACCACGCGCGAGGGCTTCCGCATCGCCAACGACATCAGCGTCTATTCGCTGATCGCCGTCTCGCGCGGCGCGGCTCCGCTGATGACCGAGGGCGGCAGCATCATGACCCTCAGCTACTACGCGGCGGAGAAGGTGGTTCC
>CAYVGW010000185.1:0-7882 GCA_964450895.1 uncultured Occallatibacter sp. | reverse complement strand
TCACATTCTCCAGCACCGAGCCGAAGCGGATGGCGCGGAAGATCTGCGGCTCCTTTTCCTCGGTCAGGTCGACGCACTTGGCGTAGCAGCCGCCCTCGAAGTTGAAGATGCCGCCCGGTCCCCAGCCGTGCTCGTCGTCGCCGATCAGCCGCCGCGCCGGGTCCGCCGAGAGCGTCGTCTTGCCCGTGCCGCTGAGCCCGAAGAAGAGCGCCGTTACGCCGTCCGCGCCCACGTTGGCCGAGCAGTGCATGGGCAGCACGTCCTTGTTGGGAACAATGAAGTTCATCGCGCCGAAGATCGACTTCTTCATCTCGCCGGCATACTTGGTGCCGCCGATCAGAACGATCTTGCGCGTGAAGTCGGCCAGAATAAAGGCTCCCGAGTTGGTCCCATCGCGCTCCGGAACGGCCTGGAACTCCGGCGCGGCAATCACGATAAACTCCGGCACATGCGTGGCCAGAGCGGAGGCTTCAGGGCGGACAAAGAGATCGCGCACAAACAGCGCGTGCCATGCGTACTCGCTGATCACGCGGATGGGCAACTGGTAGGCCGGATCAGCGCCGCAGTAGAGATCCTGGGCAAAAAGCTCCCGCCCCTTCAGATGCTCGACCACGCGCTCCAGCAGCGCCTCGAACTTCGCCGGCGCAAAGGGCTTGTTCACCTTGCCCCAGTCCACCACCTCGTGCGTTACCGCGTCGTCCACGGTGAACTTGTCTTTGGGACTGCGCCCCGTCCGCGCCCCGGTCACCGAGACCAGCGCGCCGTTGGCAGCCAATTGGCCTTCGCCGCGTTTCAGAGAGGTCTCCACCAGTTCAGCTACAGACAGGTTGGCATGCACCAGCGGCCCCGCCGCCAGCGCCTTCACAGACTCCACCACAGAAACAGCCATCGTATAAAACTCCTCTCGCATGAATGCGGGTCGAATAGGATCGATAATCCATTGTGCCATCCGGACCGCATTGCGGGAAAGCCCAAGGCTTCGGTTAACCCTGACAAACGCATCAAACTCATTCAGCCTCTCCGCGTAGGCAATGAAACAGGCGAAGAAAGACCGTAGACGTCGTGCTGTCTGAGAAATCCATCCCAGCCGGCGATTGCCGTGCGCCAAACAAGGCCATGCTCAAGAAGAAGAAATGAATCTCTTTTCTTCGCGAAACGGTGGGCGGACCAAGTCCTGCCACATGGTGTTAAAATCAACAAGTGCCGGGTCCTACGCGACGTAATCCCGCCAACCCCGCCAGGTCCGGAAGGAAGCAACGGTAACGGGCTAGTACGGGCGCAGTAGGCCACCCGGCGCTTTTTGCGCCTTGTACGCGTTGATTTGATTGAGATTCGAGCGAAATGCAACCGCTGGTTCTTCGACTCTGCTGCGCTCCGCTCTGGATGACAAAGATCAAAAATTGCAGTTGAGCCGCCAGGAGAAATGCATTGACCCTCAGTGTTCGTCCCGTCGTGGGCTGTCGCGCCAAGATTACCGCCTTTGGAACCTACGTCCCCCCGCAAATCCTTACCAATCAAGACCTTGAAAAAATCGTGGAGACCACGAACGAGTGGATTCTGGAGCGTACCGGCATCCGCGAGCGGCACGTCCTGGCCAAAGGGCTGGGCGTGAGCGACATCTGCGCCGAGGCGGCCAAAAAGTGCCTCGCCATGCGCGGGATTGACGCCAGCGAGATCGAGATGATCATCGTGGGCACGGTGACCCCGGATATGATGTTCCCGGCGACGGCCTGCCTGGTGCAGAACAAGATCGGAGCCAAGGGCGCCTGGGGCTTTGACGTTTCCGCCGGCTGTCCGGGCTTCGTCTTTGCGCTGCAGGCGGGCGTCAAGATGATCGAGAGCGGCGCCCACAAGAAGGTGCTGGTCTGCGGCGCGGACGCGAACACCCGCATGACCGACTACTCCGACCGGACGACCTGCGTGCTCTTCGGCGACGGCGGCGGCTGCGTGCTGCTCGAGCCGTGCGAAGAGGGCGAGATCGGCTTTGTCGATTATGCCTATGAGATCGACGGGTCAGGCGCGGATGTGCTGAATCTGAAGGGCGGCGGCAGCCTGAATCCCGCCAGCCACGAAACCGTGGACAAGAAGTGGCACTACATTTATCAGGACGGTCAGCAAGTCTATAAATTCGCCGTGCGCAAGATGCTTGAAGTCACCACCAAGGTTTTGGCGCGCAATAACGTCACCGGCGCGGACCTGGGATGCTTCATTCCTCACCAGGCCAATCTGCGCATCATCACGGCGACGGCCGACCGGTTGGGAATGCCCCGTGAGCGTGTGGTCATCAACATCGAGAAGTACGGCAACACCTCCGACGGAACCATTCCCCTGGCGATCGAGACGGCCGTCGAGGAAGGCAAGCTGAAAAAGGGCGACCTGGTGCTATTGGCCACGGTAGGCGCGGGCTTCACGGTAGGCGCGGCGCTGTTGCGTTGGGAGATTTAACGCTTTTTAATTGTTTACGCTACGGAAGGAGCGCTGCTCGGTCGGCGCTCCTTTTTTGATCTCGAATAAACCTAAAAACGGTAGTTGAGAAGCCTTCCTCCATCTTCAATGTCAGATTCGAGAACCTCTGAATGTTAGCGCATTGCATCCAGGCGCTTTGTAACCAGGGCACAACTTCAGTCGTGCCGCAAATGCCAGATGTCGTGGTCGAAGCGGGTGCCCCACCCTCGCCGCGTTCTTGTTTTTGCGGCTAGGGTGGGCTGCCACGAACCCCGCCAACTCGCTAACTCGCGATTTCCGCGAAGCGGAAGCTAACTCGCTGTTTATGTTCAACATACTCTCCCCTCAACCTGAAAACAGCAGTTGAGAAGCCTTCCTCCATCTTCAATGTCAGATTTGAGAACCTCTGAATCTTGGCGCTTTCTAACCATGGCACGACTTCAGTCGGGCCGCAAAACCTTGATAATAAAGGACGGGCTTCAGCCCCTGCGGAATGTCTTTCGAGGGTTTCACTCAAATTCAGCCCTTTTCCGCAGCCTCTGAAGTCGTCCCTGACGCTTATCCGCTAACCGAAGACAATTTTGCAAGAAGCTCGGAATCTACGGTTTTCCCGCCTTGCGCGCAGACCAGTCGTAGTCTCCTTCCCCCTCCGGTGCAATTACGTTGACGGCACGAATGGGAATCTCGACGGTTCCTGCCTTCCGGCCCAACCAATCGTAGACGCCCGCCTCCAGGAAGATCTCCGTCCTGGGCAGGTCTATCTCCAGATGAGCCGGAAAGCCGCTCCTCTGCGCCGCCGCCAACTGCTCCGCGCTCAGGCTGATGGCCAGCGTTCCGCCAGCCCAGTTCACCGCATGGCCGTCGCTGTCGTACGCCAGAAGACCCACTTGAATCTTGCCTGTGCGCCGGTTGTCCGCAGTCTCCTCCAGCTTCACGTCCTCCGGGCGCAGATTGAAATTTATGCGGTAGCGGGTGAGCCGCCCGCCCAGCTTTGCATTGCCGCCCGCCACTTTGTCGCCCTGAGCAGGCTGAGTATCGGCAAGCGCCAGCCGCGCGCTGAAGACAATCTGCGTGGAAGCCGGCGCGCCGCGCTTGAGCAGCGCGTGCAGCGGATCGAAGCCGGCCTGCGCTTCCGGCGCGGCGGCCTCCTCGGCGAAGTAGCCCCGCCGATAGGACAGATCGTAGCTGCCACCCGCTAAATGCACCTCGATACGCCGGAAGCCGCCATCCATCTTCCTGTTGGCCGGCGTATAGACCAGCGTGTAGTAGTGTGCGCCGTCGTCGATGGCGTGCGTTAAAGCGCCGGCCAGGTCGTTGGTGTTGTAAAAGGCCTTGCCGCCGGAGTCGTTCGCCAGTTGGTTCACAGCCTCGGTCTGAATCGCCCGCTGATCCGCTTGCTGATAGAGCTTGCCGATGCTGTTCTGGTTGTAACCCGAGGCCTCCGTGGCGTTGTCCATCTGCATTCCCTCGGCGCTGACCGGATAAACGGCCACTTGGGAGAGCGCCAGCAGATTGGCAGCCTCTTTGGCGCCCGGATCAAAGCTCTGTGCCCCGAGCGCACCCTTCTGCTGCTTGCCGCTGGGAAAGACCGGGACCGGGAAGGAACTGGCGAACCAGATCAGATTCTTGCGCCCTTGAATGCCGGCCAGGTAGCGCGCCAGAATCTCCAGCCCCGTTAGAGTCATGGTCATGCGCTCCCCGCCCTGATTGCCGGCGATGCTGGCCTGCCCCGCGCTGGGGCCGCCCCCCGAGCGGGAGTAGCCGGTGCCGAATCGCCCTTGACTGCCTCCCATCATGACTGCGTGCATGTCCGCTTGTTCCTGGTCATCCGCATCGTCCTGGCGGCTGCGCGACGCTTCGGTCCTTTCCGGAATGTCCCCATTCTTTTGGTCGTTGAGCGCCGCGCGCAGCACCTCGCTCTCCGACGTGAATCCGTGCAGCAGACGAAGCCTCGAGCCTAAAACAAAGATGGCGATCTTGGTGCCCGGCTTCATCTTCTGAAGAAAGTCGAGAATCTGCTGATGAACCTTCACCTGATCCGGCAAAGGCGTGTTCAGCTTGTCGATCAGCAGCACATTGACCGAATCCACCACCGGCGTGGCGGGCAGATTGGTGTAGAGATTCGCATGAAGCTTGGGAGCATCACTCTGCGGCGCGGGGCGAGCCGTGTGCTCCTCGAAGTAGTCCACAGCCTGCGGCTTGCCGTCTTCCAGTACCTCAAAGAGCTGCCTGTCCAGGCCTGCGACCGGCTCCTGCTTCTTGTCGGTGACCACCACCTCCACTTCCACGGCCCGGGTGGTGGCCTTCAGGGTGGGAATCTGCTCCAGCGAATCAACTTGCGCCGCAGCCGGCTGCGCTGCGGCGGCAGGCGGCGGCAGGGGCGTTGAAGCCGTCGCGGCAAGCGGTGTCGGATCGGTCGCGGGCGCTGGCGCGCGCGGAGCAACCATCGCCGCCGATTCCGGTTGCAAGGTGGCTGAATCCGGCTGAGACACCGCGACCGAGGAACCCTGCGTCATAGCCTCGCCGTTTTCGCCCAAAAGGCGCATCTCCACGCCCAGTCGGTGATATTGCTCAAACGACACATCGTTCACAAAGCTCTTGAGCGGGTCGTGATCGAGAATGGAATGCGCGCCCGAGGTTGCGTGCCCATAGCGCATCAGCGTAAGCGCCACGCTGCGCCGCGGGCATATAAAGCTCTTGCCCCCAATCTCCACCGCGCCGTACTCCACCATGATCGCCGCGCGGGTCAGCGTCTGGCTCAGCGGAAGATCGGCCTCTGCCGTCATCCGCAGAATCGCCCCCGTCGCCGGGTCGACGGCAATCTCACCGCGATAGCCGGCCCGCTCGCGCGTGATCTGCGGCTCCGCGCGCACATTCTCCGTTTTGCAGCAGAATTGCACCCAGTAATGCGACTTCGGATCCGGTACGGAGTAGCCAAAGACCGCCATCAGCCCGCTTGCACCCCGCTCCCAGTGGCTCCATGCCAGCTTGCTCTGCGCCGCGTCCAGCAGAACCGTGCTCAGGATCGGCCCAAACTCTCCCCAGGAAATCAGCCCTTGCACCGCGGATTCGCTCTTGCCGCTCTTTTCAACCGATGCATCCACCATCTCCTGACCATCCCGGAAAACCACGTTCTTGCTGGACTTTCCCACAAAATGGAGGGGTAGATAGCCGTATTCAGCCTGCGGACGATCTTCAAAACGGGTGGTCTCCCGCGTAGCGAAAAAATTTGGCAGTTGATGAACTGCCTTGGTCGTGTAGCTCACCACCAGAGCCAACATCTTGCGCTGCGCCGTCAGATCCGGCGCGGCTGTCGAGGGAAGCTCCCCCGCCGGAAGATTCAGAAACTCCGCGGAGTCCGCCAGGGCTACCAGCGACTGCTGCGCCTTTTCGCCCGGCAACGCAGCTTTCAGGCGTGCAAACCGGACAGCGCTCAACCGCTCGGTCAACTCCAGCCCGGAGAGCTGCTCTGCCTCCTTCACCTCTGGGGTTCCCTGGCCCGCCTCCAGCGCTCTCTCCAATTGCTCCACCGTCACCTTGGTCTTTGCAGTGTCGTTCGCCGCCAAAACCGGCAGAGCCAGGAAAACCATGAACCCCCATACGATCAATCGACGCACCGAACCACCTCCCTGACTCCAGTTAGGAACACTCAATCAACTTGTACAAGGCTACACCCGTTACAAGCCATTTCCATCAGGGTTAAATCAGAGGTTAAATGCGCGGAGATTGAGATAATTTCTTTCGGCTCAGCACAAGCCCCAATCTTTCACACTCACGCGTATAGACAGGAAAGCCCGCGCCTCCCGCGGAGGCACAGGCTTTCGAGATTCAAAATCGCATCGCCTTCCACTTCGCCGCCGCTACTTGGCCTCCGCCGCCGCTGCGTCTATGTACAAGTCCACGTTTGTCTTGTCCACCAGCGCGGTGCCGGTATCCACAAAAACCGGGTACGGCGCAAAGGCATTCGCGCTGTAGTCCTTGGCGAGGGACTTGGGCGGATTGTGATAGATGTCGTCCAGCGCCTGCAGCCCGATGTAGCCCATCGTGAATGGCTTCTGCGCCACCGTCGAATCAATCACCCCATCCTTGATGTCGTCCAGCGTGTCCGTGCCCACATCCCAGGCCACCAGCAGACGGTCGGTCACCTTCGACCGCTTCAGCGCATCGGCTATCGCCTTGCCCGACGCCGACTCCAGGCTGACAAACGCATCCACCCGCTTGTCTCCCGACAGCGCCAGCGACTCCTGCGTCCAATCAAAGGCATACCGCGGATCGCCCTTCATGTCTACCACATCCACAATGTGAATATCCGGGCGCGTGGCAAAGACCTCCTTGAAGCCCTTCAACCGGTCCTCCAGGTTAGGCTGTCCCGGCATGGTGAAAAAGACCACATTGCCCCGCCCGCCCAGCTTCTCAATCACCCGCCGCGCCCCCAGACGCCCTGACTCCAGGTTGTTGGTCCCGACAAAGTAGAGCCGCCGGCTGCCCGGCGCATCCGAGTCAATGGTAATCACTGGAACCCCGGCGCTGATCGCCTTGTCAATCTCCGGCTGCAAACTCGCCACATCCGCCACCGAGATCAATATCCCCGCCGGTTTACTCGCAACCGCATCATGCAGCGCCGTCACTTCCCCCTGTGGATCGTAGGTCTCAGGCCCCACCACCTTGGCCTTCACGCCAAGCTGCGTCGCCGCCTTGTTGAATCCTGCCGCCGCCGTCTGCCAATAAGGCAGCGTCGAGTGTGTCACCACCATGTAATACACTTCGCTGCTTGAATGCCTGCCGCAGCCCGGCGTGGAAAGAACAGCCAATGCCAGAAAAGCCAGACCAATACCCTTGAATGCTTTCATACGTGCCTCCGCTTTCGATCGTTCAACTGCCCATCCTGCACGTGCGAAACCTTCCGCACGCAACAACCCCTTCTAAATCTCTCGGCTGAATCCTACGCCGTAATCCTGCGAATGTCCACTGCCTCCTGTTCACTTTTTCGCCCTTTTGTAAGACCGCATCGCCCATAAAGCACCTTCTGGAAGCGAAAAATTTCCGTTTGCGGTATAAACGGAGTGGAAGTGCAAAATGCGGAACGGGCATTCTATTGATCTGGCCTGAAAGGATTGCGATATAAAAATTCTGTCATCCTGAGCGGAGTCGAAGGAGCTGTGGTTGCTTTTCGGCGACAATCTCGCAATGCATTCGTGCCGGATCAATAAGACTTTTCACAGAGAGGATAAGGATTGGGGCGCCTACCCTCGTCGCATTGATTCTGCCCCTTGTTGTATTGATTCGGGTGCCCCACCCTCGCCGCGTCTTTGTTTTTGCGGCTAGGGTGGGAATCCAAGAACCCCAACCACTGACCACTGACCACTGACCACTGACCACTGACCACTGACCACTGACCACTGTCCACTGACCACTGACCACTGTCCACTGACCACTG
>CAYVGW010000184.1:0-7889 GCA_964450895.1 uncultured Occallatibacter sp. | reverse complement strand
GAACTTCCACTTAAGAATCAGCGAAAACTGTCCGAACAACCGGGACCACCGCAATGTTGCGTGTGCGGAGATGCGTAGTCATGGGTATATCCTTCCTTTCTGGGGGTGATCGGGTCTACCTCAATCGAGGCTTTCATTCGGCCCAGCTTCCTAAATCAAAACTGGATTGAACCGAACCAGTAGTCGCTGGTCAGGTTGATGCGCTTCCAACCGAGCGGCGGATGGCAATCGAATACGGCTAGACAAACAGGAGGGCAAAACGGGCGGGACGGAGGACTCTCATTCGATCCTCGCAATCTGGGGTTTGGAAAACTACAACGTTGATGAATCGACTCGCAGTTCAGGCAAACCTACTTGCCTGTAACCGATTCTGAATTCTTTTGATCGATAACGGAGTTTTTGTGTTGACGTTGAATAAGACTTGTCCATAGCGATAATTACAAGACCGCAGTTACATCAGAAGCCTCCCTCGACGAGGAACCTGAATGCGACAACACTCAGCCCCACGCCGAAAAACACATCCCATGAAAATTGGTCCAACGGTTACTA
The DNA here is from genome assembly GCA_964450895.1 of uncultured Occallatibacter sp. Lineage (GTDB taxonomy): Bacteria > Acidobacteriota > Terriglobia > Terriglobales > Acidobacteriaceae > Telmatobacter. The sequence continues at coordinate 7,340 of CAYVGW010000184.1, read as the reverse complement.
TTACTCGCATCGTCATACACTAAAGTCAAGTAAAAATTTGAAATGTGGCTCATGCCACCAGATGGTAACAACCTTCTGTTAACGATATAGTAAATAAGTGCGCTGGTGTATAAACTATATATCAATATTTATTTCTTATAGTTGCGCTGAACCAGTGGCAGGTTTATACAAAATCTTCTCTAGTGGAGGATTGGGTACCAAAATGTCACTACGTGCAGTACCGCCGACCTCGATTCGCCAATACGTGGCCGACAGAAGCTCTCAATTTGACGCACCTTGTCGTAGGCTGTTTTCTCAAGAGAAGAAGCCAACGCGTACCATATGCGTACATCGAAGGGAGGAAAACAGCCCAAATCATCCCAACCAATCCTAAATCTCCTTCGAGGTAAACTACCTGTTGTCAACCATTTCCGCTGATTCCAGACCAGTTAGAACTTTCGGTAGGAGGCCCTGAAAAGGCCGGCGTCGGCGGTTCAATCCCGTCTCTGGCCACCACTCCTTTCGTTCCTGCCCTTCGGAATCCCCTTCAATTCAGTTCTATCCATTCGTGTAGGCGACGGTCGATTGGCGGATCACCAGTTCCGGCTTGATCAGGATGCGGCGGGGCGCCAACTCCGCGTGTTCAATACGGTCCAAAATCTCGGAGGCGGCCAGCATACCCATCTGGAGCAAGGGCTGGCGCACCGTGGTCAGCGCCGGCTGCACAATGGTTGCCGCCTGAACATCGTCAAATCCAACCACTGAAATGTCTTTCGGAACCCTCTTTCCGGCTTCGCGAAAGGCGTGGATGGCGCCGATGGCCGACATATCGTTGAAAGCGAGCAAAGCCGTGAATCCATGCTTGGCCTTCAGCAAGCGCTTGCCCGCGACATATCCCTCGCGTATCGGGTTCAGCCCCTCGTCAATGCGCTTCAGTTGGACGACAGAATCCGCATGAATGCGCACCTCGAGTCCTTGCGCGGCATCCTCGCAGGCGGCCCAGCGAGAGTCGGCGTCGCTGGATTGCGTATGGCCTTTGAAGAAGGCGATCTTTCGATGCCCCAGCGCACGCAGATGTTCCAGCGCCAGCCGGATGCCCTGCTCATTGTCCACGGAAATGCGGGTCAGCGGGAAATCGTATTCCAAACTTCCAATGGATACCAATGGAAGCGCGGGCGCTTTGACGGCGGGGGTGTTGATCAGGATGACGCCCTCGGCGCCGCGCTCGGCAAAGACCTCCAGCCGCTGGCGGATCAGATCCGGGTTCCAGTGATGGCTGGAGACAAAATACAGGTAGTCGCGCTCGATCAACTGTCTCTCGATGCCGTTGAAGATCTCCGAGTCGTAGCCGCTGCTCAATTCGGGAGAGAGAACGCCGATCATGCGGCTGCGCTTGCTATTCAACATGCGGGCAAAGTAGTTGGCCTTGTAGTTGAGTTCGGCGGCGGCTTTGAGCACGCGCTCGCGGGTCTCCGGCAGAAGGCCCTGGGCCACGGGCGAGTTGTTGAGCACCAGCGAGACGGTGGAGCGCGAAAGTCCAAGGTAGGCGGCCAAACCTTTCAGACTGACGGGTTTGGAGGGAGTTTCCGCGGGAGGTTTGGGGCTGCTTCCGGGCTTTTTGGAGGTGCGCACCAGACGATAGTACCAAAAACACTTGACATCGGGTAGAAGAAAACACTAGATTAAACCGAGTTAATAAACCGGTTGTTAAACCGGTTAAATGAAGCTGGCCGAGCATTCCGTACCGGCAAGAAGGCCACATGAGATGGGTGAATGCAACTGCGGCATGTTCCTGGCGCTAGTGTTTAGATCACATGATTTGGCAGTCAATCATGGACTTGTGCGGGCGAGGACGCCCGCACTACAGCCGGTCTGGAGACCGGCGCTACAGTCCGGTGATTACACAATCAAGCGGTCACGGCGCTAGACCGAGCAGATTGTGGTTTCTCAGGTCTCAACAACGAGACCTGGGGCACCCAGATTCACGAGGATGATTACGAAATCCCCTGGTCAAAGTTCCTGCGATAGATTTTTGCAGCGAGCGCTTCAAGAGGTTCCAGAAAGGTAAGGCCGGTATGGAAGCAGAGAAAATAACGGTTCCGTTGTCAGACCGCATCTCCCTGAAAGAAAAGATTGGATACTCGCTAGGAGACGCGGCTTCGAATTTCTATTGGAAGACCTTCGAGTTTTTCATCATGATCTTTTATACCGACGTCTTCGGCATCTCCGCCGGCGTCGCCGGGACCATGTTCCTGGTCACGCGGCTGGCGGACGCGGTGGCCGATCCTGTGATGGGGACGATCGCCGACCGCACGCATACGCGCTGGGGGCACTTCCGGCCCTATCTTATCTGGGGCGCGCTGCCCTTTGCGGTGGCCGGCGTGCTGACCTTTACCACGCCTCAACTGAGCGGCGGCGGCAAGGTGGTTTATGCCTACATCACGTATACGCTGCTGATGTTCATTTATACGGCAGTGAACATTCCATACAGCGCGCTGATGGGCGTGATAACGCCCAATTCCCTGGAGCGCACCTCGGTTTCCTCGATTCGTTTCATCGGCGCCTTCACGGCCGGAATCTTTGTGCAGTATTGCACGCTATGGTTTGTGAAGCACTTCGGCGGCGGCAACGAAGCGCTGGGCTGGCAACTGACCATGGGGCTTTATGGCGTTCTGGCCATTCTGATGCTTCTACTTTGCTTCAGCAGCACGCGGGAGCGCGTGGCGCCGCCTCCGCAACAGAATCCGAATATCCTGCGCGACCTGGGTTCCTTGTTTACCAGCCGTTCCTGGCTGGTTCTGGTAGGGGTGATGCTGCTGGTTCTGGCCGCGTTCGCGGTCAAGGGTTCCGACTCGATTTACTACTTCAAGTACTTTGTCAAGAACGAGAAGCTGCTTCCGCCCTTCCTGGTCTCCAACGGACTGGCTTTTGTGGCCGCCGTCAGCGTAGCCTCGTGGCTGGCCAAGATCTTTGGCAAGAAGGCGCTGTTCAGCTTCGCCATAGGCGCGGGAGGGCTGATAATCGGCCTCTTCTGGCTGGCCAAGCCGACCGACATCTGGCTCATGTTCACGCTTCAGATCGTTTCCAGCTTTGTGATCGGCTTCAACTCGCCGATTGTCTTCGCCATGTTTGCCGATGTGGCCGACGATGCCGAGTGGCGCGTGGGGCGGCGTAACACCGGGCTGATCTTTGCCTCGGCGATTTTCGCCACTAAAGTCGGGTGGGCTCTCGGCTCTTGGCTCTTCGGCCTGATCCTGGCGTACTTCGGCTATGTGCCGAATGTGGAGCAGACGGCCAGTTCGCTGCGGGGGATTGTGCTTTCCACCAGTTGGGTTCCTTGCGCCATGATGGTGGCTGCTGCTGCTCTGATGCAGTTTTATCCGCTCAGCGAGCCCATGATGGTGAAGATTGAGGCAGAGCTGAAAGAGCGGCGGGGAGAGATTGAGGCGTAAGGGCCAGGTAAAAGCAAGGTGGCGATTGAGCCTGGATTTGAACCGAAGACGCAGCGAAGATTGTGGAAATTAGCGAGTTAGCGTCCGCTTTGCGGACATCGCGAGTTAGCCAGTTAGCGGCGGCAAAGGCTATCAGAAGTTTCATCTCCCGTGGGCCGGCGAAGCCGGTGGCCGACTAAGAAGATGCAAGCGTGGACCAGGAGGTCCACGCGACAGCCGGCCGGGAGGCCGGCGCTACAGTTTCACGCGCTACAGTTTCACGCGCTACAGTTTCATGCGCTTCAGACTCATAAGGAGAATCCGTGACTACCGTATTTGCAGGAGAAGCGTTGCTTCATAGTGGCGGGCGCAAGGTTGAGGGAGATCAGATCGAAATCGGCGGGGAGCGTTTTCACCGCATCGTTAATTACGACGCGATGCCGCCGTTCCTGATGAGCATCGTGAGCGACTCGGATCAGTGGATGTTTGTCTCCTCGACGGGCGCTTTGACAGCCGGACGCCGCGATCCCGACCACGCGCTCTTCCCGTACTCCACTGACGACCGCATCCATGACAGCCAGGATCAGACCGGCGGCAAGAGCATCCTGCGGACCTCGCGCGGCGGGCGGACGGCGCTGTGGGAGCCTTTTTCGCAGCGCTACGAAGGCGTGTACCGGATCACCCGAACCCTGTTGAAGAGCATATACGGCAACAAGATTTTCTTTGAGGAGATCAACCACGACCTGGGCCTTTCATATTCCTGCATTTGGATGACGAGCAACCGATTCGGCTTTGTGCGGCGCGCGGCTTTGGTCAATCTGGGCGGGCCGGTGGAGATTGATCTTCTGGACGGCATGCAGAACCTGCTGCCACCAGGACTGACGCGGCGCTTTCAGATGGAATATAGCACTTTGGCGGATGGCTACAAGGAGAATGAACTGGACTCCGCAACCGGCCTGGGCCTCTTCAAGCTCAGTTCGGTTCCCGGCGACCGGCCTGAGCCGAATGAGGCATTGCGCGCTACCACGGTCTGGTCGGAGGGGCTTGAATCCCCGCGCCGGCTGCTCTCCGCGGTGCAGTTGGATCGCTTCCGGCGGGGGGAGGCGGTAGAGGAGGAGACGCTGATCCGTGGCCGTCGAGGCGCTTATTTCGTCAACACCCGGTTAGCGCTTCCCGCGGAGGGACGCAAAGAGTGGAGCGTGGTGGCGGAGGTCGATCAGGACGCAGCCAGCGTGGCGGCTCTCATCCATACGCTCCAATCCGGCGGAGATCTGCGGGCGCTACTCGACGAGGATGTGGAACTCGGCACGGCCAATTTGGTTCGCATCGCTGCCGCGTCCGACGGCTTGCAATGCACCGGAGACGCGCTCAGCGCAGACCGGCACTTTTCCAATGCGCTGTTCAACATCATGCGCGGGGGAATTCCCGACCGCGGATACCGGATCGCGCGCGCGGACTTCCGGTCGTTCGTCGCCAAGGCCAACCGCGTGGTTGCCGAGCGCCGCGCCGGCTTCTTCGACGCGCTGCCGGAGACCTTGCCGCACAGCCGTCTTCTGGCTCTGGCGCGGGCGCAGAATGACCCCGATCTGGAACGGCTGGCGCACGAGTACCTGCCGCTGACCTTCAGCCGCCGCCATGGCGATCCCAGCCGTCCGTGGAATATCTTTTCTATTGACGTGAAGGACGAGCAGGGCAGGAAGATTCTCAACTACCAAGGCAACTGGCGCGATATCTTTCAGAACTGGGAGGCGCTGGCGTTGTCCTTTCCCGGCTACGTGGAGAGCATGATCTTCAAGTTTGCCGATTCCTCGACGGCGGATGGCTATAACCCCTATCGGGTGCTGCGGGAGGGCTTCGACTGGGAGGTGCTGGACCCGCATGACGCGTGGTCGTACATCGGCTACTGGGGCGACCATCAGACGGCTTACTTGCTAAAACTGCTAGAAGTCTCCGCGCGCTATCATCCCGGCGCGCTGGCCGATCTGCTGACGCGGCGCAGCTTCACCTACGCTAACGTTCCCTATCGCATCCGGCCGTATGGCGCTCTGCTGGATGATCCGCGCAACACCATTGACTTCGACACGGCTCTGGAGGGCGCGATTCGCCAACGGGTTGCCGCCATGGGCGCGGACGGCAAAGCCTTGCTGGGCGCAGATAGCTCGCCTTATCGCGTGAATCTGGCGGAAAAGCTGGTGGTGCTGGTTCTGGCGCGGCTGTTCAACTTCATTCCTGAGGGCGGATTGTGGATGAACACGCAGCGGCCAGAGTGGAACGACGCCAACAATGCGCTGGTGGGCTACGGCGTTTCGATGGTGACGCTTTACTACCTGAGGCGCTTTCTGGCGTTTTGCCGGACGCTTTTCGACGCCGGCGCGCCGGCCATCGAGCTTTCCGAGGAGGTTGCGGAGGCTCTGCGCGCCGTGCGGGAAACGCTGGAGCGGCACGCTGGGCTTCTGAGCGGGCCGATCCCGGATCAGGCGCGCAAGTCGGTCCTGGATGGCTTGGGCAATGCGGGAAGCAACTATCGGGCCGGGGTGTATGCACGCGGGTTTTCCGGGCGGCAGACTGCGCTCGCGGGCGCGGAATTGGCGGCGTTTTGCGAGTTGGCGCTCCGCTACATCGACCACTCGATTCGCGCCAACCGGCGGGAGGACGGCCTCTATCACGCCTATAACCTGATGAGCGTGGATGGCGGCGGGATCGTGCTGCGCCGCCTGTATGAGATGCTCGAAGGCCAAGTGGCCGTGCTGAGTTCCGGTGCGCTCTCGGCGCGGGAGTCCCTCGCCTTGCTGGACGCGCTCCGAAGCAGCCGCCTGTACCGCGCCGATCAGCAAAGTTACATCCTCTATCCGGATCGCAAGCTGCCCGGATTCTTTGAGAAGAACAACATTTCCGCCGCGGCGATTGCGGAGTCCAAGCGGCTGGCGGAGATGATTGCGCGTGGCGACAAGCGCATCGTCCTTCAGGATGTAAATGGCGCGGTTCATTTCAACGCCGCTCTGCGCAACGGCGCTCTGCTCAAGGAGGCTCTGCCGCCGCTGGGCCTCTCCGAGGAGGAAAACTCGCGCATCCTTGCGCTCTATGAGCAGGTCTTCGACCACCAGACTTTCACCGGGCGTTCGGGAACGTTCTATAAGTACGAAGGGCTGGGCTGCATCTACTGGCACATGGTTTCCAAGCTGCTTCTGGCGGTTCAGGAGGTGCAGGACCGCGCCGCGCGCGCGGGCGAAGAGGCCGCTGTGGTCGAGCGCCTGAAGAGCCACTATCACGCCATCCGCGAAGGCATCGGCGTGCATAAGTCGCCGGAGTTATATGGAGCGTTCCCTACCGATCCCTACTCGCATACGCCCAGCTTTGCCGGCGTGCAGCAGCCGGGGATGACCGGCCAGGTAAAGGAGGATCTGATTACGCGGCTGGGCGAGATGGGCCTCGCAGTCGAAGCTGGACGGCTACACTTCCAGCGGCATCTGGTGAGCAGAAATGAATTTTTGACCGAGCCGAAGCGCTTCCATTTCTATGATCTGGACGGCCAGCCGCAAACCTTCGATCTGGAGTGCGGGACGATGGCGTTCACCACCTGCCAAGTGCCCGTGGTGATTCATGCTTCGGGAGCGCGGCGGATCGAGATTAGCGGCGCGGATGGCGGGCATCGCACCGTGGAAGGACTTGAACTCGACGCTCAGACCAGCGCCGCGGTTTTCGAGCGCACAGGATCTGTTTGCCGCTTGGACGTGTATTTCGGCTTCGAGGAATCCGGTGCATGAAACGGCAGGGTTTCGCTGTTGCAAATGTTGATTTATAGAGCCTCTCTCGAAATTGCATTCGGAGGAACGAGTTTTGGAGCGTTGTCCGCTCAGGAAATCTGCCGCAGTCTCACAGTTTCACAGGAAAAGAGGGGGGGGGGTGGGTGTTGGGCGCATTTTCAGCCCA
>CAYVGW010000183.1:0-7913 GCA_964450895.1 uncultured Occallatibacter sp. | reverse complement strand
CAAAGAGCTGATAAGAAAGCCGGGCTTTAGCCCCTGCAAAATTCCGCGGTTGAGAGTATTGCTTGTTCGGCTCCTTCTCAAATTCGGGTTTTGAACTGCTCCGCACTTCACCCAAACGGTGAAATCCTCCATCTTTGCAATCCATTTTGATTTGAATCAGTTGGCCATATCTACGGCCCTTCAACTGCCGTTTTTAGGTTCATACGCAAAATTCATCAAAAACAGCCCAAAAAGAGGCGAAAATTGCCGGAAAAGGTCGGGAAAATGATAGAAAATCAACGTTTTTTACACGCTTTTCCCGCCCGCCTGTTCATCTATCTCCTTGTAAACAAAGGTTATTGCCAATGCGGTTGGGCTGAAAATGCGCCGAAACCCCACCCCCCCCTTTTTCTTGTGAAACTGTGAAGCCGCGGTCGATTTCCTCCGCCGGCAACGCTCCAAAACTTGTCCCTCCGAATGCCATTTCGCAAGAGGCTCAATTGCTCAAAGCAGGATGGATCCGGCAACTAAATTCTGTCTGGGCCTCCCATCCATGCACGCGTTTTTTGCGTGAATGGATGGGAAAGAGTGACACTGTTTTCTTGCCGGATCATCAGTAGGCCGTCAGCACGTTGATGGCCGGCAACAATTCTCCGTTTGCATTGAACAACGCGCGATTCTCGGTATCCTGTGCAGTATTGCTCGAGTCCGGCCAGGGCGTATACCACTTCTGAGGTTCAGACCAGCATGTACCCCAGTAAAAAACGTAACCCAGCTTTGGATTCAACTGCGTCTGAGTCAACAGTGCCGTCAGGAACTGCTGCTGCCCCGCGGAGGTGGTGGGATAGGTGAGGGGATCCGTGGGGGATATCACATTCGGCGTGTAGTAATAGGCTGTTTCGGCGACGGCGATCGATTTCGTCGGATACCGATAGTAAATCTCGTCGATCGTCGCCTTCAAATTCGCAACCACCCCGTCCCACATTTCGTAGTATGAGAGTCCGACAACATCGAACTTCATGCCGGCCGCAACCGCATCATCGAGGAAATAGCGCGTCGTGCCCATATTGCCGCTCGATGAAAGGTGCAGCATGATCTTGGGCATGGTTTTCCCCAAGCTGCTGGAGGTACTGCTGATTGAGTTGTAAGCTGTGTTGTAGAGAGCTGCGTAGTTGCTGTTCCAGGCGCCGCTTACCCAGGCATTGCCGAGCGGCCACAGCATCCCGCTGTCGACTTCGTTGCCGATCTGAATCATGTCGGGCCATGCGCTGTTCGACGAGAGCGTAGTCAGCACGCTGTTGACGTAGGACTGCAACTGGCCTTCCAGCGTCGAGAGGTTGGTGGTGGACCAGGCGGCCGGAGTTGTCTGCGCCGAAGGGTCGGCCCAGGTATCCGAGAACTGGAAATCCAGCAGCAGCTTGAATCCATCGGCTTTGGCGGCAGCCATCACCTTGGTGACATAGGAAGTCGTCTGAAGTATCCCGTAGTTGTTGCCAGAGGTTGTAGGATTGACGTTGATCCGGCAACGAACCCACTTGACCCCGGCGCTGGATAGGATTTTGAGATAGTCCCCGGAAACGCCGCTGGTATTTTCGAAGACCACTCCAGCATTCTGCGCTCCCAGCCCCTCGGAAACGTCGGCGCCTGAGGCCGGGTAGTTGAGACCTGAACTACCCGGCAGAATCGGAATGGGCATCACCGACATATTCTGCCATCCGCCGGCGTCGTTCCGGCTGGGGGAGTAGATGCTTCCATCGGTGGCGGAGTTAATGGACCAATCGGTGCCAATGGCGGTGGAAAGAATCACTTTATCCGTTCCGGCGTTTGCCCAGCCCGTGAAGGTGGATGCCAGGATTTGAAACTTTTGCTGCGATCCAATGGTGGATGAATCGGCGATGACCTGCGTCGAGGTGCTGTGTGCCGAAACGTATTTCCCTGCTGAGACCGAATAAAACGACACCGTGCCGTCGGAGTTTGAGACTTCAATAAACTCCTCGTCCGTGCTGCCGTCCCAACTGAGTTGATCGGCTATCAGGTCGCCTGAGCTGTTGGCGCGAACAACTTCGCTCAAGGTGTTGGAACGGATGGTGACGTAGGTGCCGCTAGGAGCGGCAGTTGCGCTCGCGGCGCCGAATCCGCAGAGTGCGAGCAGGAGCATGGAAGCGAAAATCGTAATCGGAAATCTTTTCACGATTGAATCTCCTTGAAATGAGGTTTGGGGGTTTCTCATAAACCGGAATTGAGAGGCCGGCTTTGACTGGTTGCTCAACAAATGCCATCGGGCGCATTTGAATACAATGCTCAAATGAGGCAGCCGAATCGCCATGGAATCCCGTTTGGCGGCTCAGACAGCGTATTTTGAGTCGAGAAGAACATTACACGCCTCAAATCATGCCTTGCATCTGCCGAAAGTTGGATTGAAAGATTATTCATAGAGCGATTCCTTGGCGCGCCTGATGAAGACTGGAAGACCCGATAAAGATATACGTTTGCAAGTTGTACAGCCGCCGGATTCCGCTTTTTGGCCTTGAGGATCACTGCCCAAAAATTCATTAGGCAAACCAGCCGCAACCGTGGTATCCTTGAAATCTCTGTGAGGATGCGCGCCCCCCTGCCCCAACTATGAGCTTTGGCTCGCGGGCGACCCAGGCGAAACCTGATGCGCTGTCATCCTGTTCCGAGCAACCACCCATGAAACCGCATTTCGGTGCGGATCAACGCGGGATTGTGTCCGCAAGCGCTGCTCTTTTTGGGATTTTCCCTGGGAAAATCTTCCTTGCGCTTAGGCCAGCCCACGCCCTGTTGCGTCCAATCTAAGGAAGCAGCAGAACAGAATCTGCTTTGCAGTGGAGAGTAGGAATATCTTGCCAATTGACGACAAATTTGAATCCGATCACGAACATGACCACGACCACGATCACGATATCGACACTCTGATCGAAGTGGGCAAGGAAAAAGGCTACCTCACCTACGGCGACGTCAACGACATGCTGCCGGATGAAATGGGTTCTTCGCCTGAAGATCTGGACGACCTGATTACCACCATCGGCACCCAGGGCATTGACCTGCTCGACGGCCCCAAATTCGGCGACAAGGACTTCGACCTGGAAGACGGCGAAGACGTCGAGCTGGACCTGACCCCCGGCACCATGGAGAAGACCAACGACCCCGTCCGCATGTACCTGCGCGAGATGGGCACCGTTCCCCTGCTCACCCGCGAGGGCGAGGTCGAAATCGCCAAGCGCATCGAGCGCGGCCAGATGCGCGTCCTCAAGTCCATCTCCCGCTCCCCCATCGTCATCCGCGAGATTGCCGCCCTCGGCGAAGACCTCAAGCGCGGCGTCCGCAACGTCAAGGAAGTGGTGGTCTTCGACGATGAAGAGCTGACCGAGGACGTGGTCCAGGCGCGCGTCAAGGCCACCGTGGCCCGCATTGAAGCGCTCGTCAAGCACCAGAAAAAAATCGCCCAGTATGAAGAAAAGCAGGCCGCCCCGGTCGCCAAAAACAAGGCCAACGCCGTCCGCCACGCCCGCTGGATGATCGCCCGCGAAAAAGTCTTCATCTCCCGCATCGTCCGCGAACTCAAGTACACCGCCCTGGAGCGCAAGCGCCTGCTCGACAAGGTCAACAAGACCGTGGACACCATGCGCACCCTGGAGCGCCAGATCAAGTCCCTCGAACAGAAGCACGAGGCCTCCAAAAGCGAGGAACTCAAAAAAGAGTACCGCCGCCAGCAGAAAAACTGCAAAACCGATCTCGAAAAGATCGAGGCCGAGGCCGGCGTCAACATCGTCGAACTCAAGCGCACCCAGCGCGAGATGATTCAGGGCGACATGGACGCCGAGCAGGCCAAGCGCGAGCTGATCGAAGCCAACCTGCGCCTGGTCGTGTCGATTGCGAAGAAATACACCAACCGCGGCCTGCAATTCCTCGACCTGATTCAGGAGGGCAACATCGGCCTGATGAAGGCGGTCGACAAGTTCGAGTACCGCCGCGGCTACAAGTTCTCCACCTACGCCACCTGGTGGATTCGCCAGGCCATCACCCGCGCCATCGCCGATCAGGCCCGCACCATCCGCATCCCGGTCCACATGATCGAGACCATCAACAAGCTGATCCGCACCAGCCGTCAGCTTGTTCAGGAGTTGGGCCGCGAGCCTTCCAGCGAAGAGATCGCCAAGCGCATGGACATTCCCGTCGCCAAGGTCCGCAAGGTGCTCAAGATCGCCCAGGAGCCGATCTCGCTGGAGACGCCCATCGGCGAAGAGGAAGACTCCCACCTCGGCGACTTCATCGAAGATCGCCAGGCCGTCTCGCCCTCCGAAGCGGTCATCAGCGTCAACCTCAAGGAGTACACCAGCCAAGTTCTGCGCACCCTCACCCCGCGCGAAGAGCGCGTCATCAAGATGCGCTTCGGCCTGGAAGACGGCTCCGAGCACACCCTGGAAGAGGTCGGCCAGAGCTTCCAAGTCACCCGCGAGCGCATCCGCCAGATCGAAGCCAAGGCCCTGCGCAAGCTCCGCCACCCCAGCCGCAGCCGCAAGCTCAAAGCCTTCGTCGACGGGGTCAAGGAGATGTAATTACTTGGGTGGTGGAAACGCCTTTAGAATTGCATCGACGAGTCTGTAAACGCCGGAGGATGGATTCTTGTCCTCCGGCGTTTCTGTGCTGTTTTTATCGTGTGCCTGATCCTTATCGATAATATCCTTCTTTGAGGTTGATAATTGTCCTGAATTACACGCTCTGTTCTTCGCATCCTTATAAAGGTCCCGAACCAATGTTTCTGCGTCCTGGATATGTTTCCCGTCCTTGCCCTTTGTAAGACCAAGCTCCGCGCAACGTCTTTGCACCACATCTGAGGCTATCCAAGCACTCTGATTCTCATTGTGCCAAAGAAGCCATATCTCGAAGCATGGATTGGAGATCGCAAGCTCGATTCGACTTCCTGACGCGTATTCTGCACTGTTCACGGCCTCTTTCAAACCTTCTCTGCAAGTTTGAGTGAGTTTGGTCTCTGTATCAAAAACACACCATATCTGGTCCCAAGATTCCTTCTTGTCGCGTTTTCTGCGTTTCGCCTCCTCAACCATCTCCCTGGGCGTGTTGGGTATTTCGGGCGGACCAAGGATTTTCAGATTCTGCTCTGGGATTCTGAGTGTGCCGCGTAACGCCCTCAAGTATTGGGGCTCAGTGCATCTTCCTTCACACAGAACAAGTATCCTTTGCCGTCCATCTTTTCCCGGAAGTGTCTTTCTTCGGCCTCTTTCAATCTTCATCTATTTGGCCTCCTCGGCACACTGAGGAGTTTCGTTTAGGTCCGATGTTCGCAAAGCAGAATACAGCAACTCAGTATCGAGATATGGGATTGCGCCAAAGCGCCCCCCAAGATAGGCAGCCTCAAGGTTTTGGTCCTTTCTGGGTTTATAATCCGATAGCGGATATACATTTGTGGCCCCGTCAAGGTTTTTTTCCGTAAACCAAACTTGGTCTCGCCTGAGTATCTCCGTATCAAGTACTCCCGCATTATGCGTTGTAAAGATGAACTGTGCCCCCTTCGGGTTAAGGTCTGGATCGTTAAATAGACGAACAAGCTTATCAACCAGATGAGGGTGCATACTGGATTCTAGTTCGTCAATCAAAAGGACAGACCCATCCTTGAGTTCATTTAATAATGGCCCAAGTATCGAGAAATAGGAAAGTGTACCCCTCGATTGTTGGTTAGCGTTTAATGGGTATAACTTACCCTCAGATCCGCGGTGCATCATACGAACTTCTGAATGAAGGAATGAGTCACTCTCCTTCATCTTCCCTGCCATTTCTGGGTTTGCTTCCTTAGCTGCACGCATCATGGCAGCAATGACTTTCTTAAAATCTTCAGGAGCATCCTCTTCGATGACTTCAAAGTCCTCAACACCAACATCTGCAAACTTAATCATCTTTCTTACCTGAACTTTGACTTCTTCCTGTTTACACAGGTCGGCAGTGAAAGGTAGCATTTGAGTGCAGTCTTGTCCTTTGATAATATTGAAACGGTCTACAAACCATTTTTGTATAGTTGCCAGCCTTTCATAATTATTTTGTGCCGCGGCGGATAAAAACAAACTGTTGGGCCGAGTTAGTTGCCGGATAGTTTCGAGAGTAGCGCCAGTGAGATTTCTTCCAACGAAATCAATTTCGACGCGGCCATCAAGTGTCTTGCGCCGAAAAAGAGTTCGTTCTCTTGGTGCATATTCGTAGAGCCACTCTTCAGAAATTGTCGTCTGATTAAAATGGAATCCATAGCGGTATTCGATTCCACCAATTTCAACAGAAGCTTCAAATTCAGTCTCGCTCGATTTGGAGCTTTCATCCAACATAAACGGATCCCAAACTGGGATATTGTCAGAGGAATCCCAGCGTTTCTGTGAGGCCGAAATCATGACGCTGAATTGGGCCATCGCCTTGAGCAAATTGCTTTTGCCGGATCCGTTAGCGCCGTATATTGCGGCACAGCGTAGCCCTGAGACGTCCTTGAGCTTTGTGCTTATCAGACGCTTGTCAAATTTTTCGGAATGCGAATGTGCGGCAATGAGAGAAATCTTCTGCTCATCGCGGAAGGATCGAAAATTTTTGCAGCGAAATTCAAGTAGCATGGAGAGATGATACAGCAAATAGTCGTTTTATGCGAAAATTTCTCTAAAAATAACCGATCACTGTGTGTCCGGAATTGAAAACAATCACAATACCCGTTTTGAATTGGGCCCGGTCGCCTGATGTCCCGGCTTCAGCTTTCGGCGCTGGGATACTGCAAATCTAAACCGTCCCTGCTGCGGATTACATACCCGCGCGCAGCTCCGAATCTTGTTCCTTATGAAGGCTAGCCGCACTCACGCCTCAACCGCTTGAAACCCCAGTTGCCGCGCAGCATCCAGCAGTTGGCTGTCGCCGGAGATAAAGGCGCGGCCTTTGGTCCGGCCCAGGCACCAGGTCAGGGCGGCGGCAAGCTGCTGAGCGTCTGCGGCTTTCAGCGGGAAGCGGTCCACCAGCCGCTCGGCTTGCGCGCGCAGCGCCTCGCTCGGATCGATTTCCCGCCACTCTGAACGCATCCTGTCCAACCGGACCTGGGCTTGCACCTGATCGTTGGGCGACAATTGCCCCATCCGGGCCAGACGCGCAAAGCCGCTTCGTATTTCGACGAGCGTGGACCATCAGATAACTTTCTGGTACTGAGCGCTCAACGCCTGGACAATCGGCGTGGATCGCTGCCGAACACAGAGCGGAATCAGTGAACTCGTATCCCAGAAGGCATCGTCCATTTATCGATCGCCCCTCACCCATTCAAGGGCTTCTTTCACGGCTTCATCGGAGACAGTTGGCATAGGCAGCGCATTGAAGGCCTCCCAGTCCATCTTCTTCTTGTTCTTGGCCTCTTTCATCTGTCCGGTGGCAATCAAGTAGGCAGCTTCAGCTTCATGGTCGCCTTCCGCGGGTAGAGGCAGAGTGAAGGGCAAAATGCGCGCAATGGGCTTGTTCCGGTCTTGCACAATCACCTCTTCGCCGTTGCGGACGGATCGCAGGTAGGCGGAGAGCTGGTTCTTCAGGACGCCGATTTTCACCGTTCTCATGGACCGAGTCTACGCCAACTTGGCTAAGATAGCCAAGTCTCTGCGATTTATTCAAAAAGCTATCGCACTTTATCTAGTGGCGATTGCCGATGATTATCCTCAATAGGAGCACAATCCAAACAGATGAATAAAACACTCATCTTCGCGCTCTCCGCACTCCCTCGGCCCCTTGCTCCCCTGATCCTAATTCCGCCTCACCTACCCACCCCCCCCTTTTTTTATTTTCAAACCATGCAGATTAATTCAACGGACAAGCGAAAATACGAACGAAAAAACGGCTCTTGACGAGAAAGTGTAAAAGTCGTCGTTTTACGCGGCTTTCTGGAAAGC
>CAYVGW010000182.1:0-8061 GCA_964450895.1 uncultured Occallatibacter sp. | reverse complement strand
TTGCGGCCCGACTAAAGTCGTGCCCTTGTTACAAAACCTGCCTGAATTGAGTTTTCCGCAGCCTGTAAAGTCGTGCCCTTGTTACAAAACCTGCCTGAATTGAGTTTTCCGCAGCCTGTAAAGTCGTGCCCTTGTTACAAAACCTGCCTGAATTGAGTTTTTCCGCAGCTTGTAAAGTCGTGCCCTTGTTACAAAACCTGCCTGAATTGAGTTTTTCGCAGCCTGTAAAGCCCTGTTCATTTTGTTGCTCTTGCGGCACGACTAAAGTCGTGCCCTGTTACAGAGCGTTTCATTCATCGCTATTAATGATGACAATGAACGAATGGTTATTTGAGAACTGAGAACTGACAACTGAAAACTGAGAACTGAGAACTGACAACTGAAAACTGCTCCTCACTTCGGCATGGGCAGAATCGGCGGCCTTGCCGAGCCTTGCGCCTGCTTCTGGGTCTCCATGGTGCTCAGCAGCATGGCCGGGGCGACGGCGCTGACCGGAACAGTGCCGGACTCCGCGCCGCACTCGCCGTTGAAGACCTCGTACTTGTCGCCGGTGGCCAGGATGCTCTTCATTGCCGCCAGCGGCGTGCCGACGATGCTGACGCCGCGGACCAACTCGTCCGGCCGGCCATCCACATAAACGCGCCAGACCACCAGGGGCACCACGCTGAAGGCCTGGGGCGAGTTGCGCTGGGTGACGGCGAAGCCCGACGAGATGTCCTCGAAGTACAGGCCGTAGGGCTTGCCCTGCTTTTTGGCCTCTTCGATCAACTGCTTGCGCAGTTCGGCCTCGGGCACGGTTTTGGTCGAGGTGACGATCAGGTTGCCCTGGCGTCCGGTGGGAACTTTGCCGCTCTGCGCGCGCCCGTGGCCGTTGGAGTGGGCAAAGCTGGCGATGGGCAGGCGTGACATCAGGAAGTTCTTGAGCACGCCGTTGTCGATCAGTTCCACACGTTGCGCCTTTTCGCCCTCGTCATCATATTCGTAGTTGCCGCTTAGCCAGGTGGTTCCATACTTAAACGAGGTGGGATCGTCGGCTACCGAGAGAAAGGCGGGCAGCACCTCTTTGCCCAATTCTTTGGTGAAGGTCTGCCCCTCATCGTCGCCGCGCTGGCGCTGGCCCTCCAGCCGATGGCCCAGCACCTCATGAAAGAAGACCGCAGCGGCGCGGCCGGAGAGGATCACCGGACCGTTGAAGGGCTCGGTCACCGGCGCCTTGCGCAGCGCCTCGAGGCTTTTGCCGAGCGCGCGGACCGAGGCCTCCAGCTCCGCCTGCGCGGGCAAACCAGCGGCTGTTTCGGCCTCGAAGGTTGCCGCCCGGTAGAGATCCATACCGTCCTCGGCGCGCGTAACGGCAAAGATGACCACGCGCGCCTGCAAGTGCGCCGCCACCACCTGCGAACCCTCGGAGGAGGCGTAGTAGTCCGTCTCGTTCTGGGCTGTCAGCATCACCGCGTTTCGATTTACATCCGGAAACTCGCGGAAGATGCGGGAGAGAGCGCGGACCCGCTGCTCCCAGGCCGCACGGTCCACCACCACCGGCGGCGCAACCTTGCCCAAGTGAACCTGCGGCGCCTCCTGGCTGAAGTCGGGCGAGCTGTCCTCTTCCTTGGCGCGCACCTCGGCCTCGGTCTTGACGCGCAGGTAGTTGTCCAGCGCGTTGCCGTAGCCGGTGTTGGTAACCAGCCACAACGAGCGGGCCAACGCCGCGCGGTCATCGTTGAGCGGCAGTACGACGCTTTGCACCGCCGAGCCGCGATGCGTCCCGTGCGTGTTGTCCAGCTTGGGCTCGCCGATGCGCACCTGCACGTCGGCCTCGCGCAGATGATTGGTCGCGCTGCCCACCAGCGCTCCGTATTGCGCGGCGATGGAAACAAAGGTGGCGTCGCTGACCGAGTAGCTGAGGAAGTAGGGCGGCAACTGCTTGGCGTCGCTCTGCTTGCCCAGCGCGGTAAAGGCGCGGTGCAGCTCGGTGGTCATCGCATCCAGCACGACCGGGTTCCCCACGGAGGGAGCTTTGTCCGCGGGGTGGAAAACCGGCGTGGCCTTCTGCGCCCAGGAGGCGGCGGGCAGCGCCAGCGTCACAGTTGCAACGGCGGCATAGAAACCGATTCTGACAGCATTCCGCCCTGTGGCGGCAAAGGAATTCTTTCTCATAGTTGGAATATCCCGGAAATCCTCTTCCAGTAGGATTGTCTCAGAGTAAGCTACGGAAGAGGAAACAGATTGTGAGCTTTACGCGCCGAATACTGCCCATGCTTTGTCTGACTCTCTTGTTTGCGGGGCTTGCCACGCGCGATTGCTCCGGCCAACTTGCGCCGGCGAAACCCGCGCCAACCGCCTGCGCCGCGCCGCCCGCCGCCGCGCAGGCCTACACGCTGCCGCCCGACAAGCTGGCCAAGGCCATCGCGCTGGAACGCATCCGCACGGTACTTGGCTTGGGCGGCTCGCTCTGGGGCATGGCCTTTCTGTGGATCCTGCTGGCAACGCGCTGGGCCGCTGGACTGGCCGACTGGACGGAAGGCCTGCTGCCCCGCCGCTGGATGCAGGGGCTGCTCTTCTTTGCGGCGTTTCTGGTCATCACGGCGCTGGCCAGCTTGCCGCTGGAGATCCTCGGCCACGCGGTCAGCCGCCATTACGGCATCAGCGTGCAGGGCTGGGGCGGCTGGCTGAGCGACGTGGCCAAGAGCCTGGGCCTCTCGCTGCTCTTGGGCGCGCCCGTCCTGCTGCTCTTCAACTGGATCGTCCGCATTGCGCCGCGCCGCTTTTGGGCGTGGATCTGGCTGATTTCACTGCCGCTGATTCTGCTCTCCGTGCTGGCCGAACCGCTGCTGGAGCCGATCTTCAACAAATTTGAGCCGCTCGTAAAATCAAATCCCGCGCTGGTGGCCCGCCTGGAACAGGTCGTCGCCCGCACCGGCACGCGGATCGCCCCCGACCGGATCTTTTTGATGAAGGCCAGCGAAAAATCCAACGGCCTGAACGCCTACGTCACCGGCATCGGCGCCACCAAGCGCTTTGTCCTATGGGACACGGCCACCGACCGTCTGCCCGACGACGAGGTACTCTTCATCTTCGGCCACGAGAGCGGCCACTACATTCTCAACCACATTCCCAAGGAGCTGGCAGGCGCGGGCGCCGGATCGTTCTTTCTCCTCTGGGGCTGCGCGATGATTGCCGGTTGGCTGGCTCGCCGCTACAGCGCGCGCTGGGGGCTCGTTGAAACGCTGGGTGCCCCATCCATCGCGTCTTTTGCGAAGAGTGGGAACGAGGAAGCCAAAGAGGGCGAAGCCAAAATTACCCCGCTCGCCAGCCGTCCAGGCTTTCTGGTGCTGCTCCTCACGCTCTCCGCGGCCAATTTCTTTCTGCAGCCGGTGAGCAGCGCCTTCAGCCGCCACTTCGAGCACGAAGCCGACATCTACGGCCAGGAGGCCATCCACGGACTGGTTTCTGATCCGCAAAAAACCGCCGTGGGCGCGTTCAATCACCTGGGCGAAGCATGGCTGGAAGACCCCAATCCCAACCCCTTCATCGAGTTCTGGAGTTACAGCCATCCCAGCATCCAGCATCGCGCGGAGTTCGCCGCGCACTACGACCCCTGGGCCAACGGCGGGCGGGGACGGTTCTTTGCGAGATAGGAACAGAGACTTGTCCACTAACTACAACAATTGAGCTAAGATAAAATTGAATTCTGTTGCAAGGAGGCCTTTTTATGCCCGCACTGCTTGAACCGCCGTCGATACCGGTTGGGAGGATCAAAACTTTTGGGGAAGTCGGCGAAAAATACGAAGTCGGTCACGCACTTCATCAGGTAGAGGACGGCGACTGGCTGGTCGAAATCAAGATGGTCGCCACTGGTGAAACCGCAGAATACCGCTTAACCCATATTCTTGATGACCCAGAGGCTCTCTAATGTACGCTGTTGCCTTTGATCTGACAGTAATGGACACCGTGACGCACCACCCCAAGGGCGTCTCGCAGGCCTATACAGAGATTGGTGACATTCTCGAAGAACACGGTTTTCGCCGTGTACGGGAAGCCTCTATGTGACCGATGACGAGAATATGGCCAACCTTTTCCTGGCCATCCAATCGCTACGCGCTCGCACATGGTTCCCAATGTCAGTACGCGACATTCGAGCTTTTCGTGTTGAGCAATGGTCTGACTTTACAGCTGTTGTGAAGGGATAGGGAATCGAGGACAGCCGTCAAACTATTCCTCGTTCCCTGACCTCTGGCGCTACAATTTCCCTATGCAATTTCTCACCCTCTCTCGCCGCCGCACCGACGCCTTTCCGCCGGAAGCCTTCACCCCGGAGCTGACCGCCCGCGAGAGCCAGCGCGTCCGCGAACTCTACGCCGCCGGCCTGATCCGCCAGATTTGGCGCCGCGCTGACACGCCCGGCGCCTCCATCCTCTGGGAGGCGGCCAGCCAGGCCGAAGTCCGCGCCGCCCTCGACAGCCTGCCCATCTTTCAGGCCGGAATGCTGGAGATCGTGGCTCTTGTCCCGCTTCAGCCCTATCCCGGTTTCGGACCGGCGTGAGTTGGAACGCGGATTTCCTCACCTCGGCCCCAACTTCCGCGACGTACAATAGAGTGTCAATCATTCTGGAAAGGACAAATCATGCCTTACCCCGCAAACTGCCGCTACACCCGTGAGCATGAGTGGATTGAAGTGACCGCCAACATCGGCACGATCGGCATTACCGACTACGCGCAGGCCTCGCTGGGCGACATTGTCTACGTGGACGCGCCCAAGGTCGGCGACCCGGTCACCGCCAACCAGACCTTCGGCTCGGTGGAGAGCGTGAAAGCGGTCAGCGACCTTTTTTCGCCCGTCACCGGCACGGTCACCGCCGTCAACGAGGAACTGAAGGACGCGCCCGACAAACTCAACGAAAAGCCGCATGAGGCTTGGATCATCAAGGTCGAGCTGGCCGACCCCGCGCAAGTGAGCGCGCTGCTGGACGCCGCCGCGTATGAGGCATTCATCGCGGAAGAAAGCTAGAAGCAAGCTTTCAGCTATCAGCTATCAGCTTGAGCTTGGATTTTTCTGCTGTGTGAACACTGCAATCGCTATCCCCGGCAGGCCGAAGCTTGACCTGCCTAACGAGCTTTTGGCTGAAAGCTGAAAGCTGAAAGCTAAAAGCTGAATATGCGCTACCTTCCCAAATCTCCCGCCGAACGCGAGCAAATGCTGGCTGAAATCGGCGTTGCCTCCATCGATGAGTTATTCGCTGTCATTCCCGCCGAAGACCGCCTCAACCGCGATCTGAACGTCCCCCCCGCGCACGCCGAGAGCGAGATCATCGACTATTTCAAGGCCGCCGGGGCAAAGAACGCCACCGACTATGCCAGCTTTCTCGGCGCGGGAGCCTATCGCCATTACCGGCCAGTTATCATTGATTCGCTGATTCAGCGCGCTGAGTTTCTGACGAGTTATACGCCCTATCAGGCGGAAATCGCGCAGGGAACTCTGCAAGCTATCTTCGAGTTTCAGACGATGATCGCCGAGCTGACCGGCATGGACGTAGCCAACGCCAGCATGTACGACGGCTCGACCGGTGCGGCGGAGGCTGTGATGATGGCCGTGCGCGTGACGGGGCGGCATAAGTCCGTTGTTGCCGCGACGGTTCATCCGGAGTACCGCGAGGTGCTGGCGACTTATACCAGCCATCAGGGCTTGCCGGAGACTCTGGTGAGTTATGACCGCGAGACGGGGCGCATCGATCTGGCCGCTCTGGATGCGGCGGTGACCGAGGAAACCGCGGCGGTTCTCGTCCAAAGCCCGAATTTCTTCGGAATTGTGGAAGATATTCCGGCGATTGCCGAGATAGTTCACAAAAAAGGCGCGCTGCTGATTGTCTCCATTGCCGAGGCGATCTCGCTGGGCGTGGTGCGGCCTCCTGCCGAAGCGGACATCGTAAGCCTGGAGGCGCAGTCCTTCGGCGTAGCTTTGAGTTATGGCGGGCCATTCTGCGGAGTTATTGCTGCGAAAGAGAAATATCTGCGCCAGATGCCGGGACGCCTTGTCGGCCAGACCGTCGATAGCAACGGGAATCGCGGCTTTGTTTTGACTCTTTCCACGCGCGAGCAGCATATTCGCCGCGAAAAGGCCACCTCGAATATCTGCACTAATCAGGCATTGGTTGCTCTGATGGCCACGATCTTCTTGAGCGTCTACGGCAAGGAAGGCATCCGCGAGCTGGCCGAGCATAACCTGGCGAAGGCTGCTTACGCGGCTTCGGCGCTAGGTTCCGTTCCTGGCGCAAAGCTGCTCTTCCACGGCGCGCCCAGCTTCCATGAGTTTGTCTTGCAGACCGAAGAGTCTCCGGCGCAATGGAGCCAGCGCCTCCTCGACAACAAGATCGTCGGCGGCATTGATCTGAGCTGCTGGTATCCGGAGTTGCACAACTGCACGCTCTGGTGCGCGACGGAAGTGATTACGCGCGATAGCATCGACACTGCCGCCAAGGTATTAGCGACGGAGCGAGGAGCGGATTGAAGGGTTTCATTGCAAGATTGAACTGCTTTGTAACAAGGGCACGGCTTTAGCCGGGCCGCAGCAGCAGTGGAGAGGAGACGGGCTTTAGCCCCTGCAATGGCGCATCCAGCCCGCAATGCCGCTCCGGACCATATTCTGAACCCGTCGCGCATCTTCTTCGCGACGACAAAAACGAGCATGGGCATGCGGCTTCTGCAATCGGAACGCAATGCCGGGTTGCTCATCGATGTACTGCGTTCGCTTGTCGCTGAACATTGCTTCAAGCTGCTCGATTTCGTGATTATGCCCGATCATGTTCACCTCCTGATCGAAGTTGGAGGTGATATGACCGTGGAAAAGGCCATGCAACTGATTAAGGGCAGATTCTCGCATCGGCTATCTCATGAGTTCGATTATAAGGGTGAGGTATGGCAAAGAGGATTTGCAGAAGAACAGGTATTCGGCAAAGAGAGCGATGAAAAACACCGGGACTACATTGCGATGAACCCGGTGAAAGCGGGTTTGGTACAAACTCCTGAGCAGTATCCATATTGCTTTGGGTTCTTGGCGCGGAAGAAGTTAGCAGGGGCTAAAGCCCAGGATTCTTAGGTGGCCTTTGTCGGCCCGGCTAAAGCCGTGCCCTTGTTACAAAGCAGGCTATTACAGGAACCAGCAACGAGTACAAGCAAGATGAGTGAGGTAAGAATGGCGACAACTGAAGTTACAATTCTGAGCAACAAAAGAGTCCGCGCGCACCAGACGCAGAACGAGGCGCTGCTCTTTGAAATCTCTACGCCGGGGAAGCACGGTTACAAGCTGCCGGCGCTGGATGTGCCTGCGGTGAATGCGACTGCGCTGCTTGGCGCGAGTTATCGCGAGAAGAAAGCGGAGCTGCCCGAAGTCAGCGAGATTGAAGTTGTCCGCCACTTCACGCGGCTTTCCACGTGGAATTACGCGATTGATCTGGGGATGTATCCGCTGGGTTCCTGCACGATGAAGTACAACCCGCGCGTAAATGAGTACGTCGCACGGATCGAGGGGCTGGCCGAGGCGCATCCTTACCGGCCTGCGTCGCTGGCGCAGGGAATTCTGGAGGTGATTGATAACCTCCAGCGCTGCCTGATCGAAATTACCGGCATGGACGCGATTACGCTGCAACCGGCGGCCGGCGCGCACGGAGAATTTACCGGAATTTTGTTAGTCCGCGCGTGGCATGAATCGCGGGGCAATGCGCGCAAGAAGATACTGATCCCTGACTCCGCGCATGGGACGAATCCGGCTTCTGCTGCTATCTGCGGTTACACCGTAGAGACTCTCAAGTCTAACTCCGAGGGTGGCATCGACTTAGACGCGCTCACTCGCCAAGTGGATGAAGAGACCGCCGCGTTGATGATTACCAATCCCTCGACGATTGGAGTGTTTGAGAGCCAGATCGCCAAAATCGCCGAAATTCTTCACGCCAAGGGCGCGCTGCTCTACATGGACGGCGCGAATATGAATGCGCTGGTGGGCAAGGCGCGTCCCGGCGACTTCGGCGTGGATGTAATGCACTTGAATTTGCATAAGACCTTTTCGACGCC
>CAYVGW010000181.1:0-8076 GCA_964450895.1 uncultured Occallatibacter sp. | reverse complement strand
TTCGGCCATGACTGCGAGGGTGGGGCACCCGCTTCGGCCATGACTGCGAGGGTGGGGCACCCGCAAATTGACGATGCGAGCAGGGCTGCTCCCAACTGCCGTTTACAGGATTCAACATATTCGTTGATAGATGACTGTATTTCGTTGTAAGGAGCGTTTCCCAACATAGAAAGAAACAAGCGTGGACCGGGAGGTCCACGCCACAGCCGACCAGGAGGTCGGCGCTACAGTTTCATGCGTGGCGGGTCGGTAACGACGGTGGGGGAGTAAAACGGCCACCCTTTTCGGATGGCCGCTTTGCTGTCTTGCGTGGGAGAAAAGCCGCTTACCGCTCGCTCTTCCAGTTGATGAGGTCGCCGAGCGTGGTCGTCGAGCTGGAGACGGGGGCCTTGTGGCTCTCCTTCTTGTAGCTCTCGACCTGGGCGCGGCTGGCCTCGTGGTGCGAGGCCGAACGCAGGCTGAGGCCCACCTTCTTCTCTTCCACGTTGATCTTGATGATCTTGAAGTCGTGCTCCTGGCCGGTTTCCAGCTTGGAGCCGGCTTCGTCGCCCGCCTCGGAGATGTGGCAGAGACCCTCGACACCCTCCGCGATTTCGACAAAAGCGCCGAATTGCGCGGTGCGAAGCACCTTGCCGTGAACCTGATCGCCGATGCGGTGGGTGGCGAAGAAGCTCTCCCAGACATCGGGCTGAAGCTGCTTGATGCCCAGGCTGAGGCGGCGGTTCTGCGGCTCAACGCCCAGAACGACGGCCTTGACCTTTTCGCCCTTCTTGACGATCTCCGAGGGATGCTTGACGCGCTTGGTCCAGCTCAGGTTGCTGACGTGAACCAGGCCGTCGATGCCGTCTTCGATTTCGATGAAGGCGCCGAAGTCGGTCAAGTTGCGGACGCGACCCTCGACGATGGTTCCGGCGGGGTACTTGTCCGTAAGATTCTCCCAGGGATTCTCAAGCAACTGCTTCATGCCCAGCGAGATACGGCGGTCGGAGGGGTTGACGCTGAGGACCACGGTCTCGACTTCGTCGCCCGGCTTGACCAGCTTGGAGGGGTGCTTGAGGCGCTTGGACCAGGTCATCTCGGAGAGGTGAACCAGGCCCTCGATGCCTTGCTCCAGCTCGACAAACGCGCCGTAATCGGTGACCGAGAGAACGCGGCCATGAACGTGCGCGCCGACAGGGTAGCGTTCGGTGGCGTCCAGCCACGGGTCGGGCGTCAACTGCTTGAAGCCCAGCGAAACCCGCTGCTTGTCTTTGTCAAACTTGAGAACCTTGACCTGAATCTCGTCGCCCACATTGACCAGATCGCGGGGATGGGTGAGGCGTCCCCAGCTCATGTCGGTGATGTGCAGCAGGCCGTCAATGCCGCCCAGGTCCACGAAGGCGCCGTAGTCGGTCAGGTTCTTTACCGTACCGGTGAGGACCGTGCCCTCGCCCAACTGATCCAGGGTGGTGGAGCGCTTGGCGTTCTGCTCTTCTTCCAGGATTTCCTTGCGGCTGACCACCACGTTGCCGCGCTTTTTGTTCAGCTTGATGACGCGGACTTCAATCTGCTGGCCGAGATAGCCGTCCAGATTGCGGACCGGGCGAATCTCAAGTTGAGAACCAGGCAGGAAGGCCTTGAGGCCAATGTCGACCGTCACGCCGCCCTTGACGCGGCTGACCACGGTGCCCAGGATGGGCGTCTTGTCGGCAGCGGCCTTCTCGATCGTGTCCCAGACCCGCAGGCGCTGCGCGCGCTCGTAGCTGGCCAGGTAGCCGCCCTCCGGCTCCTCCTTTTCGATCACCACGTCAATCGAGTCGCCGGGCTGGAACTTGACCGCTCCGGTGTGATCCAGAACCTGATCGAGAGGCACCAGCCCCTCGGACTTCAGGCCCACATCAATGACCAAGTGCTTTTCCGTCTGCTTGATCACCGTGCCGGAGATCACTTTGTCGCCATAGGCTTCGACCGCGGCGGCCTCGGCGGCCTGCTCGCGTTCAAAGGCCTCCAGGGCGGCGGAGAAGTCATCCATGGACTCCAGATGATCGGCCAGGGCTACGGCCTTGGCGGGAGCGGCGGCGACGGGCGCAGGCGCGGAAACCGCTTCCTGAGCCGGTGCAGCTTCAACCCCAGCTTCGACGGGGGCCGCGGGTTCTGAAATCTCGGACGGCGCGGAAACTTCCGCAACAGCGGGAGCGGGTTCAGCCTCTGCCGCGGCTTCCACCACGGGTACGGCCTCGACAACAGGCTCGGTTGGGGCATCGGCGTCCAGCGCGGGTGATTCGACTGCAACAGCGGTCTCGGGTGTGGACGTGGATTCTGGCAACGGCTGCTCAAGCTCCGTCGCAGGGTCAAGGGTTAGGGTTTCCATTTGCGTATTCAGGGTTGCGCTCTCGGGTTCAGGATTGAAGAGGTTTGCCATTACGTGCCAGCTCCGGGATTCCTTAGGCTCCCGCGACGCAAAAGTACCTGTCGCTGGGAGTGCTCGGGCGGTTGCGATTGCCGTCAACCGTGGAGCAGAGGCTGCTTTCATCCCGCAGGCGCGCCTGTGATAAGGGCATCTTCGCAAGGGACACTTCTCCCAACCGGTCAAGGTTGGAGTGGAAGGTGTCTGATCTCCTTGGGATACACCCGGCAGGCAACGCAGTAGCTGGAGGGCGGCCGCAACTCGCTGCTGGAATCCGCGCAGCAAGCTACGCCCTCAGTGTAGCAACCGCCGCATTGGACCGTCAATGCAAATGATTGTCGAAAGTTGGCGGCAATCAATAATTCACGGGCGCGCGGCGGAACCAAGGGAGTGAAAGCCTACTTCCAATCGAATTTCCATGAGCTGAAGTCAACTCGCTAACGCGCGATTTCCGTGAAGCGGAAGCTAACTCGCATATTTTGTTCAATTAACTCTTCCTTGAACAGCCATATTTCTGACAAGAAACGAGCGTGGATCAGGGGTCCACGCCACAGATGGGACGAGACGGCTGGTCTCGCGAGCAGCGCACTCGAGGTGCTAAAGGAGACCAGCCAATGTTGCCTGCGCAGCTTGCTGGTGCAATCGGCGCAGTATATTTTGGGGCGCTTTGGGCCGGATTCCGCGCTGCGCCGCTGGGGCTTGAAGCTGGCGTCGACGGGCGGCAAGCGCGGCAAAAAGCGAGCGGTGGTGGCAGTGGCCCGCAAACTGGCGGTGATTTTGCACGCCATGTGGCGCAATGGGGAGTGCTTCCAGACCTTTCCGCAACCTGAAATGATCGCGGCATAGCGCCGCAGTTCCGGCAGCCGAAAGGCGTTGCCTATCAACCGCAGAACAACCTGAAATGACGGTAGTCAAAGAGTTTGCAAGGCGGCAGCACGGCAGTAAAGGCAAGCACAGGAGTTTTTGCATCGCACTGGCAAATGCCCATCAATCTCGTGTCCGGGTGACTGCGCCGGCCGGCTGGGCCGTCAAAGGCCGAGCTACAGATAGCAGCCCCGTTTCATCCCTATCGGGCCCCATCAGGCACCGAGCCCAGAGCGGCTCCGAGCGAGTGCGTATAGAAGCCCGAGATGAATCCGCGATACAAGAAAAGGCAACAGCAACAGCAAAAGCAAAAACGCCACTAGGGAAAAAGCAAATGCAAAAACAAAGGCAAAAACCTTGACAAGACCAGCCGTCTCATAGAAGCCGGCCAGGAGGCCGGCGTTACAGTTTTATCTCCCGCAGATTGGTGATAAACGGTGGATGACTGATCCCTGTTCACTGACCCCTGTTCCCTGCCCTACCCCACTTCCAGCATCCGGTCCAGGGCGACTTTGGCCCAGCGCTTGATGCTGGGGCGGACCTGGATGCGGTTGACGACGCGGCCTTCGACGAGATTTTCGAGGACCCAGGCCAGATGATGCGGACTGATGCGGTACATGGTGGTGCAGAGGCAGCCGGTGTCGTCGAGGGTGATGACCTTTTTGCCCTGCTCGGCAAAGCGGCGGGCCATGCGGTTGACCAGGTGAATCTCGGTTCCGACGGCAAACATCTGGCCGGCGGGAGCTTGTTCGACCAGGGCGATCAGGCGCTCGGTCGAGCCGAGGGCGTCGGCCTTCTGGCAGACTTCAAAGCGGCATTCGGGGTGGACGATGACCTGAATGCCGGGGTATTTGGCGCGGACGGCATCGACATGGCTGGGCAGGAAGCGCTGATGAACGGCGCAGTGGCCCTTCCAGAGGACGAGTCGGCTCTGGGCGAGGCTCTGCCGGGTCTGACCGCCTTGCAGACCCCAGGGATCCCAGACGGCCATTTCGCTGAGCGGAATGCCCATCGCGAAGCCGGTGTTGCGGCCCAGATGCTGGTCGGGCAGGAAGAGGATGCGCTTGCCGCGCTGGAAGGCCCACTCGAAGGCGGCGCGGGCGTTGGACGAGGTACAGACCAGGCCGCCGCGCTCGCCGCAGAAGGCTTTGATGGCGGCGGTGGAGTTCATGTAGGTGAGCGGGACGGTCTCTTCGGCCAGGCCGAGGGCTTCCAGCGCCTCCCAGCAGGCTTCCACCTGGGAGATTTCCGCCATATCGGCCATGGAGCAGCCGGCGTTGAGGTCGGGCAGGATGACCTGCTGGCCGGGGTGGCCGAGGATGTCGGCGCTTTCGGCCATGAAGTGTACGCCGCAGAAGACAATGTACTTGGCGTCGGATTCGGTGGCGATGCGGGAGAGCTTGTAGCTGTCGCCCGTCGAGTCGGCGAAGCGGATCACCTCGTCGCGCTGATAGTGGTGGCCGAGGAGCAGGGTGGTTGCGCCCAGCCGCGAGCGCGCCGCCGCGATGCGCTCGTCCATGGTGTGGTCGGGGAGCGCAAGATAGTTTTCGAGGCTGCAAGAACTGCCAGTCTCCGGCGAGACCGCCGTTGGATCGTCGAGTACCAGATTCACAGTATTCCGCCTTCAGTCAGCTCGCCTGTTGAGGGCAACTGACGGGGATGTTGAAAGCAAACCGCAGCTTGCAGAGGATGCGCTGACCTGCCTGAAGCTGCCCGGCGCTGCCGCCGGAGTCTCCAGGCGAGCCCCCATCTTCGGGGTTGTTGCAAGCCTTTCTTGCAGTTGGACGCGGACCGAAGCCGTTGGATTCATGAATCCGGACCGGTTGGGGCCACCTCCACAGCTTATAGTTTAACAAAAATTCACAGAGAGCCAAAATCTCTCGCAGACGCCCTCCATTGCTGAACCAATCTCTCAAGATGGCGATATACTATTCATGTACGGAATGCGTCCGTACATGAATCCACGGAGGGAATATGGCTACCGCAATCGCGCCCGTACGCCAGGAAACAGTTCGCAAGGCCCGCGAACGCATCGATATACGGCTGCGGCCCGAACAGAAGACGGAGATTGAAAGGGCCGCTCAGATCAAAAAGCAGACGGTGACGGATTTCATTATTCAAAACGCGGTTGCCGATGCAAGACAGACGATCCGGGAGCATGAAACCTGGATGATGGAACGTTCCGATGCCGAGATATTTGCCGCGGCCTTGATGGAGCCGGCAGCGCCCGGCCCTCAGCTTACGCAGGCAGCGAAACGTTATAAGGAGCGTTTCCTGCAAGGATGAGCCAGGGCTGAGTGTTCGATCACGCGTTGAAATTGAGTATTAGAGAGCAGAAATACAAGGAGACTTTACCTTATGGGCAATAAACTATACTTCGAGCCGCTTGGCGAACAGCACGACCGGGAGGCTTTTTCGTGCGGAAACGAAGCGCTGGATGAATACTTTCGGGGCAATGCTATTCGGCAAGACGTCAGCAGGAGAGTCACCAACGCCTTCGTTCTAACTCCCGACGGACGATTTGTTGCCGGCTTTTATACCTTGTCTCCCATCTCCATCCTCAGCGTGGATTTGCCACCCAAACTTCAAAAGAAACTCCCCAAGCGGCCGATCGGCGCCACTCTTCTTGGCCGGATGGGAAGGGATTTATCTTTACGAGGAAAAGGCGTGGGCGAAATGCTGCTGATGGATGCGCTCCACAAGGCATGGCAGGCCTCAAAACTTGTCTCCAGTTGGGCGGTGGTGGTGGATGCCAAGGAGGGCGCTCGCAATTTCTATCTCAAAAACGAGTTCATTCCTTTTGCGAGCCAAGCGGACAGGCTCTTCCTGTTGATGAAGAAGATCAATTTGATGTTCTGATTATCCATATCTCCTGCAAAGTCATTCGGCTTCGCGGTTTCAATCGGGCGTCTAATTTGTTCGCACCATGCGCGGGCAGGTATCATAGGCATTGATGAACTTGACGCCGCCAATTGAAGTTGCCAACATCGGGATGTGGGATACGCTGATCCTGATGGTGATGGCGCTGGTGGTCTTCGGACCGCGGCGTCTGCCGGAGATCGGCCGCCAGATCGGCAGGCTGATGTACGAGGTGCGCAAGGCCTCCAACGACTTCAAATTCCAGATGGAAGAGGAGTTGCGCAAATCCGAGGAGGCGGAACGGAAGAGCAGGGATCAGGGGTCAGGGATCAGGGAACAGCTTCCCGCGCTGGCTGCCGGTGTTGATTCCCCAGTCTCGGAACCGAGACCTGGAGCAGCAAGTCCTTATCCGGACGAGGACGTTTATCCGCGTATTCAGCCGCCTTCGAGCGGCGAGCCGGTTCCGGCCAATCCAACGCAGGAGCAGGCCCGCCATGATTGATCCCTCAGAGGCCATCGGCAAGGCGCGCGAGGCCGTATCGGCGCGCGCGGAGCTGCCCGGCATGAGCCTGATGGAGCATCTGGATGAGCTGCGCAAGCGCATCGTCCGCTCGGCGATCTTTCTTGGCCTGGGTTTTGCCGCGGCTTGGAGCTTTCATGACCGGCTGATCGATTTCATTCAGGCGCCGCTGGTGCGCGACGGCAAATCGCTGAATATGATTCACCCCATGGACGGGTTCAATCTCTCTGTCCACGTCTCGCTCGTCGCCGGTTTGATTGTCGCCTCGCCCTTCATCCTCTTCCAGGTCTGGCTCTTCATTGCGCCTGGGCTGTATCAAAAAGAGAAGCGCTTCGTGATGCCCTTCATGGCGGCTACGGTGGGGCTGTTTCTGACCGGCGCGTACTTCGGCTACTACTGGGTGCTGCCCAGTGCGGTACACATTCTGCTGGATGTCTTCGGCGGCAAGTTCACCTCGGTGATCAGCATCGAGGAGTACACCGGCTTCTTTCTCTCCATCATTTTGGGGCTGGGCATTGCCTTCGAGCTGCCGGTGCTGATCTTCTTCCTGGCGCTCTTCGGCATCGTCAGCCCGCGCTTTCTGTGGAAGAATCTCCGCTACGCGATTCTGGCGGTCTTTGTGGTGTCTGCCGTCATCTGCCCATTGCCAGATCCGGTCAGTATGACCCTCTACGCCATGCCGCTACTGGGGCTGTATCTGATCGGCATTGGCGTGGCGTGGTGGGTGCATCCGTCGCGAAGGAAGAAGAAGGAGGCAGCGTGATAGAAGCAAGGCGAGTTTCATCGTTTCCCAGGTCCGAAAATCCGGACCTGGGGCACCCAGCAATCTGGATACCCACTCTTTTCGCGCTATTTTTACTCTTGCTCTCTCCAAAAGAAGTACAAGCGCAGACGCATTTCAACGGCACGAAGGCCCTCGATTACGCGCGGCAGTTCGTGGCTATCGGCCCGCGCTGGCCCACCAGCCCGAATCATCTCAAGGCCGAGGCATTCTTGCGCGGCCACTTCCAGCATGATGCGCTGGAAGAGGACGCCTTCACCGCCCTGACGCCCATCGGCGCAGTGGAGATGCGCAACTTCATTGTGCGCTTTCCCGGCAAGAAGGACGGCGTGATCGTCCTCGCCACGCACTACGAGACCAACTACCCGCTCAGGAACATCAACTATGTCGGCGCCAACGACGGCGCGGCGACGACCGGCCTGCTGCTGGCGATTGGCGATCAGTTGCGCGCGTCTACCGCCGGCGGAAAAAAGCTCGACGGCTACTCAGTTTGGCTGCTCTTCGACGACGGCGAAGAGGCCATTCAAAGCTGGACAGACTCGGACTCGACTTACGGAACCAAGCACCTGGCCGCCAAATGGGCGCGCGACGGAACGCTGGGCAAGATCAAGGCCTTCATCCTGGCCGACATGATCGGCGACAAGGATCTGGACATTCAGCGCGAGA
>CAYVGW010000180.1:0-8132 GCA_964450895.1 uncultured Occallatibacter sp. | reverse complement strand
CGCCGCGCTGCCCGGCGTGGCGGCGCGCTCCGCGTACCTGCCAAGCCGCGCCTCGATTGTTCTTTATTTTGTGCAATTTTGCTATTGATTTTTGAAGAAAATATATGTAAAATAAGAAGGTAAACTCGCCTTTGGAGCTGCCGTGCCCCCGCCCGCAGTCCAGCTTGTAAACGTAATCACTCCACATAAGGACACCAAATCGATGGCAAAGCGTCGTGGAAATCCGAACTGGGGCAAGCCGGAGCCGATTGGCCCGGTGGTGCCCACGGTGACCTCCTTCGAACAGATCGTCAAGGAGTTCAAGCTCAACCCGGACCAGTACATCCGGTCCACCCGTCTGCGGGAGTGGGCTCGCCGCAACAAGAACTCCAAGTACATCCCCGAGGCTCTTCTGGAAGCCTGGGGTTTTGAGATTGAGTCAGCGTTGTAAGCACTCAGTTCTCAGGAAGAAGCCTCTGAAAAAGCGCCGCCCGCTGGGCGGCGCTTTTGCTGTCTGAGTGGATCAGAAGTGAAACGGCGGCATCCCTTTCAGCAGGAATTCGTAGCGCGGGCGCAGCGTGTCCGGGCTGGTGGTGATCGTGCTGTCCAGGTGAATCAGCAAGCCGTCCTTGTCGAAACGGGGCCATTCTGGCAGGCCGGGGCCGTTGGGGTCGCCGGTGCGGGCGAAGTTGGTCCAATAGCCCATCATCTGCTCGCTCAGCTTGCGGTCCTCGGGACGCCACTCCGCGCCGGGGCGGGTGTCCAGCGTACCGAAGACGTACTCGATGTCGTCGGAGTGGAAGGCGAAGGAACCGGGGTGGAATTTGCTGGGCGTGGCGGCCAGTTCGAAGTGATAGCGGTAAATGGGTGATTCTCCGGTCTTTTTGTGCGCTTCGATCCACTGCCATGTGCCGAAGGCGATGAAGTTGTCGCCGCCGTAGTCGATGGCCGAACGCAGGGCTTGGGCATCGGTATCAGCGGGGTAGAGCTTGAGGAACTCATCGGCGCGCTCCTTGAAAAGGCCCGCCACCATGCCCTTGAACTGCTCGGCGGTGACGGGGCGCATGGCGAAGAAGCTGCCCTCGTCGCTGTTCCATCCGGCCAGCAGCGGCACGTGCGCCTGACGGCCCGCGGCATAGGTCTCGGAGACCGGCTCGACGATCAGCTTGCCGTCAATCACCGGCGAAAAGCCGATCATGCCCTTGCTCTTGGCCGCGTCGAGAATCTTGGCGGTGGGCAGGGCGCGCAACTCAGCCAGGGACTTGACCCCGAGCGAATCCACCCAGGCGCCATCCGCCTTTTCGCGCACCGCGAGCGGGTCGTAGCCGAGACCGCCGTAAGCGGAGCCGCTTTCGCCGATGGCCTTTTGGAAGAGGCCGCGCGCCATGGGCGAGGCCATCAGCGTGCTGACCGCAAAGGAGCCGGCGCTCTCGCCGAAGATGGTTACGTTGCCGGGATCGCCGCCGAAGTTCTTGATGTTTTCCTTGACCCACTGGAGCGCCGCTACCTGGTCGAGCAGGCCATAGTTGCCCGCCGCGCCGCCAGCCTCTTTGGCCAAGTCAGCGGTGGCCAGAAAGCCGAAGACGCCCAGCCGGTAGTTGATGGTGACCAGCACCACGCCTTTAACGGGCAGAAAATCGCCGTTATGGCGCGGCTCGGAGGCCGAACCGCCGGAATAACCGCCGCCGTGAATCCAGAACATCACCGGCAGCTTGCTCTTGGCGGTCGCGCTGGCTGGCGCGTAGACGTTCAGAAAGAGGCAATCCTCACTGTCCGCTGCGTCCTGGAAGATCATGTCGTCAAAGACCTTGCCCTGGGCGCAATGAGCGCCGAATTTGCTCGCATCGCGCATGCCTTTCCACTTGGCGGGCGGCTGAGGAGCCTTCCAGCGTAGATCGCCGGCCGGCGGAGCCGCGTAGGGCAGGCCGAGAAAAGCCTTCACTTTACCGTTGTTAATGGTCTTGCCGGTGGCCTTGCCTTGCACGGTCTTCACAGTCAGAGAATCCGCATGTGCCATGGTGGAAAAGACCAGCGTCAGACCGGCAATTGCCAAACTACACACTAATTTTGCTCCCAAACGCATCGAAAAACCCTCCATTCAACCCTTTAGCAAGACGAAGCGGCGGCGGCGGGAGTTTCAAAAGCGCTGCCAGGGCAAAGGCATCTAATTCGTTCCAGAACGGAAGAAAAAGCCGCATAGGTGATAATATTATTCGCTTTGTAACAAGGGCACGACTTCAGTCGGGCCGCAAATTGGCAAAACAAACAGGGTGGGCTTCAGCCCCTGCATCCAGCATCGGCCTGCAATCGCGATGGAAATACATCGAGGTTGGCAGGGGCTAAAGCCCTTATCATCTTGTGCTTCCGTGGTGGCCCGACTAAAGAGGCTGCGGAAAAGCTCAATTCAGGCAGGTTTTGTAACAAGGGCACGACTTTAGTCGGGCCGCAAAGCGTTGATAATAAAGGATGGGCTTCAGCCCCTGCGGGATGTTTTCGAGGGTTTCACGCAAATTCAGCCCTTTTTCCGCAGCCTCTAAAGTCGTGCCCTTGTTGCAAGACAGATTTTGGAAAGCGATCAGGATAATTAGGCTACGTTTGCCCTGAAAGCGCTGCTCACTTTCCAATCACGTCAATAACCACGGGAATTGTTTTGGGCGGCATGCAGGTGTTGTTTTCGCAGGCCTGGTAGCGCAGGCTGGCCTGGACCAGATGATTGCCGGACGTGGCTTTGAAGCGCGCTTGCAGGGTGAATTCGCCGCTGTAGACGCTGAGCTTGGTTTTGGGATCGAGGGGCAGGGCGAAAACCGCGCCGGGCGGATAGACAGCGGAAAGAAGCTGCACGCCGGAGTCTGCGGGAAGGGTGAAAACAGTTGGAATCAGTTCGTCGGCGGTCGGCGTATGGGAGTTGATGTGCATCCCCGGCGCGACGCGGAAGTGCAGCGTGACCTTGGTGGGCTTGCCGGCGGGGACGGTGATTTGTTCGGGATAGAGAAAGTCTACGGCTGCGGGTTTAGCGGCAGGGCGATCCAGGCCTTCGATCAGCGGGCGCTGGGCGTGCGTCCGCGTGGCAGCCAGCATCAGGGCCGCGGCAACGGTAATGTGGATTATGGATTTCATTTCAAACATCGATCTTAGTCCTTTGCCTTCGGAGCGCTTTATTGATTCCACTCGCATGATGAGGGCTTGAATTGGTATTGAATCCTGAACAGGCGCGGGCGAGGACGCCCGCGCGACAGCCGGTCTGGAGACCGGCGCTACTCTGATACTGGCGCTACTTTGTTCCCAGCGCCTTCTTGATGTTGGCCTCGATCTCGTCCTTGGAGGTCAGGCCCAGTTGCGCGGCGACGACGACGCCGTTGCGGTCCACGTAAAAGGAGGCGGGCAGCGAGTCCAGGCCGCCGTAGGGCTGACTGATGGAGTCGGCGTCGATCAGCACCGGATAATTGATCTTCTCCTGTTGGACGAAGCGGGCGATCTTCTGTTTGTCCGCGTTGAGCTTTTGCGGGGTTGTGCGGTCCAGGTCGTCGGCGGAGATGCCCAAAACCTCGAAGCCCTGCGGCGCGTACTGGTTACGCAGTTCGATCAGCCAAGGGGTTTCGATCTTGCAGGGAGCGCACCAAGTGGCCCAGAAGTTGAGCAGCACGGCCTTGCCTTTGAATTCCGCCAGCGAGTGCTTCTTGCCGTTGAGGTCTTCGAGGGTGAAGGCGGGCGCGGGCTTGCCCAGCAGCGGCGTAAGGTACTGCGGCTCTCCGCTCTCGCTGGCCGCCAAAACGCCTTGCGGAGCCGAGGCGAGCTGACGCTCGCGGGCCTGCCGGCGGTACTCGAAGTTGGCCCAGCCGGCCCAGGCAAAGACGGCCAGGAGGAAGAGAACCGTTCCTAAGACGACGGTGTTGCGCTTCATGGGGAAGAACCTCTTCTTCATTGTACGGATTCCCCCAGCGGAGGCCGCGAAAATCAACAGGGCGCAGGCGCACGACACGAACGGCCTGAGCAGATGAAGCTCAGGCCGTTCGGAAATCTCCCATGGAGTACGCGCGCCGCGCAGGTTCGTGCCGTTGCCCAGCAGCTCAGCGCACGACGCCCCGGAAGAGCGGCGACTCGAGCAGGCTGTTGAACTGCGCATCGCCGGTGGCAAAGTGGATGGTCAGCTTTCCGGCTTCAGAACTGATGGAGGTGGCGCTGAGCGCCTGTTTCTCCGCATCCGTGCCGCTGGCCTTGCGCAGTGAGAGGCCGGCCGAGAGCAGCGACTGGAGCGTGGCCGAGGCAAAGCTGTCGCCGGTGGCGATGGTCAGATCGAATTTGACGCCGTGCTGGAAGTCCATCCCGTACCAGGAGGCCTCCAGATGCTTCTTGACGGAATCAAAATCGTTGGAGGAACCGGCCTCGCCCAGGATCTGCTTCATCATGGTCTCGGTGCCCTTCTTGTCCAGGATGCTCCACAACGGATCGAATTCCACGGACCGCATGGCGTCCATCATCGGCACATTGGTCAACATGCTGGGCGCAAGGCTGTCGCGGGCATCCAGCGCCTTGTTCACCGCGTCGCTGTCGCCAAAGACCATGGTGGAGGGATTGACGAAGCAGACCACCATGCCGGTTTTGGCCAGCGGATAGATCTTGTTGGTGCGCAGCAGCGTGGCCTTCACCTTTTGCTTGCGGAAGTTGGCCAGAATATCCTGGATGGGGAACTGGCCCTGGGCAATGCCGACGGTGCTCAGCTTGTCCTCGCCATCCTTTTCGCGGAAGAGGGCAAAGGCCAACTGCTCGACGTCGTGGTTCTCATTCAGGCCGGAGTTCTTCAGCGCATCTTCAAAGCGCTTCAGCTCGGGCGGCATCACGCGGGCGCGCAGTTCCATGGCCGAGGTTGAATTTTCCATGGCGTGATAGTCAATAGCCACCAACTGCTGCACGGAATGCGGAATAGCGCTGCTGGCGTCGGCGGACAACTGCGCCGCATGAAGCGACAGACCCGCGGTCAGAAAAAGTACCGGAATTGCAACTCTCAAAATGGCTTTCAAAAGATTCATCCTCCACGGACGCGGCCATCCAGCCGCTCCTGTTCCATTCTCATTTTACCTGTCATCCGGCCGATCCGCCGGATCTTCCATTCAGGCCGCTCCCGGCCAGGCTATAGGAGCTTCCAGGCGGCGCTCCAAAATCTTGGTCTGCGCATCGAACCCAACTAATAGACGCATCCACTCGCTTTCCCGCTCACAGGCGGCCTCGGGAATCAGTCCGATGATCTCGCCCGCCACCGGCCTGGCCTTGTGGCGAGCGGCCAGTTCGGTGGCGGCACGGTAGACCTGGGAGAGCGGCGTGATTGCAAAATCGGTAATGTTCATCGTGAGTTGCGCGCGGCCGTTGACCACGGCGCCCAAAGCTTTGACGCCCTTCAATCCGCCGGATGCGGCGCGCATCTCGCGGGCGATGGCGCGGACCATGGCGACATCGGAGGAATCAAAATAGAGGTTGTAGGCCACCAGAAATTTGCGCGCGCCCACGGCGCAGGCCCCAGCGGTGGGATGAATCAGTGGGCCGCCAATATCCGGCCGGCGCGCCGAATCCTTGCCCCCGGCCTCAATCAGCCCCTCGAACTGCCCGCGGCGCAACTCTTCCAGATTCGCCCGATCCGGGCGCGCCGCCGCCGCCTCATAAAAGAAGACCGGCAGATTGAAGCGCCTCCAAATCTCTAGACCCGCCTGGCGAGCCAGCAGCGCGCACTGCTCCAGCTTGATGCCGCGGATGGGTACAAAGGGAATCACGTCTGCCGCTCCGATGCGCGGATGCACCCCCTGCTGGCGGGTCAGATCAATCAGCTCGGCGGCTTTGCCCGCGCCCAGCACCGCCGACTCGACCACAGCCGCCGGGGCGCCGGCAATGGTCACCACCGAGCGATTGTGCGATGCATCCATCGACCAATCGAGCAAGTGTACCCCCTCGACGCGCATCGCGGCCACAATGGCCTGGACCCGCCGGGCATCCTTGCCCTCGGAGAAGTTCGGCACGCACTCGACGAGCGGTTCGCTCATGATTCCTTTCACAGGTTACAGGTGACAGGTGACAGTGGACAGTAGACAGTGGACAGATAAAATGCGGAAGAAGCCCGGCTTTGAAAGGGCACGGCTTCAGCCGTGCCGCAGAAAGCCCAGATTTGGAGTGTGCGGCTTTAGCCGCCGAGGGAATGCTTGCTGCTCAAAATACATTCCTCAGGGGCTAAAGCCCTGAATTCATTTTGCTCTTCATGCGGCACGACTGAAGTCGTGCCCTTTCAAAAATCGCCTGATCCGCATCTGCCCGCACAACTACCTCCAGAAGGTATAGCCCAACTGGATTTGGACGCTGGCGTTGACTCCCGGGTTGCGGTCGCCCAGCGAGGCCGAGGAGATGTGAACGCCGTTGACGCCCAAGTCAATCGACCGCTTGGCGCCGGTGAAAAAGTGAACGCCGACACCGCCCTGCGGCGTAAAGTTCCAGACGCAGGTTCCGCCGTCGAAGTTGGTATAGGTAACCCCGTTGACGGTCTGCGTGCTGAGAAAATTCGGCGGAAACTTGTGCGTGGTATAAACCAGCCCGCCGGCGGCCTGCGCCCAAGGCTGAATCCGCCGCGAGCGAGTCAGAAAATTCCAGCGGAGAATCACTGGCGTCAGACTGACGCCGGTAAACGTCCCGCCGCCCACTTGCAGCAAACAGGTGAAGGGATTCCCATTCTGATCGGTGCAGGTGTAGTTCTGGGTGTGCGGCGCGGGCGTGTAGGCCTGCCAGAGCGGCATGATGTTGCCGGCCAGCTCAAATTGGCCGCTGAGGACGCCCGCATGAAAGACCGGCGTCAGCGGCTTGCCCAACTGATAGCCGGCGGAGAGAAATTTGTACTGCGAGCGCTCACCCACGCCGAAGCCATAATTGACGAAGGGGCCATGCTCCCAGCTTTTGTTGATGCGGAGCTGGGCGACGGGATTGTGACTATCATCCGCATAGTAAATTGCAGGTATCGCCTTGTTAGCCGAACTTTGGCTGTTCGTGGCGCTATCGGCTGGCGTTTGGGCGCTTGCAACCAAGCTTACCGCCATCAAAAATATCGCAAAAAACTTGGCAGTTCCGGTCAATGTTCTTCCCTTCCCTGAATGAATTTCTTCAAACCCCACAAAAAAGCCGCCACAAACGGGCGGCTTTTTCATTGCCTGCCCTGCCGGCCGTTATCCAGCCGCTTCCATCTGATCGGCGTCCATGTCGAAGTTCGAGTAGACGTTCTGTGTATCGTCGCAGTCTTCCAGAACCTCCAGCAGGCGCATCATCTGGTTGGCGGCCGAGCCTTCCAGCTTGGTGTAGGTGGTGGCCACCATGGTGACTTCGCTCATCACCGTGGGAATCCCCGCCGCCTTGACCGCCGCGGCCACAGCCTCATGCGCCGCTGGCTCGGTGATAATCTCCCAGGTATCGCCCTCGTCGTTCAGATCCTCGCCGCCGTGTTCCAGAACGATGTCCATCAACTGCTCTTCGGTGGCCGCGTCCTTTTCGACAGCGATCAGCCCCTTCTTGTGGAACATGAAGCGCACCGAGCCGGTCTCGCCCAGGTTGCCGCCGTTCTTGGAGAAGGCGTGGCGAATCTCGCTCAC
This sequence comes from uncultured Occallatibacter sp., assembly GCA_964450895.1. Lineage (GTDB taxonomy): Bacteria > Acidobacteriota > Terriglobia > Terriglobales > Acidobacteriaceae > Telmatobacter. Next base: position 540 of record CAYVGW010000180.1, on the reverse strand, counting down.
CGCGCGGTTGCGGTTGTCGGTGGTCACCTCGACAATGACCGCCACGCCGCCCGGACCGTAGCCCTCGAAGCTGATCTCCTCGTAGCTGAGGCCCTCCAACTCGCCGGTACCGCGCTGAATGGCGCGCTTGATGTTGTCGGCCGGCATATTCTCGGCCTTGGCGGCCAGAACCGCGGTGCGCAGCCGTGCATTGGTGTCAGGGTTGCCGCCGCCCTTGGCGGCTACCGCGATTTCCTTCAACAGGCGGGTGAATATCTTGCCGCGCTTGGCATCCAGCGCGCCCTTCTTGTGCTTGATTGTGGCCCATTTTGAATGGCCGGACATGTGAACCTCAGTGATAGTGAAAGATGCGGCGCGGGCACGCGCCTGACCTTGTGAGTATACCATTGGCGGCTGTTGGCAAGGCAGCTACTCCACGAAGCGTGCAGGGAGTCTTTCCGGCCACCGAAAGCTGATACCCTAGAAGCATGAAATTCGGGGTACTTGTCTTTCCTGGCTCCAACTGCGACCACGACACCTACAACGTGATTGCCGAAGTGG
>CAYVGW010000179.1:0-8177 GCA_964450895.1 uncultured Occallatibacter sp. | reverse complement strand
GGACAAGCGCGGACGAGGACGTCCGCGCTACAGCCGACCGGGAGGTCGGCGCTACATTCAGTCGCGGTACTAAATCCTCACCAGTTCCCGCTGCAATCGCCCCGTCACCCAGGCCTTCCCCGGCGCGGTCAGCATATCGATCTCGCTACGCACGCCGAACTCCGGCAGATAGATCCCCGGTTCGACCGAGAAGCAGGTATTGGGCAGCAGCCGCCGCTCGTCGTGCGTCTCCAGATTGTCCAAGTGCGCGCCGGAGCCGTGAATCTCCGTGGCGATATTGTGCCCGGTGCGGTGCGTGAAGAACTCCCCAAAGCCAGCCGCCTGAATCACCCCGCGCGCCGCGTCGTCGGCCTCGAAGCCGCGAATCGGGCGGTTTGCTGCGAAAGCGCTCTCGACGGCAGCTATCGCCGCGTCGCGCGCCTTCGTCACGGTATTGAAGACCAGTTGCTCTCGCTCGCTCGGCTCGCGCCCTACCACGCCGGTCCAAGTGATGTCGTAAAAAATGCTCCCCGGCTTCTCCGACTTGGCCCAAATATCGATCAGCAGAAAATCGCCCTCGCGGATCGGCGACGAAAACTCAGCCGTCGGCTCATAGTGCGAGTCAGAGCAATGGGCATTCACGCTCACATTCGGGCCATCGTCCCAGACCAGCCCCTCGCGCCGCATCGCCTCGCTCAGCCAGATCATGTGGTCATACTCGGAGTACACCCCGGCCCCGCCAACGCTAGGCCGCAACCGCCGCCCAATCTCCAGCCAGCCCTCGGCCAGAATCGCGTCAATCGCCCGCTGCGCCACGCCGTGGCTGGCCACCTGCTCTTCCGTCAGAACCGCCTCGAAGACGCTCACCAAATCCGCCGAGCTGACAATCTCCTTGCCCATCCCGCGCAGAAACTCGACCGTCCCCGCGTCCACCATCGAGACGTACATGATGGCGTTGTTGGGCGAGTACTGCATGGCCAGCCGCCGCGCCCCGCTGAGCATCGTCTCCAGCCCGCGCGCCAGCTCCTGCCAGCTCGAATACAACGCCTTGGTCCCCGGCAGCGCGTCCAGCCGCCCCTGCTCGATGCGATGCACCAGCTTGCGCGGCTCGCCCTGGGCGGGCACAAAGTAGTACCAGCGCCGCGTGACGTGCGCAGTTGGGTCCAGGCCAAGAATGCGCTGGGCAATCGGATCGCGGTGATGATGGTCATAGAAGAGCCAGCCGTCCAGGCCGGCCTCGCGGAGTGCGCCTTGAATCGCGTAAAGGTCCATACGAGAGATGATAACGCGCGTAGTGGGGGGTGAGGGATTTTATAACCCGGCTAGCGCCTCGGCCTGGGTGGCAAAAAGCCCGGCGTACTTGGTGATCCCGACCATGGTGAAGACCTTGGTGAAGTGCGCCGATAGGCCGAAGGCGCAGACCTTCTGGCCCAGGTTGGAGGCCTCGATCAGCAGTTGAATCACCAGGGCAATCCCGCTCGAATTGATGTAATCCACCTTGCTGAAGTCCAGCAACACCTGCCTGGCCGTCTCTTTGGGAAGCGCCTGATAGGTTCCCAGAACCGCATCCTTCGAGGTGCTGGCAATATCGCCCTCGAAGCGCAGGACGGAGACCGGAGCTCCCGCCGGGGAAGTAAGCTGCTCAACACGCGCCTTGGTTTCGCTTTGCACTGTCTATATCTCCATTCGGTTCACAGTTCACAGTTCTCAGTTCACAGTTCTCAGTTCTACAGCATAATCGACGTTGTCCCCTGGGATAAAGCCGATTCCCAGACGACTATCGACAAGGAATTACTTTTTACTGACAACTGAGAACTGAAAACCGAGAACGGTCACTACTCTTTATCCAGCCGTATCACCAGCCGGACGTAGCTGCTTTTTCCCTCGGCGCCGACCACCCACTCGGCCTCGTCGACCAGCGCCTGGATGAGAAACATTCCCATGCCGCGGGCGGCTTCCTCGCCGTGCATCTTACGGTCAATGTCCGGCGTGGCGATCTTGCCGGAATGCTTGTCCATCCCCTTGCCGTCGTCGATGACCTTCACTTCCAGCGAGTCGGCGCTGACCGACAACTCGACGCCCACGTTCAGCTTTTCATTCAGCCGGTTGCCGTGCTCGATGGCGTTGATGCAGGCCTCGGCCACGGCGGTCTTCAGGTCTTCCACGCGGTCCTCGCGGAAGCCCATCAGTCTGGCCACCGACGACGCGGTAGCCATGGCCACCTTCTCGAAGCCCATCCGCGATGGCAGCCGGACCTCGACGGTTGTCGCCCTGGGAACCGGAGCCGGAGTGGCAGTCTTGGTTTCGCTCATGCCGGTTCCTCCATTCCCGTGTACTCGCGGCACAGCGCCAGTGCGGTCATGTCGTCTCCCTGCGGCCCGCCTTCGGAGAAGGCTTCAATCGCCGCCCACAATGCATCGAGAATATCACCGGCTTTCATCGACTGGCACTCTAAAAATGAAGATAAAAGACGATCCGCCCCAAATTCCTCATCTCCCTTGAAGACCTCCGTCAGCCCATCGGTGTAAAAGAGCAGCCGCGCACCGGGCTGGAAGGCGCACCGCTCACTGGCGTAGCGCATCCCCGGAAGCAGCCCCAGCGGCGTGCCGGAAGCGTCAAACAACCGCGCCACTCCGTCCGGCGGCAGCAGAAATCCCGGATTATGCCCCGCATTCACCACCTCGATCTCGCCCGTCTCGGGATACAGCCTGAGAAAGATAGCCGTCAGGTAGCGCCGCCGCGCCTCTTCGCCCTCTGCCCAGTGGTGCTGATTCATCCGCGCGGCCAATTCGTCCAGCGGAGGCCCGCCGGCGGCCATGGCGCGGAAGGCCGAGCGGAAGCTGGTGGACATCATCGCCGAGGCCATCCCCTTGCCCGCCACGTCGGCCACCGCCATCAGGATGCTTCCATCCGGCTGCGCCACCACGTCCAGGTAATCGCCGCCCACCTCGTAGCAGGTATCCGAGCGAAAACCCAGGGAGTAGCCGTCAATCACCGGGAGCCGCTGCGGCAGCAATGAGCGCTGAATGGCCCGGGCCGCGTCCATATCCTGCTGCACGCGGGCAAACTCCAGGTTGCGCTTCTGGTTGCGCGCATTTTCGAGAGCCACCGCCGCCTGCAAGACCAGCCCCTCGATGAAGTCCGTCTCGTAGAGCGTCAGCGCGCGGCCCTCCGGCGAGGCCACCAGCAGCTCCGCCATCCGCCGCCCCTCGCGGTCCTCCAACGAATACGCCAACGAACCGCCGTCCGCGCCGTCGCCATAGGCCAGCCCCGCCTCCGGAAAGGCCGCGCCGGCCATCTCCAGCTCGCGCACCACAATGCGCAAAACCTGCTCCAGAACCTCTTCCTCGCGGGCCGTTGCGTGAACCTGCCGCGCCGCCTCCAGCAGCGCCTGCAAACGCGCCACCTGCTGCTGCAAATCGATCGTCTCGGCCCCGCCGGAAAGCTGCATCTCCGCCGCCATACGCGTCAATACTCCATCGAATCCCACTTTATCAGGTCCAAGGCCAGCCTCTCCTCACGCCGTGCCCCTCCTTTTCGCGTCCTTTGCAAAAAATGCTGCGATTTACATCGGACGCGTCCAAATCAAACGCCTTTTCGTCAAAGAAAAACCGGCGCAATCCGGCATACTTCCTGTGCTGTCTCAAGAGGCTGAATGAACAAGTACCGCATTGTGATTAGTGTCCTGGTAGGGATTTCCTTTGCCGTCGTCGGTGTGACCGGCATCCTCATCAAGTTTGTCTTCAAGAGCCACGCCATGAACGAGATCCATACCTGGGTCGGCATGGTGATGGTGGTCATGGCCGTTCTTCACCTGCTGGTGAACTGGAAGCCCTTTGCCGGCTACTTCCGCAACCGCCGGTTGTACCTGCTGGCCATTCCCTTCGTGGTTTATCTGCTGGTGCAAGGCTTGCAGAAGGACGAGGGGCGCAGAGGCCCGAACTTCATCCAGAAGATCTTTCAGGCCAAGGCGGGCGACGTGGCCGCGGTCTACGGCAAAAGCCCCGATCAAGCTTTAGCCAGCCTGCGCGAGGCTGGCCTCAAAGCGGATGGCACCAACGAAACTATCCAGCAGATCAGCGAACAGAACCACCGCCGCGCCGAGGATGTACTCAACCTGATGGCCCAGTAAGTGGCGGGCTGCGCTGCTCTGACCTTTTCCATAGAATTGGGTGACCCAGGTCTGGATTTTCAGACCTGGGATTCCACGAACCTCAACCGGCGCGTTTTTTATTCCTAAAGAGAAACAGACGCGGACCAGGAGGTCCACGCCACAGCCGACCAGGAGGTCGGCGCTACAGTTTCATGCGCGGCGGGTCGGCAACACCGGTGGGAGACTCTTCACAGTTCCCTGTTCCCATTTAACTGCCGCCGGAAGGCTCGCCGAAGACCACGGCGGTAAAGCTGAAAATGTCCGTCTCGTCCTCCTTCCAGCAGTTCGCGTTCATCCCAGCTTTGCGGCAGGTCTGCTCCAGAAAGGTCTGCCGATCCCACTTCTGTTCCGCCGGCACCTGCGGCAGCAGCAAGCCCTCGCTGTCGCCGTTCTTCATCAGCAGTCCGTGCTCGCCGATCTTGATCTGCTGAACGTCCGTCACGCGCCTGAGCGGCGAAAGCACAGAGATTTCATAGCTCAAGCTTGGCAACTCGGAAGCCGAGACCTGCTGAAAGCGCGGATCGCGCATCGCGGCCAGCGTCGCCGTGTCGCGCACCGTAATGTAGAGCGGCTTGGCGGCCGAGGTGTAGCCGATGCAGCCGCGCAGTTCGCCGTTCTTGTGCAACGTGGTGAAGGCCCCGCGCTCCTGATTCAGCGTGGCGCTGGCGCTCGCCGGCGGATCGTAGGCGTCGCCATTCCGCACCACGTGCTCGACCGACTTGCGCGCCAGCGCCAGCAACTCGCTCTTCTCCGCGTCACTCAGCGAGAAGGGCGTCTCCGCGGCCTTTGCGGCGCTGGCCTTCACAAAAACATCCGCGCTATAGCCGACCACGCGCGAGCGGTCGCCGGTCACGTCGCCGGAGTTGGCGTACTTGAGCACGCGCGCCTGGCTGGCGCCCATGCGCTCGGCGTAGATCATCGCGGCCACAATCGGCGCGCCGCCGCAGGCCTCCCAGATCGGCGGCCTCGATTGGAAGTTGCGCGACATGCTGAAGTAATCCCACGCTTCGAGCGCGCTGAGCGTCTTGTGATCGATCTTCACCGCGTCATCGTAGACATGATAGTGCGAGAGGTCAGAGCTGGCCAGCACCAGCGTCTCTTCCGGCTTGCCTTCCTTCTTGAGCAGCTTGGCCAGCGCCACGCCCAGCGCGCGGCTGTTCTCGTAGCTCTGATCGCCCATCACGATCGGCACAATTTCAAAGCTGCCCAGCACCTTTTGCAGCCACGGCAGTTGCACCTCGACGGCATGTTCGCCGCCTGCCGAGGTTGGGTTATGTCCCTCGCCGGAGAGCTTCATCGTCGCACTCATCTTCTGCAACTCGCGCGCGAAGGCCTTGTCCACCGGCACAGCACCCAGCGGCGTTGCATACGCGTCGCCGTCATAAATGCTGGTGTAGTTGAAGGCCACGTAGTGTGTCGGCGCAATTACGATGACGCGCTTGTAGCCGCGCCCCTTCAACTGCGCGTATGTGTACGCGGCGACCGGCCCGGAGTACGGATAGCCCGCGTGCGGCGCGACAGCGGCGAGGATCGGATCGCTGATGCGCGGCTCGGTGACGCGCGCCAGAAGATCGTCGATCATTGCCGAAAGCTCCTTAGGGCCGGATGGGTAGAAGCTGCCCGCGACAGCCGCCTGCCGCACCCTCTGCTCACTCGCGCCGCGGTCATGCGCCATCGGCGAACAGACCAGCAGGGCCAGCAGCGGCGCGGCCAGCCAATAGGTGTGTGGGTTCATCAGAATACTCATCGGCGCAACCTCCTCAGCCCGCTCACAGGTGCCAGACGCCGGGAATCGGCTGCCGGCAGAAGGGGCAGTTGCCGTTTTTAATCAGCATCTCATTGGCGACAAATCCCACGCGCTCGACGAGCATCTTGCGGCACTTGGGACAATAGGTGTTCTGCGCCGGATGGCCCGGCACATTGCCAATATAGACAAAGTGCAGCCCCTCGGCGCCGGCAATCGCCTTAGCGCGTTCCAAGGTAGACACGGGCGTAATGGGCAGATTCTTCAGCAGGTATTCGGGATGATACTGCGTAAAGTGCAGCGGCACATCCGCGCCCAGATTCGCCTTGATCCACTGCGCCAGCCCACGAAACTCCGCGTCGCTGTCGTTGAGTGTGGGCAGCACAAGAAAGACAATCTCCGTCCACTTGCCCATCTTGCGCAGCGTGACCAGCGTCTCCAAGACTGGCTTCAACTGCCCCGTGACCACCTGCTTGTAGTACGACTCAGTGAAGGACTTCAGGTCGATCTTGACAGCGTCCATTTTGCCGTAGGCCGCCTTCAGCGCCTCTTCCTGCATATATCCGTTGGAGACAACGATGCTGCGCACGCCCGCCGCGTGGCCCGCATCGGCGCAATCCATCAGGTACTCCGCCCACACCACCGGCTCGCTATAGGTGTAGGCAATCGTCGGGCATTTGTACTGGCGCGCGAGTTCGGCGACGCTCTGCGGAGGCGCGTACTGCGCGGAAATCTCCTCCGGGCGCGCCTGCGAGATGTCCCAGTTCTGGCAGAACTTGCAGTTGACGTTGCAGCCCGCCGTGGCGATCGAGAAGGCCGTTGTCCCCGGCAGATAATGAAAGAGCGGCTTCTTCTCGATGGGATCAACATGCGCCGCGCAGACTCGCGAGTACACCATCGTGTAGTACGCGCCGCCGCGATTCTCGCGCACTCCGCAGTAGCCGCGCTCCTTGTCGCCCACCGTGCATTCACGCGGACAGAGCTTGCATTTGATCTTGCTGTTGGCTAGCTTCTGGTAGAACTTCGCTTCCACAATGTAGCGCGCATCGTCGCCGCTCGCCGAAGCCGCGGGCATGGCAGCCGCAGATTTCATAGCTCCTCCGATTCCCAACGCCGCGCCCGAGGCCAGCGCACAGCGCAGAAACGTGCGGCGATCCAGCGGATCATTCACGCCTCTTTCCGCATTCAATTCGCACAACATTGGAAACCTCTTCGCAATCCTTCCGCTAAATCTCGACAATCGCCATTTTTTCAGGATCGCAATTCCCCAGCCGGTGCTCGGCGTCAGCAGCAGTGACAATGTAACTCGGCGCTCGCTGCTCGGCGGCGAGCGTCTTCAATCCCCGCTCGGCGCGCTTGCGCTCGATCATCTGCCAGCCGGTATGATCCAGCGCGACCGGGTCCGTGGAAGCGAGCAGCGCATTGCAATTCCAACTGTGCTCCGGCTTGTAACCCGGCCCACCTTCGTACAGCGCGGTCGTCGCGTCGCAGATCACGAGCCGCATCCGGCTGCGAATCTCCGGCAACACATTCAAGTCCGCGACGTAAGGATTGCAGCCGTTGGGATGGTACTTGTTGGGATTATGAATCACGCCGTACATATTCTTGAGGGCAATCGTCACGCCCGCGCCATCGTGGTCCTTCAGCACGGGAAGATTGATGAGCGCGCCAGTCCGCTGCGTGAGAATCTTCGAGAGCCTGCTGCCCACGCTGCCGTATGCGGAAAGCTCCTCTTCGTAGCCCACGCGATCCGTTCCAAAGCACTGCACGCGCTCGCCGCCGATGGCCAGATGAAAGCCGGCGCGCTCCAGCTCCGCGCTGTCACGGTCCCAGACGAGAATGTCGCTTGCCTTGATCCCGGCCTGCTGCAAGCGCTCGCAGACCGCCTCGACCAGTTGCACATTGGTGGAGATTCCGCGCCCGCCCAGCGTATTCACCTTCAGGCTGACCGTCTCTCCGGGACGAACGATCTTCTTCCAAGCATCAAGCGGAGCATCGCGGTTGAAGAGAGCCTGGATGGCGCGATCCACCAGCGCCAGCATCCGCCGCGCATCGACCGTTGAGCCATTTCCGCGCAGCAATTCATCCCGCGCCACAATAACTTTCGATTTGGCGCCCGCCGCAACGGATTCAGCGGCAACCGGTTGCGCGACAGCCAACGCCTCAGCCGCGCCGCCCGCGCACAAAAAAGCAGCCCCGGAGAAGGATTTCTTGAGGAAATCCCGGCGGCTGCCGTTGCGCGCTGAGCTCATCTGCGTCCCCCCTTGCCTAGCGGGTAGTATCGCTCTAATCAACATCTAC
>CAYVGW010000178.1:0-8200 GCA_964450895.1 uncultured Occallatibacter sp. | reverse complement strand
TTATCGCCCAAAGGCGCATCATCAATCCAGGTGAAATGAAATGAACGCTGCCATGTTTACTCATTTGCTAACAAAAAATGCGTCAAATTATTTACCGGAAAGTTACCCCCCCCCCCATAAGCGCTAACTTGATTTAGGCCTATCCAAGGCCTATGGAAATTCTCTTGGCCGACGTTTGCGCGGGGCTTCGGCTAGGCCTTGGCAGATCCGAGGCCATTGCTCAATGACAGAGCCCAAAGACAGATGTAGCTCTTGCCCCGCGCGGCGCGACAGGGTGGCCACATCGCGTCCGCGCGGATAGAGGTGCTGCGGCTTGCCGTAGGCCAGCACTATCCTCAGGACAGAATCCGGTTGGGCAGTGGCCGCACAACCTTTCCGCGCTCGGAAACATGTTCCTCAATACTATGAAGAAAGAAGGATCAAAAGGCTTCTTGCGCGGCAAATTCAAACGCGCCGGATAAGATGATGCCTTCCTCAACAAACTACTGGAGAAGTTTTGAAATGTAATTCCCTGGGGCACAGGAGCCACGGCTCCGCCCCAAACACCAGCCCGCTCACCCGTGTGTGAGAGTTGACAGCGATCATCGACCCTCCCTAGAATTAGAGAGAGGAACTTTGCGCTTATATTGGCATAAGTGCAAGATTTTTCATGCGCTTAGCGAACTTTTTCAGTTAAAAATGCGGGTGTCCCAGTCCTGAATTTTCGAACCTGCAAAGAAACCATCGTGGACCGGGAGGCTGACCACGGTTCATATCCCGTTGGCGAAAACCGGTGGTGGATCTGAGACGCAAGCAACCGTGGTTGAGCCACGAACGGAGAGCGCAAGAGATGCCTGACACCCGCGTCAGTCCGCGAGAGCGGTTGGTACTGACGGCCATTATCGAGCAGTACATCGCTACCGGCGAGCCGGTGGCCTCGCAGGCCGTTGCGCGTTCGTTCTCCCATCAAGAGGGCCTCAGCTCGGCCACTATTCGCAACGTGATGGCCACGCTGGGCGAGACCGGCCTGCTGGAGCAGCCGCACACCTCGGCCGGCCGCGTGCCCACCGCCGCCGCCTTCCGCTACTACGTCGAGCAAATCACCCAGCCGCAGCGCATGGCCGGCCCGCCGCAGGGCGCGTCCAGTTTCGCCGTTCCAGCGCCGATGAGCGAAGCCCGTCGCGGGCAGATCGAGGAGAGCTTCACGGGCGTGACCAGCAGCCACGAGTACCTGGAGCGCACCTCGCACGTGCTGGCGCTGCTGTCGAGCGGCCTGGGCGTGGCGCTGGCCGCCTCCACCGGCAGCCAGATCCTGGAGCACATTCACTTTTCACGCCTCTCCGCCGGCCGCGTGCTGGCCGTGCTGGTGACGCAGGCCGGCGCGGTACAGGATCGCGTTCTGCTGCTGGACCGCGAACTGGGCCACGTCGAGTTGGAGACCGCCGCGCGCTATCTGAACGAAAACTTTCGCGGCTGGCCCATCGAGCGCATCCGCGCCGAGGTCGCTCGCCGGGTGGACGAGGAGCAGGCCGCTTATCACCAGATGCTGGCCTCGGTCGAGGAGCTTTGCCGCAAGGGCGCGCTGGCCGCGGGCGAGGCCGGACCAGCGATCTTTGTGGACGGCATGGCTAACCTGATTGCCGCCGAGGTGGACCGCGAGCGGCTGCGCCAGATGCTGGTGGCGCTGGAAGCCAAGCAGCGCCTGGTCGAACTGCTCACCGCCTACGTGGACGGCCGCCAGCAGGAAGTGCGCGTGGTGGTCGGCTTGAATCAGTCAGGACAAGAACTGACGGGGCCGCTTGAGGCCTCGCAAGCCATGCAGAATCTGGTCCTTATCGGCGCTCCGGCCCGCTTGGGCGGCGCCAATCTGGGGACCGTGGCCGTCATCGCGCCCACCCGCATCCAATATCAGGAGATGATTCAGGCGGTGCGCTACATCGCCCGCCTCTCCGAGCGCCTGCTGGAGCTTCCTGAAAATGAGAGCCTGCGGGTGTGAAAATCTGCTGAATGGAAGCTGTCATTCTCCCGGAAAGAAACAAGCGTAGACCGGTATGCCCGCGCTACAGCCAAGAAAGGCCCGGAGCGGTAACGCCGTTGGAGAACAAATCCGCAGGAATGAGACCATCCTGTGCCACAGAATTTATCATGGAAGTATGCAACGAATTTTTCGGAGAAAACATAAATCTATGCCTGAACAGGAAACAGAATTGACGTTGTCGGAAGAAGCAGCGGCCGCGCTGGCCGCGGCCGCCGCACAAGAGGCTCAAGCGACGGAAGCATCCCCGGATACGGCCCCTGCCACAGAAGACGGCGAGCCGGTCAGCCGCGCGGAATTCAACCAGATCAAGGCCGAGCGCGACCAACTCCTCGACCGTCTGGCCCGCCTGCAAGCCGAGTTCGAGAATGCCCGCAAGCGCGCCGAGCGCGAGCAGTCCGCCAATCGCGACTACGCGGTCGGCAATGTCGTCGAGAAGTTCTTGCCGGTGATGGACCACTTCGAGTTGGCGCTCAAGTCCAGCGGCTCGGCGGAGCAGTTGCGCTCCGGCGTCGAATTGATCGTCAAACAAATGGAAGACGTGCTGCGCCAGTTGAACGTGACGCCGATTTCCACCGAGGGCGAGGAGTTCGATCCGCGCCTGCATGAGGCGCTGGGCACGGTCGAGCGCGACGACCTCCCCGATCATCACGTGGCCGAAGAGATTCGCCGCGGCTACAAATTGCGGGACCGGATGCTGAGGCCGTCCCTGGTGCGCATCAATTCCAACCCCAAACAGACCAACGAATAGGACCAGATACAAGAGTGAGCAAAGCAGATTATTACGAAGTTCTCGGCGTCTCGCGCGATGCCAGCGAACAGGAGTTGAAGAGCGCCTATCGCAAGCAGGCGCGTGAGCATCACCCGGACCTCAACCCTGGAGATCACGCCGCCGAGGAGCGTTTCAAGCAAGCCAGCGAGGCCTATCAGGTACTCAGCGACGCCGACAAGCGCGCCGCCTACGACCGCTTCGGCCATGCCGGCGTCAGCGGCGGCGGACCGGGTTTTGGCGGCTCGCCCTTTGCCGGCGGCGTAGACATCGGCGACCTCTTTGGCGACCTTTTTGGCGAGATGTTCTCGGTTGGCGGCCAGCAGCGCGCCAATCGCCAGCAGCGCGGCGACGATCTGCGCTTCGACTTGGCCATCGACTTCACCGCCGCCGTCTTCGGCACGGAAACCGAGGTCAAAATTCGCCGCCGCGACACCTGCGAGACTTGCCACGGAACGGGCAGCGCCTCCGGCAAGGGGCCTAAGGTCTGCGGGCAATGCCAGGGCCGCGGCCAAGTCCGCTTCCAGCAGGGCTTCTTCGCCGTCGCCCGCACCTGCACGGCCTGCGGCGGCGCCGGCCACGTCATTGGCGACCCCTGCTCCACCTGCCGCGGCGAGACGCGCGTTATCAAGGAGATCAAGCTCACCGTCAAGGTGCCGCCCGGCGTGGAGAGCGGTACTCGCATCCGCTACAGCGGCGAGGGCGACGCCGGCCGCAACGGCGCCCCCAAGGGCGACCTCTATGTGGTCCTCGCCGTCCGCCCCCACGAGTTCTTTGAGCGCGAGGGCCACAACCTGCACTGCGTCATCCCCATCAGCTTTCCTCAGGCCGCTCTGGGCGCGGAGATCGAGATCGAAGCCCTCGACGGCCCGGTCAAGCTCAAGATTCCCGAAGGCACACAGAGCGGGCGCGAACTGCGCGTCGCCCGCCGAGGCGTTCCCATCCTCAACAGCAAGGGAAAGGGCGACCTGATCGTCAAAATCATTGTCGAGATTCCCAAAAAGCTCACCCGCCAGCAGCGCGACCTGATCACTGAACTGGCAGACTCCATGGCCGTGGACAACAAACCAGCCTCCTCCAGCCTGCTCGACAAAATGAAGGAGTTTTTCAATTAGAGAATCCTGGACGCGTATAATCACTTGGGAGATTTTTCTATCGTGGACAGCACGCACCCGGTGCAGCCGGTTGGTAACGATCTTGCCGCGCCTGTGCCTTTGAAGATTGGAATACTGCTTGACTCCAGCGTCAATGAGGCGTGGGTGTTTTCCATCCTTGAGGCGATTACCGCTTCTGGCTTTTGCAATCTTTCCCTTGTGATTCTCAACGGGGCGCAGCCCCCCGTGTTGAGCTTCAAGCAGAGAATGCAGGCACGGCTGAACCAGGGGCTTTTCCATCGTTACGCGCGATGGGACCGGAACTGGTATAGCAAGCATCCTGACGCCTTTGAGGAAAAAGACTGCGCGGCTCTGTTCGCAAATGCTGAAGTCAGAGTGGTGGCGCCCCTGCGGAAGAAGTTTACAGATCGTTTTCCCGAGTCAGAGGTTGAGTATGTGCGCTCCCTAGGACTGGACGTCCTTCTCCGCTTCGGATTCCGCATCGTAAAAGGGGGAATCCTTGCAGTTGCCCGCTATGGGATGTGGTCCTATCATCACGGCGACAATGCTGAATATCGGGGCGGTCCTCCTCTTTTTTGGGAGATTTACGAACGCAATCCCGTCTCCGGATGCGTTCTTCAGCGGCTTACCGAGGATTTAGATGGCGGAATTGTGCTGTACAAATCATGGTCGGCTACGAATTTTAGTTCCCTGTACATCAATCAAAGTCAGGGGCATTGGAATTCAACCAGAATCGTGCTTCGCTGTTTGAAAGACCTCTACGAAGGTGGATGGGCGCGTATCGAGGAGTCTCCGTATTATGGCAGCTCCGGCACATACAACAAGCCCATATACAGGGCTCCGAAAACCATGCCAATGCTCTCCTTCCTTGTGCGGCGCGGGGGGAACGTGGTGAAAAACCGGATAGAAAAGATATTGAAGTTGAATGTTTTGCCCCGCTGGTTCGTGTCTTACCGGCGCGTGCAGCAGGACGCCCCTTGGCGCATTCTCGCCGCTCCCGATGACAGATTCTACGCCGATCCTTTTCTTGCCGAATTCTCTGGCCGCAATTTCCTTTTTTTTGAAGATTACAGCTATCAACAGGGCAAAGCCTGCATCTCGTATGTCGAACTGCTCGCTGACGGTTCTCTAACCGAGCCCAAGCTCGCGCTGGAGCGTGATTACCACCTTTCTTACCCCTTCCTCTTCGAGCATGAGGGGAACCGTTACATGATTCCAGAAACCAAGGAAGCCAAACGCATCGAGTTATACAGAGCCGACTCCTTCCCCGATCGCTGGGTCTTCGATCGTGTGCTGGTGGACAACATCAGCGCCGTCGATTCCACCTTGGTGGAGCATGACGGCCGGCATTGGCTCTTTTGCGCGCTCCCGAATCAATGCGGTTCGTGCTGCGAGGAACTCCACATCTTCTACTCTGAAAACGGACCATTGGGGCCTTGGATTCCCCATTTGCAAAACCCCGTAATGTGCGATGTGCGCTATGCGCGCCCCGCGGGCGCCTTCTTCCTCAAAGACGGTCAACTGATCAGACCCACCCAGGATTGCAGCGTTCGCTACGGATTTGCGCTCAACCTGTGCCGCGTCGATTCCCTCACGCCCTCGGTGTACCGGGAGACACCGCTGAACAGAACCACTCCCGATTCCCTGGCGAAGCGGAACCGGGCTATCCATACCCTGAATCGGAACTCCAGCTACGAAGTGAGCGACGGACAAATGTACCTTGCGGATTTGCGCCGCCTGGAAAAATCCCTCTCATAACAATTCGTACACCGGCATTCGCCGACCCACAGGACAGGAAACTATGGTTGCCCCATCCATCCCGCGTTCTTTGCGGGATGGATGGGAAGCCACGAACCTCAACCCGCGCGTCTTATTTGATCCCTGATCCCTGTTCCCTGTTCCCTGCCTTCACATCCCAGTCAAAGCTGATCTGGCCGATCAACTCATTCAGCTTTTCGGTGGCGGCTTTCTTCTGCTGCTCCAGGTCGGCGGTCTGCTTGCGCGTGGTCTGCAGCAGATCTTCGGCGCGGTTTAGTTCGTCCACAAAGCGCTTGGCGGCGTCGTTGCCTTTGAGCGCGGTCAGGTTCTCGCGGTCCCGCGCTTCGTCGTCGGAGGCGGCCTTTTCCGCCGCCTTGGATTCATCAATGCGCCGGTCCAAATCAGCCAAGGCCATTTCCGCGTTGAAGACAGGATTCAGCTTGTCGTAGGCATCGGGGACGCGTTTGATCAGCTCAAGCAAATAGGTCGGCTGGCTATAACTTGGGTTTAATGTAACCTGTCTCTTCTCCGGACCGCTCTCGCGCACTTCCAATTTGACGGTAGAGTGCGCCGGAACCGGCAGCTTGAAGCGATAGAGGCTCGGTGTACTTTCGGCGGCCTTCAAATCACCGTCCAGCGTCCAATCATTCCTGTGACGCGGATGCTCAATCAACACGTCGCGCGTGCCGTCCGATGAGTTGGTCGCCGAATAGGTCTTTGACTCCATATCCATATAGGTTTCAACGACCACTCCCTGTTTGATTTGCATATGATGTAGCGTCTTCTGGCCATCCTGCGCCGTCACCCGGACGCGCACGGCCTGATCGGCGGCATAGGAGAGCAGGCGCTTTTCGCCGGGATGAATCGGATCGAGCAATCCCTCGCCGGCAAACTCGCCGGACTCGAAGATGGAAAAGCTGCCAGCGTCCAGCGTCAGCTTGGATTTGTTCTCCAGCCAGACAGCGCGCAGCGGCGTAGGCTCCTTCTCGCTCCACAGCGTGACGTGCTGCGCCGGAAGCTCCTGCTGCAAGATCGGCACCATCGCCGATTCGTTCTTGTGAATCGTAACCGGCGCGGTCAGTGCATACTGGAAAAAGTCATCAAAGGCGTTGGTGGTGACGTCGCCTTCTTGGATGGCGTCGGAGACACGCTCTACGCCACCGCCGTAAGCACCGCCAGCACCTGGACCGTATCCTGCGCCAATACCATGGCCGATGCCACCACTTGCAGTATTCGCGCTATTGGATGAATCTCCAAAAACTCCACCCATCACTCCATTGCTTGCGGAGGGTGCTTCTTTTTCCGAAATTACATTGATGCTACGTGGAACACGCGAAGGCGCAAAGAGTTTTCCACTTGTTTCAACACGGTCAAACTTCTTATCCACCGCCGCTTCATGCGTCTCTGGCGTCAACTGCTCTTCCGTTGCAATTGGAATCTCCACTCGCTTGGTATAAATCGGCTGCGACAACGGCTGAATAAAGCTCTGCGGCGCTCCGGCCACCAGAGAAAGCTGCACATTATCCCAGTCCGCGCCGACGGTGTTATCCACCACCGCCCAGCCCTGCATCGTCGCGCTTCCATTCGGCTCGCGCGGAAAGACGATGCGGTAAGTGGACTTCCACACCGGAACCTCGCTGATGTAACTGACGCGCAGCTCGCGCTGCCCCTGCCCCATCGCGTTCAGCGTCAGATGGCGCAACCCGTTGGCGTGGGTCGTCGAAAGCAGCTCCAGATAGCGGTCAAGCTGGCCTTGCAGATTCGCGTCCAGCGGCCGCACGCTCAGGGCCGGCGTCAGTTCGATCACTCGCGCCGCGCCGGACGCAGCGATCACGGAAAGATAAAATTTCTCGACCGTCGTTGCCGAGTCGTCGTCGCCCTTCTTCTCCGTGCGCGACTCAATCGAGAGCAGCCGCCCGGTAATCGGCCCGCCCGGTCCGCCCAGAACCTCGACCCGCTGTCCGCGCAAAGCCTGAAAAAGCTCGGTCGAAGTCGGATCGTCGGTCATGCCCAAGGAGAGCGTCTTCAATTGCTCACTGAGCGGCGTGGTCGAGTTGTAGTTGACGCCGCTGATGCGCCCGCCGCCCTCGTCAAGGACGGTGAGCGATTGCAGCACGTCATTCAACTGCGGCGAGGTGAAGTCGATCCCCACACGTTGATTGCCGGTGACCGAGCCGGCGTGCTCGAAGTAGCCCACGCCGTTCTTGTAGAGGACAACTTTGCGCACCGGCAAATCTTTCACGACTGCCGGAATCGCGTCGCTCACCTGCGATGCAGCGGGCTTTGCTTTTGCTTGGGAGCCAGCCGGAGACTGCGCGGCCAGCGTCACGGTGAAGGCGAATAGACACACAACAACGAAAGAACGGCGCACAAAAGCCTCCTCTGTCAACCAACAAGAAACTCTATATCCTTAGACCCCGCCGAAGGCAAAATGGTTCCCGCGCATGATTTGCAAGGAAGAAGCACGCGTGGACCAGGAGGTCCACGCCACAGCCGGCCGGGAGGCTGATTATATGACAGCGCCGGCTCCCTCCGACCGAGTAG
>CAYVGW010000177.1:0-8220 GCA_964450895.1 uncultured Occallatibacter sp. | reverse complement strand
TGCCCTTATTACAAAACCTGCCTGAATTGAGTTTTTCCGCAGCCTGTAAAGCCCAGCTTTCTAATCAGCCCATTGCGGCACGGCTGAAAAGGCTGCGTAAAAAGACCGAAATTTGCGTGAAATCCTCGAAGAACATTCCGCAGGGGCTGAAGCCCATCCTTTATTATCAGCGTCTTGCGGCCCGACTAAAGTCGTGCCCTGGTTACAAAACCTGCCTGAATTGAGTTTTTCCGCAGCCTGTAAAGCCCAGCTTTCTAATCAGCCCATTGCGGCACGGCTGAAGCCGTGCCCTTGTTACAAAACGCCTGGTTACAAAGCGCCTTGTTGCAAAGCGCCAAGATTCAGAGGTTCTCAAATCTGACATTGAACCTAGATGAAGGCTTCTCAACTGCTGTTTAATGGATGAATTGCATCCATAACTTATATTGTTTACAATAAGTTAGACAGAAAAATATGAACTTGAAATCACCTTGTTGAGCTCTCAGCCCAACCCCAGCCGCTTCCTGGCCACCCGGGGCAGAGCGGAGCCGGTCTTTTCCAGTACCCATTGGGTGATGAACAGCCAGAGAGCGGTTCCGGCGATCAGCGCAACCGTATCGGTCCAGCGAGCGTACGCGGAGAGGTTCGCTCCCATCCAAGGGAGTAAGCGGCTTTCAATTTCGGTCAACGCCATCCAAACCGCCGCGCCGCTCGCCGCGCCCGCCAGCAGGCATCGGCCCATCTCCGCAAAATCCAGGCTGGCCAGGGAAACCATGCGCCGCGTGTGGAGCAGAAGGGCGAGGGAAACCGTCTGGAGCGCAATGCCCACATCCGAGGCGATGGCCAATCCCATCGCGCCCTGGCAGCGGTAGAGCGTTGCATAAATGGGGATGGAAATCAGCGTAACCGCCGTGGCGGCGATCATCGGAATGAGCGTGTTTCCAGCGGCGTAAAAGGCGCGCGCGTAGATGGCCTGCGCCGACCAGAGAAAGAGCGAGAGGGAGAAGACGATGAAGTAGCTGGCGCACTCCCGGCAGTCGGCGGCGGAGAAGCGCCCGCCCAGATAGATCAGCTCCACCATCGGCGTGGCCAGGGCGACCATCGCCGAGGCGGCCAGAAAGCCCAGTGCGGTGACGCGAGCCACGGAGTCCGCAACGCCGACGGCGAATTCGTAGCGCCGCTGGCTGGACCAGAGGTTGGCGAAGAAGGGCATGGAGGCCATGCCTGCCGCCCCGGCCAGAATCGCAATCGGCGCGGCAAAGAGCTGCTTGGCCACGTTCATCAGCGTGATGGCGCCGTCGGAGGCCGAGGCGAAGTAGGAGATGATCCACGGGTCCACGGAGACCAGCGACGCGCCGGCGATCAGCGGCAGCGAGAGGCGCACCCACTCCCGCAGGCCCTCGTCGCGCCAATCGAGAATCGGCCGGAAGTGAACCCCCGCGCGGCGAACAAAGTACCAATTCAGCAGAAAATGGCCGAAGAAGGCCCCGGCCACCGTGCCGTAAGCCAGCGAAGAGATGCCGATATGCTTGACCAGCAAGAGGCCGCCAACGATAGTTCCCAGGTTGTAGATGAGCGGCGCAAACCCCTGCACAGAGAACTGTTTGCGCACAAACTGCACCGCGCCAAAGACGCCGCTGGCGAAAAAGCAAAGCTGGGCGGGCAGCAAAATGCGCGTCAGTCGCACGCAAAGCCGCGCCTTTTCCGGCTCGAAGCCATGAAAGAAGTGGTGGACGTAGAGCGGAGCCAAAAGTTCGGCCAGCACAATCGCGCCGCCCAGCACCAGGAACATGGTGGTCAGGATGACGGAAAGCGAGCGCTCGCCCTCGGCCTCGCGGTTGCTATCGCGGAAACGGGTGAGAATGGTGACCAGCGTAGCCGAAAGCGCCCCGCCGACCAGAAAGTACGAGACCATGTCCGGCAGTTGAAAGGCGGCGTAAAAGGCGTCCGTATTGTGCCCGAAGAGAGAGGCAATGTACTTGGTCCGGACCAGCCCCATGATGCGCGAGAGAAAGCCGAGGGCCATCATCAGGATGGTGGCGGAAAAAACTGTATGTGCGTAAGAAGGGCGCAGCAGGCGTACGGCGCGCGCCCATCGGGAGCACGGCGGCGGTGAAATCTGCGTTGAAGGCTCTTCTGCCACTGGTTTTGATTCTATCGCCCTGCCGCGCCGTTCTAAACTCAGTTCATGCCATATGATCCGCCCAAACCGCACGCCGCACACGCCTGGGAGGCGCTGGCGCAGGTCTATGCCACCAGCCGCCAGCTCTCTACCGATCAGCTCATCGAGTGGCCAGCGCAACTCAAGCTCTGCGGCGACTTTCTGGGCAAGCGCGTCCTGGATGTGGGCTGCGGTACGGGCGACAAGGCCCGCTATTTTGCCGAGCACGGCGCAGCGCAGGTCGTGGGCATCGATCCCAGCACAGGCTTTGCGCAGAATTGGCGCGGACACGCTGCCTGTCCGAAGCTCCGCTTTGCGCTGGGCAGCTTTGAAACTCTTCCCACGCTGCAGGAAGTAGTGGAGCAGCCCTTTGACCTGATTGTCAGCTTTCAGGCGCTGATGTATGCGGCCAATCTGGCCGGCGTTGTGCAAACCCTGCGTACTCTGCTGGTTCCCGGTGGTGCGCTGGTGATCTCCGTGCCGCATCCCTTCCGCTTCGCCATTCTGCGGAACGAGATCGAGGGCTGGGGCCACGGCTTCGCCTACCAGCAGACTGCGCCCTACCGCTATCCTTCGCCGTGGAAACCGGAACTGCTGCTGGAGCACGCCATGCCGCGCGTCTCGGAGTACTTGAACGCGATAGCTGCGGCGGGATTGC
Organism: uncultured Occallatibacter sp.; assembly: GCA_964450895.1. Lineage (GTDB taxonomy): Bacteria > Acidobacteriota > Terriglobia > Terriglobales > Acidobacteriaceae > Telmatobacter. The sequence goes on along the minus strand of CAYVGW010000177.1, from coordinate 5,422 downwards.
GCATCGAGGCAGTGGACGAGCCGGCTGTCAGCGAGCAATTCCGGCAGGTTGCACCGGAGAAGGCTGCCTGGATGGATCGCTACGTCGGCATTTTTATCTTGCGCGCTCGTCTGGTTGGGTAGCCGAACTATCCGCCTTCGAGGTCAATTTGTGGATCCCCCCCACCGGCGTTACCGACCCGCGGCGATCCCACTCAGGTGTGGGCGAGGACGCCCACACGACAGCCGGTCTGGAGACCGGCGCTACTGGCTGTTTATTTGTGGCGGCGAGATTGATTTATTTCACGAAACAGCCTCATCTGCTACAAATAGTGCATGAAGCCGCGCCACTTCGCCCTGTTTTCCTGCTTCGTCTTTCTGCTCTTTACATTGCCGGCATTGAGTCAGAAAGCTGCCGATCCGTATGCCAGCCGCACCAAGGCCGGCGACAGGATGCCCGACCTCTCCGTCGATGGGAGTTCCGGCGCCTTTTCGCTGGCTGCCGAGAGAGGCAAGGTGGTCGTGGTCAACTTCTGGGCCACATGGTGCGGTCCCTGCCAAATCGAGTTGCCTGAACTGGAAAAGCAAGTCTGGCAGAAGTACAAGTCTTCGCCAGACTTCGCGTTCATTGCCATCGCGCGCGAGCAGGATAAAGAGACTGTCCTCAAGTTTCAGAAGGCCCATCCGAACTTGACCTTTCCGCTCGCATGGGATCCCAATCGAGAGGTCTACGCGCTCTTCGCGGCCGCCGGAATCCCCCGCACCTATGTTGTCGACCGTCACGGAATCATCGTCTATCAGGGCTACGGTGTCGAGCCGGATGGCGTCAGCAAAATTGCTCGCGCCATCCAGAGGGCGCTTGCCCAAAAGTAATTCCCATTTCGGCTAGGATGCACTTTGCCCCAGACGACGCGCTGGGAAGAGAGCGGAGTCTGTGCAGTGAATTTCGCTTGACGCCAACACGCGACGCGCACAAACTGCTTGTATGACGTTCACGGTCGAAATCGAAGAAGAGGTCTTCCGCGCCGCGGAGAGTGTTCTCCACAGCGCCGGGATCACTCCCGAGCTGGCCATTGCTGCCTATTTCTGGCGCATTGCCCACAACGAAGAACCCGCCGACACCAATCTTCGCTCTGATGGTACACCTTTGCCACGCACGGTACGCGAACAGCTTTACCGATACTCATGACAGGATTCCGGCTTGCATGGTTCACTAATCCGCCTTTCGTCTGCCGTTGCGCTAAAATAGAAACCAGCATGGCCCTTCATCAGCCCATCCCGGCCCTCCTCTAGCGGCGCCCGCCGCCTATACTCGTTCCGCGCCTTTTTTCCCGATTGATTCCCACACAGCAGCAAAGCGCCCGGCACAGGCGATTGATTTCTTCCGTGCCCTGAAGGAACCGCCATGATTGACCGCTTGGAACAGATGGAGCAGCGCTACGAAGAGCTCTCCGCGCAGCTCTCGCAGCCGGAAATCCTCAACGACCGCGAAAAATACCAGAAGGCCGGCAAGGCGCTCAGCGACCTGGAGACGCCGGTGATGAAGTTCCGCGAGCTGAAGCTGGTGCGCCTGGGGCTGGCCGAATCGCGCGCCATGCTCGCCGATCCGGATATGAAAGAGATGGCTGAGGAGGAGATCGCGCAGCTTGCCCCGCGCGAAGGCGCTCTGGAAAATGAGATCAAGGTGCTGCTGCTGCCTAAAGATCCCAACGACGACAAGAACGTCATCCTGGAAATCCGCGCCGGCACGGGCGGCGACGAGGCCTCGCTCTTTGCCGCCGAGGTCTTCCGCATGTATCAGCGCTTCGCCGAGCAGCATCGCTGGAAGATTGAGCTGATGTCCATGTCGGAATCGGGCGTGGGCGGCTACAAGGAGGTCATCGCCATCATCGAGGGCGAGCGCGTCTACTCGCAGATGAAGTGGGAGAGCGGGGTGCATCGCGTGCAGCGCGTGCCGGCCACCGAGACGCAGGGGCGTGTCCACACTTCGGCCATCACGGTCGCCGTTCTGCCGGAGGCCGAAGAGGTGGATGTGAAGATCGAGGCCAAGGACATCCGCATCGACACCTTCTGCTCCTCCGGCCCCGGCGGGCAGTCGGTGAACACGACTTACTCGGCCGTGCGCATCACGCACATTCCGACGAATACCGTGGTGAGTTGCCAGGACGAGAAATCGCAGATCAAGAACCGCGAAAAAGGGATGCGCGTGCTGCGCTCGCGGCTCTATGAGCAGGAGATGGAGCGGCAGAACGCGGAGCTGGCGCAGGCGCGCAAGTCGCAGGTGGGCACCGGCGACCGCAGCGAGAAGATTCGCACCTACAACTTCCCGCAGAACCGGCTGACCGATCACCGCATCGGATTGACGCTGCATCAACTCGATCTGGTGATGGAAGGCCGCTTGCAGCCTATCGTCGATGCGCTGATTACGCACTACCAGGCCGAGCAGTTGAAGGCCGGAATGTAGCGCCGGTCTCCAGACCGGCTGTCGTGCGGGCGTCCTCGCCTGCACTTGTCCATGGTTCAAACCCATTTCATGTGGTCCAAATACTGGAGTGGGCTTGCAAGGAAGCTCCATTTGTTATTGCTGCAAGAGGCCAAGCAATGGTCCTGAAAGAATGGCTCAAAAAGGTAGAGGCCCAGCTCGCTGCCGGTCCGCACCCCGAGCGCGCCCGCCCGGATGCGGAGACGCTGCTGCTCGGCGTGTTGGGAAAAAACCGCGCATGGCTGCTGGCGCACATGGACGAAGAACTGGACCGTGATACTGTAATTCGTTGCATGGTCCTAATCAATTTACGATCCAAAGGTGAGCCGATCCAATATATTGCAGGCCAATGCGAGTTCTACGGCCTGCCGATTTGCGTAAGCCCTGGCGTTCTGATTCCGCGGCCGGAGACGGAGCATCTGGTGGATCGAACGATCTTGCTGGCCATGGGGTTGCAAGCACCGCGCATCCTTGATGTGGGAACCGGCTCCGGTTGCATTGCCATTGCCCTGGCGCATCATCTGCCGGATGCCGAAATCACGGCCATTGACCTTTCTCCGGCCGCGTTGATTCGCGCCAGTGAGAGCGCCGCGCTCAACCAGTTTTCGCCCCGCATCCGCTTTCTTGAAGGCGATCTGCTCGCCCCGGTAGCGGACGAGAGCTTCGAGATCATCGTCTCCAACCCTCCCTACGTGCCCACCACAGACCGCGATTCGCTCTCGGTCGAAGTCCGCGACTACGAGCCGGAGCTGGCGCTCTTTGCCGGCGAGGACGGCCTGGAAGTCTATCGCCGCCTCATCCCCGCCGCCTTTGCCGCGCTTGTTCCAAGCGGCTTTTTGGCACTCGAAATCGGCTTTGGCCAGTCGCATGCCATCACGAAACTGCTCACCCGCGCAGGCTTTGAACAGATCGAATTCACTCCCGACCTGCAGGGCATTCCTCGCGTCGTCTGCGCCCAGCGGCGATAGTTGCCGGAACATTCAGCTCAACTTCGCAAGCAGATCGCGCATTTTGATGGCGTTGCTTCCCTCTTCCTGCGCAACCAGATTGTAAAAATCGCATTTCGAGCAGTTTCCAACTTTTTGCGCAAAGGTTCCCTGTTTTTCCCCCTTGCAGAGCGTTCCGGCAACTGCGTCCGCCATTCGCGCCATGATTGGCCCCATCAACCCGCTTCTCGGTTGAGGCCGGACAAACTCCCAGTTCCTGCGCCTTGAGGCCGCCTTGCTGACGTCCGCAACCCTTGAACTCCCAGCAATTTTTGACCATTCGCTCCCCCAAACTGGCGGAATTCCGCATATTCTGTTCATCGACTTCGAGCTTTTGTTCTTTATGGGCGGATAATCGGCAGGATTGCGCTTCCTAGCGTCATGAAGTGCGATTGCCCAAGTCCATGCCCAAGGCTTAGAATCTTCCCTGCAATCATTTTCACGAGGAACTGACCATGCGCTTTTTCGCTTCACTCTCTCTCGCCGTTCTTATTACGGCATCGATGACCGCTGCATCCCAAAAGCCCGCGCCGAAGGCGCAGGTGGCCACACCGCAGGTGTCGCAGGTGGCCCTGACCCCGCCCATGGGCTGGAACTCCTGGAATTACTTCGCTGAAAAGGTGGACGACAAAGGCATCCGCGCCGCCGCCGACCAGATCGTCTCCAGCGGCATGAAGGACGCCGGCTACATTTACGTGAACATTGACGACACCTGGGAGGGGGAGCGCGACGCAAACGGTGTGTTGCATACGAACTCCAAGTTTCCCGACATGAAGGCGCTGGCCGACTACGTTCACTCCAAAGGCCTCAAGATTGGCATCTACTCCGGACCGGGAACCAAGACCTGCGGCGGCTACGCGGCGTCGCTCGGCCATGAAGAGCAGGACGCCAAGATGTACGCCGATTGGGGCATCGATTACCTCAAGTACGACCTGTGCAGCTTCATCCCCGACGTGATGGAGAAGCAGGCGCCGCATGACCAGGCCGCCCAGATGAAGCTGATGGTGGCCGCCTACGACAAGATGGACAAGGCCCTCAAGGCCACCGGCCGGCCCATCGTCTACTCCTTCTGCCAGTACGGCTGGGACGCGGTTTGGGAGTGGGCGCCCGCGCTGGGCGGCAACCTCTGGCGCACCACCGGAGACATCACCCCCGACTGGGACCGCATCTACGCCATCCTCAGCCAGCAGGAGGGCCTGGAAAAGTACGCCGGCCCCGGCCATTGGAACGATCCCGACATGCTCGAAGTGGGCAACGGTCAGCTCAGTCCGGCGGAGAACCGCTCCCACTTCTCGATGTGGGCGATGCTGGCCGCGCCGCTGCTGGCCGGCAATGACTTGACCAAAATGACGCCCGAGATCAAGGCCATCCTCACCAACCGCGAGGTAATCGCCATCGACCAGGACCGGCTTGGCAAGCAAGCCGCGCGCATCTACTCCGACGGCGAGGTTGAAGTCTGGAGCCGGCCCCTCTCCAGCGGCGCGCTGGCCGTGGCCATCCTCAACGTCGGCAGCCACCGCTATGCAACCCACCCCTTCCACCTGAATCTGCGCAAGCTCGGCCTGGCCGACGCGCAAACCGGCAAGGATCTGTGGACCGGCAAGACCGTGAAGCTGACCGAAAATATGCCCATTGAACTGCCCAGCCACGACATTCTGCTGGTGCGCATTGCCACGCCGAAAACGCTGGCCAAGTAAATCCGCGATGGAGCATGTGGTCTCCCAGGTCTCAGAATCGAGACCTGGGGCACCCGGCTGGCCAAGTAAATCCGCAGCGAATGACCTTCCAGGTCTCAGAATTGAAATCTGGAAGGCCATTCATCGAGGAATTCTCAGGCAATTTTTCTATAATTGGGTGAGAAGGGAGTTCGAATCCGCGCTCAACGCACACCCTGCACTGTTATAGAACTTTCATCAAAAGAGTTGAAAGGATTGGAGGCGCGGGCCGGGATCGAACCGGCGCATAAAGGTTTTGCA
>CAYVGW010000176.1:0-8293 GCA_964450895.1 uncultured Occallatibacter sp. | reverse complement strand
AGGGTTTTGGATTTCTGAGCCGCGAAAACGGCGAGGACGTCTTCGTTCATCACACCGCCATCCAGTCCAGCGGCTTCCGCTCGCTGCAAGAGGGCCAGCGCGTCCAGTTTAATGTCACCAAGGGCCCCAAGGGCTGGCAGGCTGAGAACGTTCAGGCCATCTAAGCTTCCCAACCGGAAGCAGCTTGAAGCGCTTCAAAGAACGGGACAGCGGCAACGCTGTCCCGTTCTTGCGTGTGCGCCCGGTCGGCGCCGCCAACCCATATCGTTGCGCCATTGTAGCGCCGGGCCATTGTAGCGCCGGCCTATTGTAGCGCCGGCCGATTGTAGCGCCGGTCTCCAGACCGGCTGTCGCGTGGACCTCCCGGTCCACGCATATCTCTTCCTTGTTGAAAAATTCCTTTGATTCCGTCCAGTGCGGACGCATCCGGCAAAAATGGGAATCTCTTCATAAACGGAACTCCAGCCGCCAATTCCTTGCAAATCACCGCCAGACAGCCGCCCAAACGGCCTGATAATAGGAAGATGCAATTTCAGCGATCCTCCGCAGTTCTGCTGCACGTCACCTCGCTACCCTCCCTGGGCGGCATCGGCGACCTTGGCCCCGCCGCCTATGATTTTCTCGACTTCCTCGCCCAAGCCAAGCAGCACGTCTGGCAGGTTTTGCCGCTCTGCCCCACAGGCTACGGCAACTCGCCCTACGCCGGAACCTCGGCCTTCGCCGGCAATCCCTTCCTGATCAGCCTGGAGATTCTGGCTGAATGGGGATGGATCGCCCCGGAGCGCATCGTGCATCAAGGCGTGCGCGGCGGGCCGGTCAACTTTGAGGAGATCGAGTGGCGCAAGGTCAAGCTGCTGGATGAAGCGGCGCGCAACTTCCTCGACCGCGCCCCCAAAGATCCCGGTTTCGCCCCGCAGTGGGCACGCTATCAGAAGTTCTGCCGCGCCGAGTCGGACTGGCTGGACGATTACGCCCTCTACGCCGAGCTGCGCCGCCAGTTCTCCACCGGTGCCTGGACCGTGTGGCCGGAGCCGCTGCGCCGCCGCGAGCCGGAGGCGCTGGCCCACGCCCTGGAAAGGCACGTCCATCGCATCGCCGAAGAGAAGGTGCTGCAATTCGCCTTCGACCTGCAATGGAACAACCTGCGCGAGGCCGCCGCCGAAAAATCCATCCGCATCTTGGGCGACGTGGCCATCTTCGTCAATATGGATTCAGCCGACGTCTGGGTCCATCCGGAGCTTTTCGAGCTGGACAGCACGCTCCAGCCCACGCACGTCGCCGGTGTTCCGCCGGACTATTTCTCCCCCACCGGCCAGCGCTGGGGCAACCCGCTCTATCGCTGGGATGTGCTGGCCCAGCAGGGCTTTGGCTGGTGGATCGAGCGCCTGCGCCGCGCCTGCCGGCTCTACGACATCGTCCGCCTGGACCACTTCCGCGGCTTCGAGGCCTACTGGTCGATCCCCGCCACAGAGGAAACCGCCGTCAAGGGCGAGTGGATCAAAGCGCCCGGACTCGAGCTGTTCCACGCGCTCGAGGCCGCCCTCGGCCCCCTTCCGCTGCTGGCGGAAGATCTCGGCGTCATCACGCCGGAGGTTGAAGCGCTGCGCACCGAACTCGGCCTGCCCGGAATGAAGGTGCTGCAATTCGGCTTCAGTAACCAGGGCGCGCACATCCACTTGCCCCATCGCATGACGCCGGACACCGTGGCTTACACCGGCACGCACGACAACAACACCACCCAAGGCTGGTGGCAGACAGCCAGCGACGAGGAGCGCTCGACCGTCGAGACCTACACCGGCATGAAGGACAATCATCCGGTTTGGCCGCTGATTCGCGCCGTCGAAGCGAGCGTGGCGCAGATGGCTGTGATTCCCGCGCAGGATCTGCTGGAGCTGGGCGCCGAGGCCCGCATGAACACCCCCGCCGTGGCTTGCGGCAACTGGCACTGGCGCGCCCCGGAGTCTTGCTGGACGCCGGAACTGGCGGCGCGTTTGGCCGCGCTGGCGGAAGCCACCGACCGCGACAATGATCCGCTGGAAGCGGAAGAGGCAGGGACTAAGGACTAGGGACTGAGGGACTAGGGACTGAGGGACTGAGGGAACAGTACAGAGGCCGAACCTTTGGAAGGTAGCGCCGGTCTCCAGACCGGCTGTCGTGTGGGCGTCCTCGCCCACACCAGTTCCATGCACCGTGGGTCGGCAACGCCGGTGGGGACTCTACACAAACAGGATAAATGCGCGCGCGCGCGTTACGGCTTCCAATTTTCTTCAAGCCAGCTTTCCATGGGGAATTGATAGACTTCCCGCATTTTATGAATCAAAGCATAAGCTTCACTGTCACTTATCCCCGAGGCAAAGCCGCGCGTCTTGTTCCCGGCTTCAAAGCTGATTTTGCTTGGAGATGAACCCCTGCCTTTTTTCATGGCGGGAACGAATCTCAAATTGCAAACTTCAGAGGTCGTATATCTCCGGCAATTCAATGGGAATCCGAGGACTGCGCGCGTGATCTCCAGTTGGCAGGGATCAAGAACAACCGTGGACCGGCCAGTCAGGCTCCAAATAATGAAGGTGGCGGCATAGCAGCCTCCAGCAGTCCAGCCTGCAAGCCAGAATTGCAGGAATGCGCCGCCTTTGTGATTGAGAAATACCTCAACCATGGTCTCTCGCCAAGGATGCCACCAGAAAACCAGCCAGAAACCCAAAAACAATAAACTCCAATCCAGCCGCGCGGGAATCTCCACGCGAATGCCCGTTCCGGTCCGCTCCCACTTCAATCTTCCCGCCAGCGTATCGGGCATCGCGCCTTCCTCTTGCCTCTGATCTTATCGCCTTGCTCTCCCCTCACGCTATCGGATCACGCCACCCAGCGGGAACACTCCATCTTTTTTCAATCGGTTCCAAGTATCGCCCCCGCCTCGTCGTTTTGCAGAGAATTTCGACCATTCTGCTACTCTGAAGCCATCTCTCCTGAATGCGGATCGGCCTTCCCGAAGCGGCCGGCCCGAATGAGGTGTAAGGTACCCCCTCCCCCCCCTATTTACTGTGAAACTGTAAAACTGTGAAGGATGTACCCTGGCGTAATTGCCCCGGCTCTTGAAATGAGTCTTCCAGAGTGTGACCTGAGTCACGGAGCAGGCAGGCCAAAGCCCGGTAGCCTTGAACCAGGACGAGAGTGCCGAGAGCGCTCACCCGATCAAGGAGTTTCACCATGGCTTATGTGATTACTGATGCCTGCACCAAGGACTACATCTGTGCCTCTGAGTGTGCCACGGCGGCGATTGCGCCCGCTTCCGCCAATGACGCCGCCGCCGCGGGCGTCTCCCAGCTTTTCATCAACCCGGATGAGTGCATCGATTGCGGCAACTGCGCCTCGATCTGCCCCTCCAGCGCCATCTTCGTTGAGGACGAACTGCCGGCCGGCAAGGAACACTTCGCCGAGAAGAACAAGGCGTATTTCAACTAGTTTCGTGACCGCATGAAGAAGGAATCACCGGAATGTAGCGCCGACCTCCCGGTCGGCTGTAGCGCGGACGTCCTCGTCCGCGCTGGTTCATGATTCATAACCAATTGCATGCGGACTGAAAACGAGAGCGTTTTCCTCATTGTGTGGAGTGCGGCGTGGACCGGGAGGTCCACGCGACAGTCGGCCAGGAGGCCGGCGCTGCACATACAGGTCGGATCACAAACGTATTCCCAAACAGCACTCATGGTGCGTTTTTCTCCGGTGCGGGCTGCGCTGATCCAGGCGGAGTCTGCGCCGTTGCGATGGCTGCCGCACTCACCACCGTCACCGGCAGAGTCAAGCTCTGCACCGTCTCTGGATCGTCGCGTAGCTTCAGGTAAAGCACTCCGTTCACCGGATGCGGAACGCTCACCTGGGTTCCGGTAAACTCCCGCGGCAGATCGGCCGGGTTGTCGAACTCCTGGGTGGCGGCGATGGATGCGGCCAAAAAGAGATTCGTCCCGGTCAGCGTGCAGGGCTTGGCCGGGTTGCGGGGGCAGCGCAGCTCCTTGAAGCCGGGCAGCCGGACCAGTGTTCCCAGCGGCATCCAATCGCCGCTGACCCCGGCGGCGGAAACCACCCGTATGCGCAGCGGCCCGTAGGCCGAAGAGCCGAAGCGGGCCAGAGGTTCCAAAACTCCAAGCGCAGTCTTGGCGTCTTCCAGCATCAGGCCTCCGTCGCTGAGCGAGAGCGTTGTGCTGAAGCTGCCGTCGACTGCGGCCACCTCGACTTTTTCATCGCGTGGAATGGTTGCCGGCAGGCCGGCGCGCAGGAAAAAGACCAGCTTACGGTCGATGGGCAGGTCTTCCGGGCTTCCCAGTTGTACCGGCGAAGGCTGCGCGGAGAGGTCCTCCTGGGTGCCTTTGCTGAGCAGCGTAACCCGCGGGTGGGGCAGCTCAACGGTGACGGCCACGCGCAATTCGCGTCCATCCTGGAGCAGAACCGAGGCCGAGACGCGCTTGCCCGGCTCCAGAGCGGCGGTGGAAGAGTTGGCGGTCAGGGTCAACTGGTCGGAGTCCAGCACGCGGCTGAGCTGGACGGGGCTAAAGAGGATGCCGTTCAAAGTGACCTTGGCGACTTCATCCAGGCGATTGCCTTTGAGCAGGGCCTCGGAGTCCCCGGCGCTCAGGGTCATGCGGTCCAGCGCGGCGGCCTCGGCGTAGGCCTCCATCGGCAGCAGGTCGGGCTTTTCCAGACCATACTGATAGATTTGCAGGTTGACCGCCCCCGGCGCGGCCTCCTTCATGGGGACCACCACCTCCAACAGCTCCCCCTTGGGGGACTTCCAGGCGAGCTTGAGTGGGGGAGCCGGGGCCGCTGGCTCGGCCTTGTTCTCAAGACTGATCCGCTCGACGCAAAGGGCATTTTCGCCCTCGATGTGCAGGGTGTCGTCGCGGCCCACCACCAAGGCCGACAGGTCGGCGGACGTCAGGCTCCACTTGCCGGGCAGAGAGGCGCGCAGGTGAAAGCGCGGCCCCTCCCAGTCGTCGAAGCCCCACTTACCGCGCAGGGCGCCGGTCAACTCGCCCTCCGGCAGCGCGGGGGCGGGGTGCTCCAGCACCAAACCGCCCAGCGAGGGATCGGCCTTCAACGGCAACTCTATCGCTCCAGCTTTGCTCTCGATGCGCAGGATGAGCTCGTGCGCAAGCTGTGTGGCGAAGACCAGAGGCGCGCCCTCGGCGGGCAGCACCAAGCCGGTTTTCTGGGCGCAAAAGCGCTCCGCGGGATTGACCGGATGCAGCGGCGGCGGCTTGGAGGCGCCCACTGGCGGCAGGGCCACCACCACCACGGACTTTGGATTGCGGAAGGAGGGAGGCACATTCAGACGTAGATTGAGGGTATCTTTGACGGGCAGAGCCAGCGCGGGAATGTACTGAAAATGGGCGGTGTGCAGAGAGCCGAGAATGCGCGCCGTGTCCACGATTGCGCCCACGTAGGGGCTGTACGCGCCGCCCCTGCCCAAGCTGGAACTGCTCAGTTGATTCATCAGGTCCGCGCTGGAGCCGCTGGTCAACTGATCCACCAGCGATTGTGCATTGGTGTCGTCCAGCACCATGGCGTCGGTACGTTGCAACAGGCAAGGAGCCTGTTGATCGCTGGGTTTGTCAAAGCATTGCTGGTCCAGGCGAATGCCCAGGCTGCGCGCCGCCCGCTCGGCGCGCTCTTTGAGCAGGCCGGGGTCGGTCTGCGAGGTCTCCTTGACCTCGGCCAGATAAGCGTCCAGGCGCATGCGGTCCCAACTGGCGGCCTGCAAATCCTGCACCGCGCGGACAAATGCGCCGGGGCGGCCGCGTACCGCCGTGCGCAAGGTGCTGAAGTCGCCTCCGGTCTCCGGGGCCAGGAAGAGCAGGGCTTGCTGCGCCTCCTGGGGCACGGTCACGAAGACGCCTTCTTCGCGCGCCTGACGGCTCCAGGTCTCGACGCGGGTGAACCACTCCGGCGGAGGCGGATTGGTGGCCCCGCGCAGAAAAGCGACAATCAGCACATAATGAGCCGACTGGCTCTCGGGAAAGTCGGGGTGAATCCAGAGCCGGTCGCCGGCCAGCAGGTTGGGGGTCTCGCCGATGGGCAGCGTGACCGCCCCACGCTTTACATGAACATCCACCTTGGGCCCAGTCAGATCGAAGGATGGCTCGACGGCGCGGACGGGCAAGATCACCGGGCAGAAAAAGAGCAGCAAGAGGAGACTGCGGCGCATATCCTTATTGTACGGAGCGAGGTGGCGGGTTGCCTGGAAAAAAGCGGGAAAGTTGGCCGGAGAATGCGGAATCAGGATGTTTCATGCCGTCTCCGGCCTAAGTTTGCCGCGGCAACCCGGAAAGAATATGAGCTTGGCGGGCAGAGATTTTTTGATTTCGCTGCCGCCAAACGGTACAATTCAGTTACACTGGAGATTAATAGCTTCGACCTGAAGGACTAGCTAGAGCATTCCTTGAATTCATCTGCGCAGGACGAAACCAGCGGAATATGGTCTATATGCAGGCATCCAGTCCCGCAATCGCCATGAACCGCCTTAGCTTTAACGGGAGATGCAACCGCTTGCCAGGAGATGGGCAGGCTTTCTCTGAGTGAAATGAATTGAGTTTTAAACTAAGGCTGCTTGTTTTTGCCGGTACGCGGCGCACGCTCCAGAGTCAGGCGATGAAGCCTTCCGGAGAGTGCGCGGCGCAGGGGGGCAACAAGAAGCGGCATACGGAGAAGGAAGAATGAAATCGACAAAAGCTGCGCAAAGCAGCGGATATGAGAATAATCTGACCATTCCCGATGCGGAAGAGATCATCGAGGACGCCCTGAACGAATTGGCTTCCACAACCGAGCAAGGCCTGCTGCCGGCCTTGCCTTTTCTGGCGCCTCCGGGCTACCAGGCAATTGTCGAACTGTGCGGTGAAAACGGCCGCAGCAAACGCCGCAACGCCTCCGCCGATACGTGGTCGCCGGAAGAAGACGAGGTGCGCATTTACTTCGAGCGCATCGACGGCGAGGAACCTTCGCCGCGTCCTGCCCGCGCGCCGCGCGCGGTTGCCGCCAGCAGCCTGCCCGACGGGGACGACGACGGCCAGGAGTCGCAGCTTCCCGCCGATGTGGACGCTCGCGTGAAAGAACTGTGTACCGCCCTGGCCGAGGCCGAGCGCGGCGGACACGCCTTTATCGCCCTCAAGTGGTTCCGCGATTCCTTCCTGCCACGCAAGTCCTACCGCTGGAATCAGCATCCGGAGTCGCGTCAAGCGGTTCTGGCCGAGGCCATCCAGCGCGGCGTTGTGGTCACCAGCAAGATCGCCAACCCCAAGACCCCGGCCTATCCCACCACCACCATCCGCCTCAACCGCGCCGAAGCCGGAATGCCGGAAGAGGCGCAACGCTTCCACCCGGTGGCGGCGCAGGGCGAAACCACCATCGCCGAGGCCATTGAAGAGGAACGGGGGAATCTGTGAGCTGCTACTTTCTTGAAGCCACGGCCTTCGCCAAGCTCTTCGTCCAGGAGCAGGGCACCAGCGAGCTGATCCGCCTGATGGAGGCGGTCGAGGACAACCGCAAGCTGATCTCCGCCTCCACGCCGCTCGAGGTCTACGCGGCCATCCGGCGGCGCGAGCGCTCCGGCGCCCTGAGCGCCGAAGACGCCGCGGCGGCGCTGGAGATTCTGCGCACCGAAGCCGCCCGCATGGTCCAGGAGCCGCTCAACCCAGCGGTCCTCGAGGCCGCCCGCCTGCTTCTGGACCGCACCACGCTGCGCTGGCCGGACAGCCTGCAACTGGCCGCCGCCATCGTCGCCCGCGATATGTTCCAGGGCACGGAGATCATCTTTGTCTCCGCCTCGCCGCTGCTGCTGGATGCCGCCAAAACCGAAGGCTTCCACACCCTCGACCCGGCCAAGGAAGCGGTCGCGGAGAGCAAGGAAGCGGAGTAAGCAGGTTTCGGATCTGTGCGGTTTTGCCGCAAGGTTGGACTCCAATCGTGTCGCATTTGCGGGTGCCCCGGTCCCGGTGAGATTTCATAAACCCGCTGCGGGTGCCCCCGGTCCCTCGCATTTGGGGACCTGGGATGGAAAGAATTCGCTGCGGGTGCCCCTGGTCCCTTGCATTTGGGGACCTGGGATGGAAAGAATCCGCAGAGGGTGCCCCCGGTCCCTCGCTTTTGGGGACCTGGGATGGAAAGAATCCGCAGAGGGTGCCCCCGGTCCCTTGCATTTGGGGACCTGGGATGGAAAGAATTCGCTGCGGGTGCCCCTGGTCCCTTGCATTTGGGGACCTGGGATGGAAAGAATCCGCAGAGGGTGCCCCCGGTCCCTCGCTTT